>SLNQ01000253.1 GCA_007132965.1 Gemmatimonadota bacterium | reverse complement strand
GTCGGAGGCGCCCTCCCCGTCCGGCCCCGGAAGTCGCAACATGAGAAGGCCGCCCAGGGCGGCCAGGATGGCCCCGGCCACGAACGGGCTCGAGGGGCCCGTCAGGTCCCAGGCGAGACCGCCGGTAAGCGGGCCGGCGATCCGGGCGAGCGCTCCAACGCTCTGCCCAACGCCCAGTGAGCCGCCCTGGACCTCGTCGGGGGACGCCCTGGAGAGGAGGCTCACCAGCGAGGGGAGCGTACCCCCAAAGCCCACCGCAAGTAGCGCCAGCGCCACCAGGAGAACCGGTAGGCTCTGGGCCAGGGCAATGAGGAGGAGTCCCGCCACGAAGGGCAGCGAGCAGAGCCGTATCAGGCCCCGTTCCCCGATCCGGGGCGCCAGGAATCGGACTACGCCTCCCTGCATGATGGCCGAAACCGTGCCCAGGTAGGTGAAGATCCACCCCACCCCTCGTTCGTCGATCCCGAAACGCTCGGAGGCGAAGAGGGGGAAGACCGGGTGCATGGCCGAGAACGCCGCGGTAAAGAGGAAGGACAGGACCAGGATCTGAAAAAAGGCGGGATTCCGGAGCACCACTCGGAGCTCCGCCAGCCGGGAGATCCGTTCCGGGTCCCGCAGGCGCACCCGGTCGGCCCGCTCCTCGGGCGAGAGAGACTCGGGGAGGAGGAAGATGGCCAGCAGGGCATTGGCCGCACAGAGCCCCGCTGCCGCCAGCCCGGGGGCCTCCGGAGCCACCGGAGCCAGCAGCCCCCCGATAGCCGGCCCGAAGATGAATCCCAGCCCGAAGGCGGCTCCGATGAGGCCCATTCCGCCGGCCCGCTTGGCTGGTGGAGTGATGTCGGCGATGTACGCCTGAGCCACCGGGATGTTGGCGCCTCCCACCCCCGCCATGATCCGCGAGACCAGAAGGGCCAGGATGGATCCGGCGTACGCGAAGACCACGTACGAGACGGCTGAGCCCAGAAGACCGATGATGAGAATGGGCCGCCGGCCGAAGCGGTCGGAGAGTCGTCCCCACACCGGAGCCAGCAGGAGCTGGGCCACCGAGTAGGAGAAGACCAGGACCGCGATCTGGGTGCCGCTGGCGCCGAAGCGGTCGGCGTAGAAGGGGAGCAGGGGCAGGACGATCCCGAATCCCACCAGGTCCACGAAGACGGTGAGGAAGAGAATGGTGAGCCGCATCCAGGTGGGGCTGCCCCCGGCGGGGGACGAGGCTCGATCAGCGTCCTTCGTGGTTCTCCTCCCCTGAGCCCTCCTCACTGTCCTCGAGCTGTTCCGGGTCCTTCAGGTCCGACTTGAAGTTGCGGATGCCCCGTCCCAGCCCTCTGGCGATCTCCGGAATCCGACGAGAGCCGAAGAGGAGCAGCAGCAGGAGGACAATGACGGCCAACTCCCCGGGGCCCAGGCCCCCGATGAAGAGCAGGGCCACGGGCGCCGCGTGGAGGGGGACGGCTCCCACACCGAGTCCCGTCACCGGAGGAGCAGCTTGGCGATGGTCTGGAGCTGCATGTTGGTGGTTCCCTCGTAGATGGTGCCGATCTTGGCGTCGCGGTACAGTTTCTCCACCGGGTACTCCCGGGTGAACCCGTAGCCCCCGTGGAGGTCGATGCAGGTGGACGATACCGTCTGCGCAATTCGGGAGCTGTGTAGCTTGGCCATGGCCGCCGGGACCAGGAAATCCTCGCCGGCGTCCTTGAGGCGAGCGGCATTGTAGACCAGGAGCCGGGCTGCCTCGATGTCGGTGGCCATGTCGGCGAGCTGGAACTGGACGCCCTGGAACTTCCCGATGGGACGGCCGAACTGCTCCCGCTCCTGCACGTAGCGGAGGGTGTGGTCCAGGGCCCCCTGGGCCAGCCCCACCATCTGGGCCCCGATGCCGATCCGGCCCTCGTTGAGGGTCTCGATGGCCACCTTGTAGCCCTTCCCGGCCTCACCCAGGACATTGGCTGCCGGCACGCGGCAGTTCTCCAGAATGAGCTCGGTGGTGGATGACGCCCGGATGCCCAGCTTGTCTTCCTTTTTCCCCACGGTGAAGCCCGAGGTGTCGGCCTCTACCAGGAAGGCGGTGATCCCCTTGTACCCGGCGTCGGGATCCATGGTGGCAAAGACGATGAAGAGCTCCGCTTCGGCACCGTTGGTGATCCAGAGCTTCTGTCCGTTCAGAACCCACTCGTCTCCGTCCTGCTCGGCCCGACAGGTCAGGGCGAAGGCGTCGGATCCGGATCCGGCCTCCGAGAGGGCGTAGGCACCCACCGTCTCCCGGGCCAGCGGCGGAAAAAACCGCTCCTTCTGCTCGTCGGAGCCCCAGCGGGCCAGGGCGTTGATGACCAGGGTGTTCTGGACGTCCACCAGGACGGCCACCGCCGGGTCCACCCTGGAGAGCTCCTCCACCACCAGGACCGAGGTGAAGAAGGAGCTCTCGGTTCCGCCGAACCGCTCGGGGATCTCGATGCCCATGAGGCCCAGCTCAAAGAGCTGCGGGATCAGGTCCGCATCCATCTCCTGGGCCTCGTCCATCCGGGCGACCCGCGGCGCGATCTCGGAGGTGGCGAAGTCCCGAACCGCCTCCTGGAACATCTGCTCTTCGTCCGAGAGGAGGGTGAGGGGGGGGCGGGTTCCGTCGGTCAGGATCGTGGACATCGGGGGCGCCTCCGGCGCTCGGGGTTGCGGTCCGAGGTGGAATGGACGGTGTTTGCGGGGCCCTCATGGGCCGAACCGTCCGACAACCCATGAATCTGGCCAATCCGGCTCCGGAAATCCAGCGGGGGGCCCACCCTTCGCTTGACGACGCTCAAAGGAAAAACTCTATTCCGGAGGTCACTTCGCGCCTGGATCGAACCCATCTTTCCGGAGGTCCCATGTCAGATGTCCCCGCCGGCCTGTTCTACAGTGAAGAGCACGAGTACCTGAAGCCCACCGACGACGACGGGGTCTATCTCGTCGGGATTACCGACTATGCCCAGGGCGAGCTGGGCGACGTGGTCTTCCTGGAGCTCCCGTCCGAGGGGGATTCCTTCGGGGCCGGAGACGTCTTCGGCACCATTGAGGCGGTAAAGGCGGTGAGCGACCTCTACGCCCCCGTGGGGGGAGAGGTGGTGGAGGTGAACACCGACCTGGACGACGACCCCGCCCTGGTGAACTCGGACCCGTACGGTGACGGCTGGATGGTGCGGCTCAAGATCTCTGACGAGAGCGAATTGGAGGATCTTCTGGACGACTCGGGGTACACGAAGCTCATCGGGGAGGACTGACTCTCGGCCCCCGCTCCATCGAACAGACCAGACACGACATGACCCCGAAGACGGACTCCGACCATAGCGCCCCCACCTCTTCCCCCCTGACCAGAACCGATCGCTTCGTGGACCGGCACCTGGGCCCCGATGACGCCCAGGTCGAGGCCATGCTGGGGCTGTTGGGCTACGATTCCCTGGAGGATCTGGCCGACGATGCCATTCCGGCGACCATCCGGTCCGACGAGCTTCCCGGCCTCCCTGACGAGCCCCTCTCCGAGGTTCGGCTCCTGGACCGGCTGGAGGAGATCGCCCGAGGGAACCCGCCGGCCCGATCGTACCTGGGCATGGGGTACCACGACACCGTGGTCCCGCCGGTGATTCTCCGGAACGTCCTGGAGAACCCCGGCTGGTACACCCAGTACACGCCCTATCAGGCCGAGATCTCACAGGGCCGGCTCGAGGCCCTCCTGAACTTCCAGACCGCAGTGATGGACCTCACGGGCCTGGAGATCGCCAACGCGTCGCTCTTGGACGAAGGCACTGCCGCCGCCGAGGCCATGGGGCTGCTCCTGGACGTGGCGAAGGGAGACCGGAACGTCTTCGTGGTGGACGCGGGTTGCCATCCCCAGACCATCGAGGTGGTCCGGACTCGGGCGCGTCCTCTGGGCATCGAGGTTCGGGTGGCCCAGCTCTTCGGCGATGCGGACGGCTTCGGCGCCATCGATGACTCCTCCTTCGCCGTTCTGCTGGCCCAGATGGCCACCGACGGCGAGGTAAGGAATCTGGAGCCGGCTGTGGAGGCGGCCCGGGAGGCCGGAGCCCGGGTTGCGGTGGTCTCGGATCTGCTGGCCCTGGCGCTGCTGACGCCGCCCGGCGAGGTAGGCGCCGACGTGGTGGTGGGCAACAGCCAGCGTTTCGGGGTTCCGCTGGGCTACGGCGGTCCCCACGCCGCCTTCATGTCGGCTCGGGAAGAGTTCAAGCGGCGTATGCCGGGACGAATCATCGGGGTCTCGGTAGACGCCGACGGGAACCCGGCGCTGAGGATGGCCCTCCAGACCCGGGAGCAACACATCCGGCGGGAGCGGGCCACCTCCAACATCTGCACCGCCCAGGTGCTCCTGGCCATCATGGCCAGCATGTACGCCGTCTACCACGGCCCCGAGGGCGTTCGTCAGATCGCCCGCCGCATCCACGACCTGACGCGTCTCCTGGTCCGCGGCCTGGAGTCCATGGGCCACGAGGTTCTCACCCGGAGCTACTTCGACACCCTCCGGATCCGACCCGGGACCCCGGATGCCGACCTCGTGCTGGCCCGGGCCCGGAAACGGAGGATCAATCTCCGGGACTTCGGCGACAGCACGGTGGGGGTGGCGTTGGACGAGGCGGTGGAGTCGGAGGACATGGCCGAGCTCCTGGCCCTCTTCGCCCCCGAGGGCGAGGAGGCCCCTGATCCTGCGAGGCTGGCGGCTGAGCTCTCCGACGAGCCCGCCTTCCCCCGCGAGCTCGGCCGCACCACTCCCTTCATGGAGCATCCGGTCTTCAACCGGTACCACTCCGAGACCGAGATGCTGCGGTACATGAGGCGGCTGGAGTCCCGCGACCTCTCGCTGAACACCAGCATGATCCCCCTGGGCTCGTGCACCATGAAGCTGAACGCCGCCGTGCAGATGATGGCGCTGAGCTGGCCGGCCTTCTCCCGGGTGCACCCCTTTGCTCCCGCCGACCAGGCCGAGGGGTACCGGGTCATCACCGGGGATCTGGAGCGGTGGCTGGGGGGGATCACCGGGCTTCCGGCGGTCTCGCTGCAGCCCAACTCCGGAGCTCAGGGCGAGTATGCCGGGCTCCTGGTGATCCGGGCCTACCACGAGGACCGGGGAGAGGAGGAGCGCGATGTCTGCCTGATCCCCTCGTCGGCCCACGGTACGAATCCCGCTTCGGCGGTGATGGCGGGGATGAGGGTGGTGGTGGTGAAGTGCGACGACAACGGGAACATCGACCTGGCCGACCTGGAGGCCAAGGCGGAGAAACACAGCGACCGCCTGGCGGCCCTCATGATCACCTATCCGTCCACCCATGGCGTCTTCGAGGCCCACGTGCGGGAGGTGTGCCGGGTCATCCACGATCACGGTGGTCAGGTGTACCTGGACGGGGCCAATCTGAATGCCCACGTGGGACTGTGTCGCCCGGCGGACTACGGCGCCGACGTCTGCCACATCAACCTGCACAAGACCTTCGCCATCCCCCACGGGGGAGGCGGTCCCGGAATGGGTCCCATCTGCGCGGCTGAGCACCTCCGGCCCTTCCTCCCGGGACACCCGCTGGTGGATGTGGGCGGAGACCGGGCCATCGGACCGGTGGCGGCGGCTCCGTGGGGAAGCGCCTCCATCCTCCTCATTTCATGGGCCTACATGGCGCTCCTGGGGAAGGAGGGCCTGCGCCGAGCAAGCCAGGTGGCCATCCTGAACGCCAACTACATGGCCAAGCGCCTGGAAGACCGGTTCGATGTCCTGTACAGGGGGCGCAACGGTCGGGTGGCGCACGAGTTCATCCTCGATCTGAGACCCTTCCGGAAGGCCACCGGGATCACCGAGGAGGACGTGGCCAAACGGCTCATGGACTACGGGTTCCACGCCCCCACCATGTCGTGGCCGGTGGCCGGAACCATCATGGTGGAGCCCACTGAGTCGGAGTCCCGCTCCGAGCTGGACCGGTTCTGCGACGCCCTCATCTCCATCGCGGCGGAGATCCAGCAGGTGGAGATGGGAGTCATGGACGCCGACGACAACCCCCTCCGGAACGCCCCCCACACCGCGGCGGCGGTGGTGGCCGAGGAGTGGGACCACCCCTACACCCGGGAGCAGGCCGCATTCCCGGCCCCGTGGACCCGGGAACACAAGTTCTGGCCTGCCGTGCGACGGGTGGACAACGCCCACGGCGACCGGAACCTGGTGTGCGCCTGTCCACCCCTGGAGGCCTACGCCGGCGCCGAGAGCTGACAGGTCGAACTCATCTGATCAGGAACAAGGAGGTCGCATGGCCAAGCTCACCTATCACGGGCATTCCACCTTCTCCGCCGTCACCGACGACGGCACCGGGATCGTCATCGATCCGTGGTTCGAAGAAAACCCCCACACCGAGCTGGGCGTGGGCGACTTCGCGGAGGTGGACTACATCTTCTGCACCCACGGCCACTCAGACCACTTCGCCGACGCCCTGCCACTGGCCCGCAAGAGCGGCGCCACCCTGGTGTCCACCTTCGAGATCGCCATGTTCGCCGGCGAGGAGGGGATCGAGAACGTGCATCCCATGCACATCGGCGGGGGATTCGACTTTCCCTTCGGCCGGGTCAAGATGACCCCGGCCCTCCACGGCGGACAGGTCCACGGCGATGAGAGCGGGCGATGGACCACCGTGCCTGCTGGGTTCGTCTTCCACCTCGACGGAACCAGCCTGTACCACGCCGGCGACACGGCCCTCCTGAGTGACATGCGCTTCCTGGAGGGCATGGTGGACATCGCCCTTCTCCCCATCGGCGACAACTTCACCATGGGACCCGACGACGCGGTGCGGGCGCTGGAGCTCATCAATCCCCGGGTGGTGGTACCCATCCACTACGACACCTTCGACCTTATCGCCCAGGACACCGACGAGTTTCGTCGAAAGGTGGGCAATCGGGCCCGGGTCCACGTCATGAAGCCCGGCGAGACCCTGGAGTTGGATTGACCCTTCCCCGGCGCTGGCGAATACTCCGGGACCCTCCGGCGGGCGCCGCCTGGAACATGGCGGTGGACGAGGCCCTGGCCCGACGACGGCCCGAGGGCGAGGGAACGCTCCGGATCTACCGCTGGTCCAGACCCTCGCTGTCGCTGGGTCGCAATCAGCGGGCCCGGGGCGCCTACGATCCCATGGCGCTTCGAGCCCTGGGAACCGATGTGGTCCGGCGCCCCACCGGGGGCCGGGAGGTGCTCCACGACCGGGAGCTCACCTACACCCTGGTGCTTTCCGCCCGGAGTCCGGGAGGTCTCCGGGGCGTCTACCAGGTGGTGAATCAGGCGCTGGTGGAAGCGCTCCGGTCGCTGGGCGTGAGCGCCTCCACCGCGGTGGCCAGGGGCCGCACTCCATCTCCGGATGCCGGCGCCTGCTTCCGGCTGCCTGCCGCAGGAGAGGTGG
>SLNQ01000379.1 GCA_007132965.1 Gemmatimonadota bacterium | reverse complement strand
TCTCCTCGTCGGTCATGGCCATGCGCCCGAACGTCTGGCGAATGCGGTGAGCGGCCCACTCCGGGTCCGGCTGGCCGTTGGGCCCTTCGGGGTTCACGTAGATCAGCCCCATCTCGGAGGCTCCGAGGGGCTTCTCCAGCTCGTCCTTCTCGTTGTATCGCTCCTTGTTGGTCAGCCACTCCTTCTCGGCGCCCCAGTAGGCGTCCTCGGCCTCCCACCGGTCCTCGCGACCGCCGCCGAAGCCAAACGTCTCGAACCCCATCGACTCCAGGGAGACGTTCCCGGCCAGGATGAACAGGTCGGCCCAGGAGAGCTTGTGACCGTACTTTTTCTTGACCGGCCAGAGCAGGCGGCGCGCCTTGTCGAGATTCGCGTTGTCGGGCCAGCTGTTCAGGGGGGCGAAGCGCTGCGTTCCCCCGTTCGCTCCCCCACGTCCGTCCACGGTGCGGTACGTGCCCGCGGCGTGCCAGGCCATCCGGATCATGAGGGGTCCGTAGTGACCGTAGTCGGCCGGCCACCAGTCTTGCGACGTCGTCAGCACCTCTTCGAGATCGGCCTTCACCTCGGCCAGGTCCAGTGAATTGAACGCCTCGGCGTAGTCGAAGTCGCCGCCCGTGGGATCGAGGTGCGGAGAATTCTGCTCCAGGACCGAGAGGGGCAGCTTGTTCGGCCACCATTCCTGGTTCCGAATCGTCGCGTCCTCGACCCCCTGGTTGTCGGATCCGCCCGTCACCGGGCACTTGGTGATCTCGGCCTTCGACTTTCTACCCTTCTCTTCCGACATATCTGACACTCCCGAAGCAAGACGTGATGCGGCGACAATGAAGCGGAAAGACCTCGTGGGGGCGTTTTGGTGGTTTCGGTGAGATTCGTCACCTGGGCCCGCACGCATACCGAGGCCTCGTCCGCAGCAAGGATACCCAACAAAACGTCAGGGTTGCCATAAGTCAAATAGATGTTTTTTATTTCTACATTGACGTGAACAATGTCTCTGGAAGGCGTGCAGCAGACCCGTGAACCTGGCCCAACTCAAGTACGTCGTGGCCCTGGACGAGCACCGGCACTTTGCCCGCGCGGCCCGCTCGTGCGGGGTGACCCAGCCCACCCTGAGTACGCAGCTCGCCAAGCTGGAGCGCGAACTCGGAGTGCAGATCTTCGACCGCGATCGACGACCGGTGGAGCCCACCGATCTGGGCCGCGAGATCGTCGGCCAGGCCCGGCAGGTGCTCCGGGAGGCGGGGCGGTTCGAGGAGGTGATCCAGGATGCCCGGGGGGTGGTCGCCGGCGATCTCCGGGTGGGAGTTCTTCCAACGTTGGCGCCGTACCTGCTTCCGCGCTTCGTCTCGAATCTCTCCCGGCGGTACCCGGGGATCTCGCTGTCGGTGGAGGAGCTCATGACCGAGCAGGTCCTGCAGGGGCTTGCAGCGGACCACCTCGACGTCGGGGTCGTCGCCACGTCGGAGGGGGAGGGGGGGTGGATTGAGCGGAAGCTCTTCGAGGAAGCGTTCTTCGGCTACCTGGCTCCGGGCCACCCACTCCTGGAGCGCGACCGCCTGCGCCGCGAGGATCTGGAGCTCGACGACCTCTGGATCCTCCACGAGGGACACTGCTTCCGGGACCAGATTCTGGAGCTGTGCGAGGATCTCCGCCGGGAGGGGGCCGGACGCCGACCGGTGACCTTCCGAAGCGGAAACCTGGAGACGCTGAAGCAGATGGTGGATGCCAGCGGGGGCATGACCCTCCTTCCGGGGCTGGCCGTCGATGGCCTGAAGGGGCCCGAGAGGGACCGGGTGCGTCCGTTCGTCGAGCCCTCCCCTGCCCGCACCGTTCGTCTGGTCCGGGGCAAGACGTATCTGAAGCGCTCTCTCATCGAGGCGTTCGCCGCCGTGCTGCTCGAGGCTCTGCCGGCAGATGGGATCAGGCCCGCAGAGGCGGAGCCTCGAGGGGCACCTCGCGAGTAGGCCCCCGCGCCGAATTCCACTGAGGAGGGGGACGTGGTGGGTTCACCACCACCCCAGGACCTGGCCGTCCCGAACGAGCCAGAGTCTCTCAGTACCCGGCCGCCGCCGCGTCGGAGCCCCGGGGGTCGGCGACGCCGATGCGCTCGCCGTTCGACGCATCGATGAAGGCCGAGTGAACCGTGCCCTGTCCGCCCCGGAAGGTGACCTCGTGCCCCAGCGCCTCCAGGGCCGTCACCAGCGCTTCCCCCTCCAGCGCCCGCTCCAGCGAGATGCGATCAGGAAGCCACTGGTGGTGGATCCTGGGCGCGGCTACCGCTGCCTCCGGGTCCATGTCGAACGCTCCCAGGTTTACCACGACCTGGAGGACCGTGTTGATGATGGTGCGGCCCCCAGGGGTTCCGACCACGGCGAAGAGCTCCCCGTCTCGGGCTACGATGGTGGGCGTCATGCTCGACAGCATCCGCTGTTCGGGGCGGGCAAGGTTGGGCTCGGTTCCGATGAGACCCCCCTCGGTGGTGAGGCCCAGACGCGCGTTGAAGTCACCCATCTCGTTGTTCAGGAGGAAGCCGCCTCCGGGCACCGTGATCCGCGAACCGTAGCTCTGTTCGAGGGTGTAGGTCACAGACACCGCCATTCCGTCGGCGTCGATGACCGAGTAGTGGGTGGTTTGTTCGGCCTCGGCCGTTACCTCCACGTCGTCCACGGACGACACGCCGGCCGCCTCGGGGTCGATCTCCGCCCGGAGCTCCTCGGCGTACTCCTTGCTGGTGAGACGCTCCACCGGCACGTCCCAGAAGTCGCTGTCGGCCAGGTGGGTCGCCCGGTCCCGGTAGGCGATTCGCATGGCTTCGGCCAGGTGGTGGAGGTGGGCGGCCGAGCCGTGGCCCATTCCGGCGAGGTCGTACCCCTCCAGGATGTTCAGCATCTGGACGAGCGCCGTGCCGCCGCTGGATGGAGGAGGCATGCTCACCACCTCCAGGCCCCGGAAGGTGCCCTGGATGGGTTCGCGTTCAACCGCTTCGTAGCGTTCCAGGTCCTCGAGGGTGATGAGGCCGTCGCCTCGCTCCATCTCGTCAACCAGCAGGCGTGCGGTTTCGCCCTGGTAGAAGCCGTCCCGGCCCTGGTCTCGAATCCGCTCCAGGCTGGCGGCCAGATCGGGCTGGACCCAGACGTCCCCTTCCTCGTAGGGTTCTCCGTCCTTCGAGAAGGCGTCGATGCTCGCCGGATAGGGTTCCATGGAGGAAAGCACGCCGGCGAGTGAGCGGGCCAGGCCCGGCATGACGGGGAAGCCGTCCCGCGCCAGCTCCACTGCGGGCTCCACCAGGCGAGCCCAGTCTCCCGTACCGTAGCGTTCGTGGGCCAGCTCGAAGCCCGCCACCGTTCCCGGGACCCCCACGGAGACGTGGCTCCGGTGGCGAATGTCGGCGGAGTATTCACCCTCCTCGTCCAGGAACATCTCCGGGTGGGCAGCCAGGGGTGCCTTCTCCCGGAAATCCATGGCGGTGGACTCGCCGTCGGGCGTTCGGATGATCATGAACCCTCCTCCACCGATGTTGCCCGCCGCGGGATGGGTGACGGCCAGAGCGAAGCCCACGGCGATGGCGGCGTCCACGGCATTGCCGCCGTCCCGCAGGACCTCGGCTCCCACCCGGCTCGATATCTCGTTGGCCGACGAAACCACGGCGTGGGGAGCGTGAAGCGCGCCCTCGGACGCATGCACCGCCTGCACCTGGGGCAGCGGTGCCGGCACCGGTTCGGCGCATCCGGCAGCAAGAACGAGCGCCAGGAGGGCGGCTGGAACGAGGGCCCGAAGACGGGAGAGGCCTGCGCTCTTGCCGTGCGCGGAGTTCACGCCGGGGGCTCCGGGGATGGGGGATCGGTCTTTCACGGATTTTCCCTGCGGTGGTGGACGGGCCGACGACGGTGGTGGAAGGGCGGACACTGGCAATCCCATCGGCCTGTTAGTCGAAGAAGTCGAGGAAGAGGATCTGCTTGCCCGCCTCCGACGCGAACATGCCGGCGTGATCGTGGCCCACTCCCGGGACGATCACCAGGTGCATGTTCCCGTAGACCTCCTCCCCGAAGAAGGAACCCAGGTACTCGTAGTAGCGCTCTCCACGCTCCAGGCGGTGGGCCCCCTGGAGCATGGCGCCGCAACCCCGGGCGAGCGCGCCCCCCTCGGGATCGTTGTCCTCGGCGGCCTGGAAGACATAGACCTCTCGGTCCCGGAAGCTGTCCAGCATCTCCTGAACCGGTCGCCGGGCCATGTACTCGGGGACGTCACCCTCGAACCCGGCATGGTACTCGTTGAAACCCGGGCACTCCTCGCCGTCCACGACGGGGGGTTCACCGGAGAAGTCCACCATCCCCGTCCCGGTCTCGAAGTCCGGGCGGCGGCGGTCGAAATACAGGAAGGTGGACGGATTCGAGATGATGTACCGGACGGAGAGCCCGCGAGCCTCCAGATCCTCGGTGATGGGGGTGCCGACGGCGTAACGGCTCATCACCTGTCCTCCGGCCGAGTGACCCACGAAGACCATGGACTCGAGATTGGGAGCGTGCTCCGCCAGGTGGAGTGCCATGACGTCCATCAGGTCGAAGTTGCTCACCGAGGGCTCGTTCAGGGAGTTCTGGCCGCCCCGCCACCCGCCGGGCCAATACGGGTAGTGACCGTTCGCATAGCGGTCCGGATTGTCCTCCACGTGGGACTCCCCGATGGCGGCCAGCGAGAGGACGATGACGTGGCGGTGGAGATCCAGCTCCGGCCGGTCGGCGGCGGCGGCGTCCAGGCCCGCAACGGCGTTGTCGAAGTACGTGACCGGATTCTGGGCCGCTCCATGCTGCACGAAGACCACGTGGGTGATCTCCGGGGTGAGGTCTTCGAGGATATCGTGGGTGCCCTGGTACGTGAAGATGAACTCCTGGCCGTCCACCATGGCGGGGAAGTCGTACGAGGCGTGCTCCCGTTCGAAGTCCTGGGCCCGGAGATCCTGAGCACCCGCCAGGAGGAGGAGCGCCAGGACGGGAACAATTGCTTTGATCTTCATGGATCGCTCCGGAATCTGGGGTAGCTTCCGAGATGAAGGGACAGTACGATGGCTACCGTCTTCGCCGTGCGATCGCAAGTCAGGCCGGCTTGATGTTCCGATTGGTGCGGAAGAGGTTCCCGGGATCCCACCGGGTCTTGATCTGGGTCAGCCGCGTGAGCGCCTCCCCCAACGCAGCCTCCACGCGCTCCGGCTCTTCGTCTTCGGTGAGGAAGTTGATGTAGGTGCCGCCGGTTGAGAACCGCTTCAGGTCGTTCCACGCGGCGCGTGCCCACTGGATGTTGGCCTGGTCGTCCTCGGGGCGTTGGGAGCCACGGCCTTCTCACCCGCCTCAGGCGTGCCGGAATGACAGGCCAGTACCATCACCACCGGCGTACCGTGGCGATCTTCCGGCAGGCAGGGTGCGGGCGGCGCTGGACGCATCATCATGCCCAGCGTGAGTCCCGCAATGCCGGTGGTGGAAACGAAGCCCAGGACGGCCGCGAGACCGTGGAGCTGGGTTTCCCGATCCACGTCGCCGATCTCGCAGCCAGCCTGTGCGTGAGCGATCCTCCCGTGGGGATCGACCCATACGCCACGCATGAGCGACATGTCGAGCATGAGGGCGCCGTCGGCCATTGCCAGACCCGCGATGTTGTGTCCTCCGCCCTTGATGCAGAGCAGGAGGTCGTGTTCACGGGCAAATCGCACGCACTCGACGACATCGGCGGTGCCGAGGCAGCGCACGATGACGGCGGGCCGCCGGTCGATCATCGCGTTCCAGAGGGTCCGCGACGCTCGGTAGCCCTCCTCGCCGGGGCTGAACACCGGTCCTCGGAGGCGCGTTTGCCAGCGGTCGACGAGGTCTCCCTTGAGCTCGATCTCACGGCCATCCAACGTTTTCGCACTCATAGACCAACCCCCACTCGACCCAACACTCGAACCACCTCCAAGGGTCCGGAGGGAAGGGGGCCCGGAGACGGTCGAGCCGGGTGTGCTCCGTTGCGGAACATGAAGCGCTCCCCGCCGATCCTTCCTCAGGCGCCGTCGCGCGCGAGCACCGCCGTCAGGCAGCCGATCCCGCCTGCCGCCCGGGCGATGTGGTCCAGGGGGACGGTGAGGCACTCCACCCCTTCCCCCTCGTAGGCCGCCTGGGATCGGGGACTTCCCGCAGGCATGAGGATCCTCCGAGGTCCCAGAACCACGAAGTTGTGGGCCATGCCCCGACGCGCCTCCTCCTCCGACGGGAAGAAGCGGATCCGGAATCCGTGGCGTTCCAGTGCCTGAACGGCACGCCAAGGGCAGCGACCCCTTCGCACGAAGGCGAGATCCCGGTCCACGATCCGGATCTCTCCCATGAGGTGCATGGAGCCGTGAGGGAGGTCCACGAGGATGGTCTGGACCCCCAGTTCGGCGAGCGTCGCCTCCACCTGGGCGGCGCCCTCCTCGTTCGTCCGCAGACCCCGCCCTACCAGGACCGCATCCTGGTCGAGCCAGAGGGCGTCAGCGCCCTCGAAGACGCCTGTGCCGGCCACGGTCCGGAGGATCGGGATGCCGAGGTCGCCGAGGCGGCGAGCCACCCAGCGCTCCTCTCCAGCCCGGACGGGGGAGGCGGGCCGACCCACGATGGCTCCCGACGGGGTCATGACCATGAGGTCCGCGCAGAACATCTGGTTCGGCGGAGGAAGCTCGGCGGGCTCCACGTAGTGGACGCTGACTCCGGCGGCGCGGTACGCTTCGGCCATTCGGTCGTGCTGCTCCCTGATCGCCCCGGGCTCCAGCGGCGCGAGCATCAGCGCCTCTCCGGGCTCCTCCACGTTCTCCAGCTCGGGGCCGGGACGATGAAGGAGGATGGAGGTGAGGGGACCCCACCCCGAAGCGATTCCGCAGGGGCCCCAGAGAGATCCGATCTCCTCTTGGAGTGAGCGGGTGCGGGGCTCCCATCCGGAGCCCCCGTATGCGGACGCGGTGGCGAGGTCGTCGGGTTTGGGCATGGGGCCGGACTCTGGTTGCGAGTTGGTGGAGGTGGCTTTCCGGGAAGGCTCAAGATCCCCGGGCGGCCCGTTCCGGCAACCTGCTCAGGGCGTGCGCTCGCCGGCAAGTGCGGTCACCTTCCACGAACGCGTCGGCGCCAGGCACTCGGCGGCGGCTTCTTCCGGTATGGTGGCCCGCAGGACGCTCACCCTGCGGGACGAGCCATGGAAGGGACACGGGGGCGTACTCGCACCATCCTCCCGTTCCGGAGTAGTCTGGACGTGAAGGCCGGGGTCAGAGGTGCCCCCGAACGTTCCCTTCACCTCCAACTGGAGCCAAGCCATGAGTCTCTTCCTGTCCTGGGTCATCCTGTCGCTGGCCGTCTGGCTCACCGCCGTCATTCTCCCGGGCTTTCACGTCCGGAGCCCGATGAGCGCCATCGTGGTGGCGGCGCT
>SLNQ01000240.1 GCA_007132965.1 Gemmatimonadota bacterium | reverse complement strand
TCCACACGCGGCGTTATGATACCTGGAATACATAGCGTCCAGAAGACGGACACCTGTGCCCACGAGGTGAGTGGCCCCGGTGACAGGATACACCGTACGGCTCCGGGAGAAAGCGGTCACACTCACCTCCCCACCGGGCCTGCGAGGGGCGGTCCTCCCCCCCGGGTGTCCGGACGCTCTGTTGATCGAAAGCGCGACATGGCATCCACACCCTGTCAAAGGAGGAACATACCGGAAGGAGTAACCCCATGCCCCGGCTGTCGGGGCTTGGAGAGGGGTCCGTGAGCAGCGATCCGCCGCGCAGGTGCGGCTGAAGGGAGGACGATCGGGCGATCCGATCTCTCCTGCCCCGCGCCACCCTCCCCTCGAGCAGGATCGACCTCGGGGAATGTCACTTTGACAGGAGGCAGGAATAATGAAGACTTGGCGTTTGATCGGGGCCCTGACACTCGGGCTCCTCGTGCTCGCCGCGCCGGCCGCCGAGGCGGCGGCCCAGCAGGCGGGCACCATCAGCGGAACGGTAACCGACGCCGCGACCGGAGAGCCGGTCATGGGCGCCCAGGTGTCCGTGGTGGGAACGCAGAGAGGATCCGTCACCGCCCGGGACGGAACCTACTCGATACGAAGCATCCCCGTCGGGGAGCGGGAGGTGCGAATCAGCTTTCTGGGCTTCCAGACGGTGACCCAGACGGTGTCCGTGGGAGCCGGGGAGACCGTGACCGTGGACGCAACCCTGACCCGGGCCGTCCTGGACATGGGAGAGATCGTGGTCACCGGCGTGGTGGGCGAGATGCGGCGAGGGAAGCTGCCCTTCACCGTGGACCGCCTCTCCGAGGCGAACCTTCCGGTGGCGGGCGCCAACCCCGCGTCCATGCTCACGGGTAAGATCGCGGGGGCCCAGATCGTAGCGGGCTCGGGCCGTCCGGGTGCGCCCCCCTCGGTGCTCCTTCGAGGCGCCACCAGCATCGATGCGGCCGGCCGCTCCCAGGAGCCCCTGTACATCGTGGACGGGGTGATTCTGTCCTCCTCGATCCTTGACCTGGACGGGATGGACATCGAGTCCATCGAGGTGGTGAAGGGTGCCGCCGCGTCATCCCTCTACGGGTCCCGAGCAGCCAACGGCGTGATCCAGATCAGCACCCGGAGGGGCCGGGACGTGGCCGACGACCAGGTGCGTTACACGCTGCGGACCAACTTCGGGCGAAACGACCTTCCTGGCCGGTTCAACCTGACGCAGGCGCACCATTACGCCATGACCGACGACGGCAGGTTCCTGACCGCGGGAGGCACGGCGTGCGAGTTCATGGCCTGCACGAACGTGGCCCTCGCGGGCCAGCGGAGTCTGGAAGGGGAGTCCGCGGGACTGTGGAACACTGTCCAGAACCACGACTGGCCCGGGGGGACCTTCGACCACGTGAGCCGCTTCTTCGATCCCGGCGACACCTGGAACTCCTACCTCTCCATCGCCGGCCGGTCGGGCGGGACAAACTACCTGGTAAGCTTCAGCCGCCTTGATGAGGCCGGGGTCATGCCCAACCACGGGGGTCAGGAGAGGAACACCTTCCGGCTCAACGTGGACCAGTCCATGCGCCAGGACCTGACCGTGAGCGCGTCGGCATCGTACATGATGAACACCTTCGACGAGCGGGACGGGCCCATCTTTCAGCTCACCCGGATGCCCGCCGGCGTGGACATCGCCTCGCCGGATCCGGACTTTCCGGATTTCTTCGTACTGAAGCCGGATCCCAACAACGATAACGCCAACCCCTTGAACACGATCCGGGAGACCCGGCCCACGGTGGACCGGGCCCGGTTCCTGGCCAGCATGTCGGCCCGGTGGTCGCCGCTCGACTGGCTGGATGTAGATGGTCAGATTTCCTTTGACCGGCTGGATCGGAACTTCTCCGGCTGGACCCCGAAGGGGTTGCTGAACCTGAACGCGTCCGAGATCCAGAGCTCCATCACTCTGAACCACCGGCGGATCGAAGGGATGAACGCCGCCGCCACCGTTCAGGCCCGCCAGCAGTTCGGAGACCTGGACGTCACCTCCTCGGTCCGGTACCTCTTCGAGCGGGAGGACGACATCTTCCGCTCGGTGAACAGCTCCGACTTCGTCGCCGACGGGGTCTTCAGCATCGACAACACCCCAAGCGATCGGAGAAGCGGCTCCTCTTTCGTGGAGCCCGAGCGTCGTGAGGGCATCTTCTTCAACACCATTTTTGATTTCCGGGACCGCTATATCCTGGACGCCCTGGTCCGTCAGGACGGAAACTCCCGCTTCGGACGCGACTCCCGTCGGGCCTGGTACTACCGGGTGGCCGGGAAGTACATCATCTCCGAGGAGGAGTGGTTCGACATTCAGGCGGTCGATGACCTGGGATTTCGCTACTCCATCGGGACAGCCGGGAACACCCCGCGCTGGTCCGCCCAGTACGAGACCTTCAACGTCAGCGCCGGCACCATCTCCCCGGGAATCCTGGGGAACCGGAACCTGAAGCCCGAGGTCGCCACGGAACAGGAGATGGGCATCGACCTGACGGCCGGGCGCTACTTCGCGGACCTGACCTACGCCCGGACGGAGGTGGACGACGCCCTCCTCCTGGTGCCACAGCTCTCCTTCACCGGGTTCAGCAACCAGTGGCGGAACGCCGGGGCGATGAAGAGCAACACCATCGAGTTCTCCCTGGGGGCCCAGGTGATTCAGACCCCCACGGTCGCCTGGAACACCCGATTCCTCTTCGACCGGACCCGACAGCGCATCACCGAGATCAACGTGCCCGCCTATCAGGATGGTGTTGCAGGGCAGGGGCTCGGCAACGTCTTCTTTGTCCGGGGCGGCGAACGGCTGGGTACCTTCTTCGGATTCCAGTTCGCGGAGCACTGCGGACACCTTCCCGCCGAGGCGCAGCAGTACTGCAACCAGTTCCAGGTGAACGATGACGGGCTGATGGTCTGGGTGGGCGACGCCGGGAGCTGGCAAAACGGCTGGCAGACCCATGTGGACGCAGACGGGGAGACCCGACACTGGTGGGGGACCGCGGCCCCCTTCGACATCGGGGGCGAGACGATCCTCTGGGGCCAGCCCTTCGAGGGTCAGTGCATCGACCGTGCGACCGGCGAACCCACGACCTTCTGCCCCCTGGGGGATACCACGCCCGACTACAGCATCAGCTGGGCGAACACGGTCACCTGGCAAGACTTCACCTTCTACGGCCTGCTCCGTTCGGTTCAGGGGTTCTCGGTCTACAACCAGCCCCTGCAGTGGGCCACCTTCCAGGACTACTCGGGGATCATGGACCAGCGGAACGTGGACGAGGATCTCCAGAAGCCCCTGGGCTACTACTCGACCCTCTACGGAGCCTCCGGCCTGCGACCCAGCTCCTTCTTCGTCGATGACGCAAGCTTCATCAAGCTGCAGGAGTTGCGAGTGACATACCGGCCCGGGCGGACCGTGCTGGACCGGTTCCCGGTGGGTCGGAGCCTCTCTGGACTGGCTCTCACCGTGACCGGCAACAACCTGTGGACCCACACCGACTACGACGGCTACGACCCGGACATCGGACGAGCCGGCGGAGGGACGGGGTCCGCCGCCCTGGCCCGGGTTGACGGGTTCGCCTACCCGCCCTTCCGGACGTTCACGTTCGGTGCTGAGATCACCTTCTAAGGGATGCAACCGATGATTATGCATAGACTATTGGCGGTGGCCGCCCTCGCGAGCTTGGCGGTCACCGGGTGTGCGGACCTTTCGGTTCAGAATCCAAACGACCCAGACCGGGAGCGGACCTTCCAGACCGCGGGCGACATCGAGAACCTGATCGCGGGAGGCTACCGGACGTGGTGGTCCATCAGCGGCTCCAACAGCCGGCCCGGACCGATCCTCATGACCTTGTCGTACCAACATTCGGCCACGGCAGCCAACTTCGGGATGGTGGAGTTTTCGAGCTGGCCGAAGTCCCGGGCCCACCATCAGCTGGCGGACCAGTTCCACTCCCAGAACGTGGGGAATGCGTGGGCCGATGCGTGGCGGTCGGTTTCCGTAGCGGTGGAAGGTCTCAAGACCCTGGATGAGGGCACCCTCGAGCTGCCACCCGATCGCATGGCCCGGGCCCGGGCATACGGGTTCTTCATGCTGGGCCTGGCTCACGCCAGCGTGGCCTCGCTTTATGATCAGGGCTACATCTATGATCCTTCGATCGAGATCGACGATGTGACCCTTCACCCCTACCCCGAGGTGTGGAATGCCGCGGTGGGGTACTTTGATCAGGCCATCGCGGAGGCCCAGGCCGGCCAGATGGCAGCCATCCCCTCCACCTGGATGTCCCGGTCGGTGGAGGGCGACCAACTGGTTCGGCTGATCCACTCCTACCGGGCCCGCTTCCGGGCCGCGATGGCGCGAACGCCGGCGGAGCGGGAGGCCGTGAACTGGGGAGCCGTCCTTTCGGACATCGACAACGGGATCACCGAGACGTGGTTCATCGATCAGAATCCCGGTAGCGAGTTCGCGGGAGGAACCGCCACGAGCGCCTCGGTGAACATCTTCCGGCTCGGTCCCTGGGGCCAGATGAGCTACCAGTACCTGGGGATGGCCGATCAGTCCGGCCAGTTCCAGCGCTGGTTCGCGCTGGATCCCTGGGAGCGGCATCCGCTCCTGGGGGCGGATGATCCGTTCCTGATCGTCACTCCGGACCAGCGCTTTGCCCAGGGATCGACCGTCGAGGAGCAGACCGAGAATGAGGGCTCTCTCTTCCACATCTCCACGGGGCCCGGCGGGTTCGCGGCCCAGTGGGTCCGGCCTGACCGGGGATCGTTCCGGTGGTCGTACTACCGGTACCACGCTCTGGACGACTGGGCGAACAACGCGACCCCCGAGAACCGGCACGACCTTCCGGAGATTCGGATCGAGGAGATGAACCTGCTCCGTGCGGAGGCCCTGTACCGGACCGGCAACCTGGCCGGTGCCGCGGACATCATCAACCAGACCCGGACGGCGGCAGGGTTGAACGCCACCGACGCGATGGGCACGAACACCGACTGCGTGCCCAGGCTCCCGAGCGGCGAGTGCGGGGACCTGTGGGAGATGATCAAGTGGGAAGTCCGGCTCGAGACGATGTACACCGGGCTCTTCATGGCGCCGTGGTACTTCCACCATCGGGGATGGGGCGACCTGACCGAAGGGTCGTTCCTGCAGCTCCCAGTGGCGGCCCGAGATGGCGAGATCCTGGGGATCGATCCCGTTACCTACGGAGGCACCTTCCCGTTTGCGGCCCCCGTGGGGACCTACGGGAACTGAATGCGGGGCAGGGGGGTGGGGGGAGGAGGACGGCTTCCCCCACCCCTCGGCACCGGGCTAAGAGTCGGAAAAGGGGAGGCGACCAAAAGTCGCCTCCCCTTTTCTGTGTGTGCCAAACATGGTGCGAAGCACCGAGACCCAGGCTCAGCAGCAGGCTGACGGACCAGCAGTCCGATGGGAAGGGCTCAGCCGTCTTCCTCCTCACCATCGGGTTTCTCGTCCTCGAACTCCGAATCAGGAGGAGGGAAGCGAGGAGCCGTGCTGGATTCACAGGCCGGAAGGGCGGTAAGGAGCGCCAAGGCCACGCCCCCGGCCATGACGGAGCGGGCCAGGATCTCAAACCATCTTTTCAGGTATGCTCGCATCGGGCCTCCTGTGGAAACACGCAGTTCTTGATGGTGTACTCAACGTCTCTCTTTCAGGTTCCCGGTTGGGGTAGATCGACCGGCTGCCCGACACTCAGACCTCCTCCAATAGAGGCTCGCCCCATGAACGTTGGAACCCCTGGGATACGCGTAGGATCCCTTCTCCTGGTGTGTGTGTTCGTGGCAGGATGTGGCGCTTCGGGCGAGCGCACCTCGAGGAGTAACCCGTCCATCATCACCCAGGATGAACTGGCGGAACTCTCCGGGGTCAATCTCTATGAGGCGGTGGACCGCCTCCGTCCCCGCTGGCTTCATTCCCGCTCCGTGATGGGCCTGTCGGGGCCGGGACAGGTTCTGGTGTACATCAACCGGGGGTACCAGGGGGGGCCGGAGAGCCTCCGGGATCTGGGGATCTCGGGCGTCCATCGAATCCGGTATCTGGATGGGCCTCGGGCCGCTGCCACGCTGAGCGGATATCCCAGCGACGTCCACGTGGCCGGAGCCATCGTGATCGAGACCTCCCCGGGGGGCGGAGCTTGAGGGTTTGAGGCTCCTCTCCCGCTCCGACCCGGGAGGGAGATCACCGCCGGCGGGTCCAGAGAGCGATTACGCCGCAGCGGGCTTCCGGGGTCAGGAATTCAGCGGGCACCCCTCCCAGACCACGATAGACCTCCACCCCTTCCAGGTCCAGCGGGGTCGCCAGTTCGTCCGGGGAAGCGGCGCCCCCCCGTGTGGCCAGGATCCCATCCACGTAGATCTGGACCGGACAGCTGTGGTCGCCTCTGGCCCCCGGGGGCGTCGCGAACCCGGGGAGGGACCGAGCCATGACCACGGTCCGTGCGTTTCCTCCCTGAGCGTGGTCCAGCGTTACGCCCGGGAGGAGCTCCAGAAGCTCGGTCACCCGGGTGGGGTTCCGCTCCACGATTTCGTCTCGGGTAATGAATGTGCCCGTGACGCCGCGGTCGAGTCGGTCATAGAAGCCGGAGAGGACCGGAGAGTGGGAGCGGGCCCGGGCTGTGACTTCGAGGGGGGCCAGGGGGATCACCTCCGGATCCACCCGGATGGAGACTGTCAGGACCTCCCCGGCCTCCACCCACCACCGAGGGGTTACGGTCTCGATGAAGGAGGAGTGGCGGACCCGGAGACGGAAAGAGCCCGGATTCACGCGCACGAGAACGAACCGACCTTCTTCGTCCGCTGTGGCCTGGCTTCGGATCCGTTCACTGGAGTCCAGAAGCTGGACCAGGGCGCCGGGGACGCCGACCCCCGACCGGGCGTCGATCACCTGCCCCCGGATCGTCCCGTCCACGCTGGGGCGCTCCTGAGTAGCGCCGTGACCCGGAGCGACAAGAACCAGGGTGACCGCCACCTGTATCCCCACTCCAAGACGGGACAG
The DNA here is from genome assembly GCA_007132965.1 of Gemmatimonadota bacterium. Taxonomy (GTDB): domain Bacteria; phylum Gemmatimonadota; class Gemmatimonadetes; order Longimicrobiales; family Gaopeijiaceae; genus PWLA01. The sequence continues at coordinate 16,746 of SLNQ01000240.1, read as the reverse complement.
CAGCCCCTTCCTCCGGTCGCTTCGCCCACGATCCGAGGCCCAGACCGACATGCGTTCCTCCTTCTTGGGGCCGGGTCCAGCAAGCGGGAGCGGTGCCTCCGCGAATTGCCCATCCGCTCGGACAGGACCCTCCTCCTTCCACGATCCTGTTCCGGAGGAGCCGGGGCCATTAGCTTGGGGAGGCCGTCACGGCGCAGCTTGCGGGCCCGGAAGGGTCCAGGGCTATCCGCCGCTTCGTTCAGGGCTCCCATTCCCGCCCTGGACCCATATCCAGCAGATCGAAAGGGAGATACGCATGAGGCCTTCCCGTGTTCCCATGCTCCTGTGCCTTCTCGTGTCCCTCCATGTCCTTGGCGGAGCGCCCCTCGAAGCCCAGGTGATGCCCGAGCGGGATCTTGGTGCGGGCATGATCACCGGCTTCGGCTACTCCGGGGTGCTTCCCGAGGTCGTGGCCGGGGTGGGAGCGTGGCGCTTTCTTGGGGACCGGGGCATTGGCGTTTTCCTGGACGGGAAGATGACCACGCCGCGGTTTTCCCGTCGGAGCGACTACTGCCCCGACGCCCTCGAGGAGTGCACCGTTCCATGGGTCTCCCAGAACCGGCCCGCCGATGCGGTCCTGCGGGACGAGAACGAGTGGCTGATTTTCAACCTGGGGGGAATGTACGTTCTTACCCCGGAATTCGCGGTACTGCTGGGGGCGGGTACCGCACGTCGTCACCGACTTCGGGAGTTCGTGGACGACGCAGCGGGGCCCGATGACCCCCGAGAACCCATCACAGAAAGGGGAACCTATTTCGTGGACCATCCACCCGGTGCGGAGTGGAAGATTCAGGGGGTGGTTGGTGCCCTCCTGCGAGCGGGACCGCATCTTACTTTCCGCTTTGGCTATGAATCCGGTCCCGGGGGGATGTCCATCGGAGCGTACCTGGTGCCCTGACCCAGACAAGTGCCGGTCCGTGCGTCGATCGTCCGGGCCTGGGGGGCCTGGACCTGGCGCCGGGCCACTGGAGTTCTGTTCCGCACCTCACGGTTCGCGTCCCCCGGGGTAGGCTTCAACGAGCCCTTTTAGATGAAGGCCAGCAGAAGTGCCAGCCCACACAGGGCGAACGACGGGACAAGAAGCAGAAGCACAAGCACTCCTTGATCACCCGACAGGCGAGACTTCCGCATCATGAGCGCGGCAGGCACCGCTGCGACCGCGACTCCGCCCAAGAACATGAGCAGGCTCCACAATCCCAGCGGAACCTCGCTCTCGTAGAACAGGAGGTCCACAGAAACCGACTGCGGATTTTCCAGCACGAAGACGGCAAGGAAGGCTACGAGAGAAAACGCAAAGAAGGCCAGCGTTCGATCCAAAGCGAACTGAATTCCGGACGAATCAATCCTGATGGTTCCTCCAGTCTGACGTGAGCTGACGCTCGACGCGCGCGAGGCTGACTTCATGGGTGTGGCCGGCCATATTCTATCGTAGGTTGGCGGTCTGGGAATCGCAATTATCGCACTGACCTCGCGCCCTCGGGCCGTCGAGTTCGAAAGAGGCCCGCCGTCCGCACAGTGCCGTCCGGCAAGCCCCCCGGTCGGCCCTCCTCCCAAGAGGACCCATTCAAATGACCTGCTCGCAGAGCCCATGGCCCCGCCGCCTACCCGTGAGATCCGGTTGCCGTCCCGAACCCTCCGTGGAACCGCACCGGAGCTTCGCCTTGTGGCCGTTGTTCTTGTTCCTGACAGCGTTTCTCCTGCTGCCCGGATGTGAGACAGGCGGCGGGGCTCCCTCGGTCGAGGATGCCACCGGGCCGTCGTTCCGGGTCCAGCTGCCCGATGGCACGCTGGCCGGGATGGCCGAGCTCGGGATGGAGACGCCGGTGACTGGCCGGCTCTACGTCGTCCTCGACCGCGTAGGGGAGGAGGAGCCCGACGAAGGTGAGGAGCTCCCCGAACCCCGACGTCGGGTCGGCGTGACGGGCGTGCCCTTCTTCGGCATTAATGTCCGGGACCTGGAAGCCGGCGCAGAGGTGGTGCTGGAGCCGGGTACGGACCCGGTGCGTGGGTATCCTCTGACCGAGCTCGCAGATCTTCCTGAGGGCGAATACCGGGTGCAGGCTCTGCTCAGCGCCTGGACCACCTACCACCGTGCAGATGGCCATGTCCTGGAGATGCATCGGGAGACCGGCGAGGGCCAGAACGTCTGGATCTCGCCCGGCAATGCCCACTCGGGGGTCGAGACGGTGCGGATCCGACCCGATCGGGCCGAGGAGTTCTTCCTGGTCCTGGACGAGGTGATTCCCCCCATGCAGCCACTCGAGGAAGGCGAGGTGCTCGAGCTGGGCAATCCCCGCAACCGGGATCAGGTCCGGTTCGTGAAGATCCGCAGCGACCTCCTGTCGGAGTTCTGGGGTCGCGACATGTACCTGGGGGCCAACGTGCTCCTGCCCGGAGGGTACGACCCGGAGGCTGAAACTCGGTACCCGGTCCTCTTCAACCTGGGACACTTTCCCGGAGACCGCTCGCCCTTCGGGTTCGCCCCGGGAGAGGAGGGAAGCGGACGCACGGCCGGCTTCTCCGAGTTCTGGATGTCCGAGGAAGCCCCCGGGATGTTCATCGTCACCATCCGGGACGCGAACCCCTTCTACGATACCTCGTACTCGGTGAACTCCCCCAACGTTGGGCCGTACGGGGACGCCATCACGCAGGAGCTGATTCCCCATCTGGAAGCGGAGTTCCGCATGGTGGCCGAGCCGTGGTCCCGCGTTCTCGCCGGGGGGTCTACAGGTGGGTGGGAAGCGCTGGCCCTGCAGATCTTCCACCCGCAGTACTTCGGCGGCAGCTGGGCGTGGTGCCCCGATTCGGTGGACTTCCACGCCTACCAGATCGTGAACATCTACGAAGACGACAACGCGTACGAGCTGGATCAGGGGTGGATCCGGGTGGAACGCCCCAGCAACCGGAGCGCGGACGGAAGCATCCAGTTCACCATGCGACAGGAGGGGCACTTCGAGCTCGCCGTGGCGGACCGCAGCCGGTCGGGAGGGCAGTGGGCCATATGGGAGGCGGCGCACGGGCCCGTGGGGCCGGACGGGTACCCCCGCCCGATCTGGGACCACGAAAGCGGCGTCATCGACCGGGAGACGGCGGAGTACTGGCGGGAGAACGTCGATCTCCACCACCACCTGCGCCAGAACTGGTCCATCATCGGAGAGGACCTACGCGGGAAGCTGCACATCGCCACCGGCGACATGGATTCGTACTACCTGGAGCTGGCCGTCTACCGCCTCGAGGAGTTCCTGGACTCCGTAGCCGATCCACCTGCGGAAGCACGGGTGGAATACGGCCGGCGACAGCCCCACTGCTGGCTCGGGGAGTCGCCCGAACGACCTGATGAGGAGATCAACTACAGGGAGTTCGTGCTGGAGGTGGCGGACTACCTGGCCCGGACCGCGCCGACCAATGGTTCCGTGGTTCCCTGAACCCCCGGCAGGAGGAGGGTGAGCAGAAACACATGCTCCGCCGAGCGCATCATAGCGGGAATATCGGCCCACTCGGCGGGGGTTCCCCGCTCGCCTCCGCGACCCCCTCCCAGCCCGATGGCGGGGATGCCCTGGGCCAGGGCCACATTCAGGTTGGCGGAGCCTGCGGGAGAGAGGTTCGGTTCGAGGGAGAGGGTGCGGGCTGCCGCCAGCGAGCTCCGGACCAGGCCGGACTCCAGCGCCCCGGGAATCTGCCCCCCGGGGACCTGCTGCTCAACCTCCATCCGGAGGGGGATCCCCGTCTCCGCCGTCACCTCTTCCAGGATCCGCTCCACCTCGCCCTCCATGAACTGGACCCGTTCCTGGTCCAGGGAGCGGACGTCCAGGGAGAACCAACCCTCGTCGGGCTTGTGATTGAAGACAGCCCCGCTCTGGAGCATGGAGATGTTCAGGATGGTCCGCTCGTCGGGGTCCTGCCAGTCCGCCGAGCGGGTGAGGATCCGGTCCACCGCCCGGGCCAGTCCCAGGTTCACATTGGGAAGTCCGCCCCCCAGGGAGTGTCCCGGGGGCCCTTCGCCCACCACCCGCCACCAGTGGATGGCCAGCCCCCCGTAGCTGATGGAGCGGCCGTCGCCGAGGATGTCCACGTAGGCCAGCGCCCGGTCCCCCAGCTCGTCCACCAGGGCCCACATTCCCCGGAGCCCCGTCTCCTCCTGGGCCACCGCGACGAAGATCAGGTCGTGCTCGGGCTGGACCCCGGAGGCCAGGTACGCCCGCGCCGCCTCGAGCATGGCCACGGTGACGGACGAAGTGTTGGTGCCCGGCCCCACCACCGAATCGCCCCGCACCACCGGCGGAGTCCCGGCGGCCCGCTGGTGCTCCGCCACGGTGGCCAGGTCGTCCAGCGTCGAGACGAAGACCACGGCCTGCCCGCTGCGTCCCGGGATGATCCCCACCGCGTTCGGCGCCTCGTCCACCCGCACCTGGCTGAGCCCTATGGCCTCCATCTCCCGGGCCACCCGCCGGGCCCGCTCCAGCTCCTCTCCGGAGGGGCTCACGATCCCTCCCACCTCCACGAGGAGTTCCGCCGCCGCGTCTCTCCGGTCCCGGAGACCCTCGCGGGCCGAGAGGATGGCGTCGGAGTCGAGGAGGCGTGCCAGGACCACCTCCGGGTCGGGGGAAGCCGGGATCGGCTCGGGGTCGGCCGCAGAGGCGTGAGCGGCCAGGGGCGCAAGGAGAAGGAGCATCGGGATGATTCTGGACATGGACGGATCCACCTGGTGAAGGGTTTGCGGCGAGGCGACGAACCCGCAGCACGGGATGCTCCGGAATATATGAGAACCGCCCCGGGTTCGCCGGAGCCCGGCGCGCGCTGCGCCTGCGCCCGAACATGAGGGCAGGTCCACTGGCAGGCTGGAGAGTGCGAGGTCGGGGGGGGGAGCTTTCGGGAAGCCGCGGGACTGGAAGGCGGTCTGCCAATGCATCACATGAATATGCGATGGCGGCCCCCCGGTGGCCCGCTCTACCGTGGTGGCACGACTCCATAGCCTGGGAGAAGGTCGCCATGACCCACGCCAACGCTCGCAGCGCCGCCGACGGCCCGCGGCAGGGAACCGCCGCTGAGGTGGCCCCGGGGCGTGGCGGTCAAGCGGCCAGGGCAAGCCGGGAGGGAAGTCCGAAGGACCCTGGGAAGAGCCCCAGGAGTCGGATCTCTCCCGCGATCGCTCTCCCCCTTCTCGTGGCGATCGCGAGTTGCTCGCAGCCGGCGCAGTCGGACCCGGGCGATCTCCCTGTGGCCATGCCCAACGATCAGCGGACCCCCGCCGGGGAGGTGGTGGAGGGCGAGTTCCGCGTGGAGCTGGAGGCGGTCCGGGCCGCCTGGTACCCCCGGGGGCCCGACGGTCCCCGCATCGAGACCCCGGCCTTCCGCGAGGTGGGAGGACCGCCGCAGGTACCGGCTCCGCTGATCCGGGCCCCGGCCGGCACCCCCGTCCGCGTCTCCGTGCGCAACACCCTGGACCGCCAGGTCATCGTCCGAGGGCTCCTGGACCGGGGCTCCATGGATCCGGCCCGGGTGGAGCGGGCGCCCGGCGCGCCTCCCGCTGCCCCCGACTTCATCTTCGCCGACTCCCTGGTGGTCCCTGCGGGGGAGACGCGGGAGGCCCGCTTTACCTCTTCGGCCGAGGTCACGTCCATCTACTTCGGACGAACCGAGCCCCATGACGCCGAGCTCTCGGCTCCGACGTGGACGCCCGGCGGGGAGACGGACGGGATCCTGGAGGGCGGCTTCGTGGGTGCCCTGGTGGTGGACCCGACGGGAGCGGCGCCGGATCCCGGGGAGCGGCTCTTCCTCGTCACCACTGCGGCCGTTCGCCAGGATCCCGTCCCGATCCTCCTCCTCTCCTTCAACGGCCTCTCCTGGCCCTTCACCGAGCGCCTCGAATACGACCTGGGCGAGACGGTCCGCTGGCGGGTCCTGAACGCCAGCATCTCCCGACACCCGCTCCATCTTCACGGCTTCTACTTCACGGTGGACGGGGTGGGGAATGGGGATGCAGACACGCCCCTCGATCCGGAAGAACGACGTGTCGTCGTGACGGAGCAGATCAACGCCGTCTCGTCCTTCCGCATGTCCTGGACCGCGGAGGAGCCCGGAAACTGGCTTTTCCACTGCCACATGGTTCGGCACATGGGGCCCCTGCAGCGCTTTCCCGCCGAGGGACCGCCCCCGGACCCCGACCACGACCACGAGATGCACCACATGGCCGGGCTCCTCCTGGGGGTCACCGTGCACCCGCCGCCGGGATGGGACGACGGGGATCCACCCCCGGCCCGGCGGATCGACCTCTGGACCGGAGTGCGGCCCGGTGTCTTCGGAGACGACCCCGAGCTGGGGTTCGTCGCGCAGGAAGGGGACGAGCCCCCGCCCCCCGACTCCACCCGCGTCCCCGGAAGCCCCCTGGTCCTTCACCGGGGAGAGCCTACGGAGATCGTGGTGCACAACCGGCTCGAGAGCGCCCTCTCGGTCCACTGGCACGGGCTGGAACTGCGGAGCCGGTACGACGGGGTGGGGCACTGGAGCGGGCTGCCGGGAGCCATGCAGCCTCCCATCCTCCCGGGGGAGTCGGGCTCCGTCCTCATTCAACCCCAGCGGGCGGGGAGCTTCATCTACCACATTCACGGCGAGGTGGGCCACGAGCTCTCCCAGGGCCTCTACGGCCCGTTTCTCGTCCTCGAGCCTGGAGAGACATGGGACCGGGAGCGGGACCGGGTCTACCTCCTGGCCACCCGGGGGACCGAGGTGGACTCGCCCCCCGCCCTGAACGGGCAGGTGGATCCGCCGGCGGAGCGCTTCCGGCCGGGGGAGGAGTACCGGCTTCGCTTCCTCCAGATCAGCCCGGACGAGACCAAGGACCTGCGCCTTCTCCGAAACGGGGAGCCGACGCAGTGGCGGCCCCTGGCCAGGGACGGGGCCGACCTCCCCGAGGCGCGGCGCACCCCGGTCTCCGCACAGCTCCACCTCGACGTGGGTCAGACCTTCGACGTGGGTTGGCGGCCGGGGGAGAGCGGCGTCTACGTGCTGGAGATCGTGACCCGGTCGGGGACACCGAACGCCCCTCCCGTCACCCGGCGGGTGCCCTTCGTGGTGGGCGACGTGGCGGAGGAGGAGGTTCGGGAGGCAATCCAGGTCCCGTAGACGGCCGTCCTCGCACGAGGCAACCCCTGATCCAGGACAACGAGAGAGCGTGAACCGTATCCCCGGAGGCAATCATGACCAAGCTACCGATGGCGATCCTCGCGACGGCAACACTCCTGGCCGTTCCGGCGGCGTCGGTGGTCCAGGCCCAGGAGACCAGGGAAGCCCCAGTGCTTCCCGGCCTCGCAGAGCTGGACGAGGGATGGAACACCCTCGAACCCGGCGGAGAGACCACCTGCGCCCACGGGACGGAATACGAGTTCTACGCCAGGGCCGGCGACCCTGAGCGCGTGCTGGTCTACCTGTATGGCGGCGGCGCCTGCTGGAATGCTGAGCTGTGCCAGGAAGGGAGTGAGAACTATACGTCGGAGATCACCCCCGCACATGACGCGTCCCAACGGGGCGGCATTCTGGATCCGGATCACCCGGAGAACCCGTTTTCCGATTACACGATGGTGGGAATCCCGGTCTGCACCGGTGATGTGCACCTGGGAGACCGGGATGTGGTCTACACACTGGAAGACGAAGACGGTGAACGGACCGAATTCACCATCCATCACCGTGGTCTGACGAACACCCTGTCCGCCATCGACTGGGTCAAATCCAATGTCGAATCGCCGGAGCAGGTCTTCGTTGCCAGTACGAGTGCCGGCGCTGTGGGGCTCCCGTTTCATGCCAGCCTGCTGGCCCAGCACTATCCGGAGGCCTCGGTCGTCGGATTGGGCAACGATGCCAGCAGCTATGGCCCTGATGCCTGGGTCGAAGTCGCTGCGGACCGCTGGGGCGTGCCCGAGGTGCTTCGCGCAGCTCCCGGATGGGAGTCCTTCGGATCCGGCGGCGTACCCGAGCTCTTTGTGACCGGTGGTACCGCCGCCGAAAACCTGAGCCTGTACCAGCTCGACCACGCCCGCGATCTGGCACAACATTTCTGGTTGATGACCTCGGGCGATCCGGAGCCCGACGTGCTCCGGCGCATCGGGGAGAACCAGGCGGAGATCCGGTCGCATCTTCCCGGCTTTCGAAGCTTCATTCTCGGAGGGACCCATCATGGGGCACTCACCAGCCCCGTACCCTTCTACCGGTCCCATGTGGACGGGCACTCGGTCCGTGGCTGGGTGGCGGCCATCGCGGATGGAGAGTCGGTCCCCGACGTAAGGTGCGACGACTGCGATCGCGGCCAGTTCACCTACGACGACGATGATCTGGCCATCGTGACCGCCACCATCGAACTCCTCACCGATTCGGGCTGGAGCCCGGATGACCAGGGCGGGCCCTGTCCCGAAGGCTCCGGCGCCCTGACCCTGCGCTGTGCGGTGGTGGCCGCCATAGATCAGGTGTCGGGGGCTCCCCCGCTGACGCACCCCGCCGCGCTGGAGATCGTCAATGAGGCCGTCGCACGTACCAGTGAGGCCGCTCGCGGAAGCTTCCTCCGCTACAACAACGACCCGGAACGCACTGTGGAGGATGTCGTAGAGATGCTGGAGGAGGTCCGGGAGCGGATCTGGCGGCAACTGGGCGAGGAAGACCTGGCCTCGGATCGGACGGACCGGCCGACCGTGATCCGGAGCCTCGACGAGCTGCCGCCCCGCAGCTACGTGATCGACCGCGCGCCCAGCGAGCTGCTGGACGATCGGGAGGCATTTGCCGGATTGGCTGTGGCCTTGGAGCGCGATCTCCTGGACGACCTCGACCGCTACCGGTTCGAGGACCGCTCCCTCACCCGACGCTACTACCAGACGCTGGCCCACCTGGCCATGCTGGACGGGCGCTACGAGCTGGCCCTCGACCGGATCGAACGGGCACGCGCCTACGAGGGCAATCCCACCACGCGCCACACCCTCGGGCTGGTGCAGATCGCGGCGATCTCGGCGTGGCAGGCAGAGGAAGGCGAGGCCGAGCAGGTCTTCCGTGTCCACCTGGATGAGCTGATCTCCAAAATCCCCCTGGAGGTGGCGGAACCTGATCTCCGGGTCCTGCGCCGCAGTGCCGCGCTCCTCTCGGAAGGGCTCCTGCGCGGAACGGTACAGGCCCGGATCGATCCGGGGGCACGGGATCTGACGCTGTCCGACCGGCTCGCTTACGACCTCGTCGGCGCCCGCGCCAACCTCGACCTGGTCCGCTATGGCGAAAGCGTGACCGAGGTCATCGACAGGCATCTGGCGACGCTGGCGGGGGAGGAGGTCGACATCTGGGCCGAGCGCGGGGTGGAACTCGCGGACGAGGAGGTGCGCTCGTCGGTGCTCGTGGCCATATGGGACTCGGGGTTGGACACCGATCTGTTCCGGGGCCGGCTCTTCGTGGATCCGGAGTCCCCGGCCGACCGTCCGGTCCATGGCCTGGCCTTCGACAGCGAGGTGCGAGAGACCCCGGAGATGCTCCGACCCATCGGCGAGCTGCCCGAAGAGATGTCGGGCTGCCCCTTCAAGGGCCTCTACGATCTTCAGGCCGGTCTCGACACACCGGAAGCCCGAAGCGTCCAGCAGCTCATGGCGAGCGTCGACCCGGCGCGGGTCAACCTGATCCTGGAAGGCCTGGGACAGTGCCAGGCTCACATCCACGGCACGCACGTGGCAGGGATCGCGGCGGAAAGCAACCCCGGCGTCCGCCTTCTCGGCCTGCGGGAATCCATGGATCTGAGGATTCCCCCGGCACCCCTGGACGAGGAGCGCATCGAACGACATCACCAGGCGTGGAGTCGGTCCGTCGAGTATCTCGAGCGCCATTCCGTGCGAGTCGCCAACATGAGCTGGGGCATCACTCCGATGAACGTCGAGCGGAATATGGAGCTGAACGGGATCGGAGGATCGGTCGAGGAACGCAGAGCGCTGGCACGGGAGGCATTCGACCAGCTCGCCGAGTTGCTCGAGAGCCTCCTGGCGTCCGCAGCCAACGTGCTCTTCGTGGCCGCCGCCGGGAACGCGGACTCCGACAATCGGTTCATCGAAATGATCCCCGGGTCCCTCGAGCTTCCGAACCTGCTGACGGTGGGTGCCGTCGACCGTGCCGGACGGCAGGCGCCCTTCACCAGCTACGGCAGGGTCGACCTGTACGCCAACGGGGTGGATGTCGAGAGCGTGCTGCCGGGCGGTGACCGGATGCCGGGGAGCGGGACCAGCATGGCCGCCCCCCAGGTGGCGAACCTGGCGGCCAAGCTGCTGGCGCTGGATCCCGATCTCGACATCGACACCCTGCGACGACTGATCCTCGACGGGACGGACGAGCATACTGTGGGCGAGGGTCGCACCATCCGCCTGCTCAACCCGGCCCGCTCGCTGGAGTTGCTGCGCGAGCGCCGGAACCCGTCCGGGGCAGAGCGGGACCGATGACCCTTCGTCCATTCGCGCTCAGCGGCGCTCTACTGGTCACCTTGGTGGCCGGCGGCGTCGACCGGGCATCCGGGGAAGGCACCGTGGCAGGGGGCGCCCCGCCGGGGCCTCTGGCGCTGACCAACGCCGTCCTCATCGATCCCGCTCGAGGGGTTCACCAGGCGGGGATGACGGTGCTCATCGAGGGCGAGCGCATCGGTGCCGTGTTCCCGGACGGCACGGAGGCGCTGCCGGAGGGCGCGCACGTCATCGACCTGGAGGGGCGCTACCTGATCCCCGGGCTGATCGAATCGCACACGCATCTCAGCAACGTGTTCCGCCAGATCTCAATTTCTCCGGGACCTCTGGATCCGCCGTCCCGCGAGACGATGTACACGGTGTTGGAGCGTATGCTCTACGGCGGCGTGGTCGCCGCACGCGACATGGCCGGCGATGCCCGCATCTTCGGCAAGGCCACCCACAACATTCTGACCGGCGAGCGCAAGGGGCCTGACGTCTTCTTCGCCGCGCTGATGGGCGGGCGCCATTTCATGACCAATGCTACGCCTGTTTTCCGGAGCAGCCTGGGTTATCCGCCCGGAGAGGCGCCCTGGCTGCAAACCGTTGAGGCCGACGACGATCCGGCGCTCAATGTGGCACGGGCGGCCGGCACCGGCGCCAGCGCCATCAAGTTCTACATCGGGGTCGAGGCAGATCTGACCGCAGCGCTTGCCAAAGAAGCGCACCGGCAGGGTCTCAAGGTCTGGGGCCATGCCGTCGTCTTTCCGGCCCGCCCTATCGACGTGGTGCGTGCCGGTGTCGATGTCATCTCGCATGCCTGTGGTTTGGCCTTTCAGGATGCCAGTGTGAATCCCGCTAACTACCCGGAGGTCACTCCCGAAAACCGGCCGCGAATCGACCCCGACCAGATCGACCCGGACAGCCCCGAAATGGCGGCGCTGTTCGAGGAAATGGTCCGCCGCGGCACCGTCTTCGATGCCACCCTCTACCATCATTCGCGACCGGGCGGCAGCGGCAGTGGCTGCACGCCGGAACTGGCAATCGCCCTGGTGAGCGCCGCGCACCGGGCCGGGGTGATCATTTCGGCCGGCACGGACACCTACGCTCCCGAAGACGACGATTACCCGGTCTTGCACCTGGAGCTGGAACGCCTGGTTGATTCCGGCGTGATGACGCCGACAGAAGCCCTGGTCGCCGGCACATTCAACGGCGCCCTGGCACTGGGCCGTGAGGACGACTACGGCACCGTCGAGCCCGGCAAGCTGGCGAGCCTGGTGGTGCTGGAAGGCGATCCCACCGTGGACATCCGAGCGCTCCGGACCGTGGAGGCCGTCATCAAGCGGGGCCGGATCCATCCCCGCGCCGAGTACACCACGGGTCTGCACCGCGGGAACCGACAACCCTCTGACACAGCCGGCACCGATCCATATCCCCAGGTCCGGGCGGCGCAGACCGCCATGACCGAGGCGATGGCAGCCGCGGATTGCGACCGGGTGGCCGGGTTCTTCGCCGACGGCTTCACCTTCTACGCCAGGGGCCGCCACCTGGACTCCCGCGAGACGGTGGTGGGTCGGTGCCGTCAGGTGCCCCGGCCATTTCCGGAGGCGCACCACGTGGTCGATGAGGTCCGGGTGCTTTCGGGAACCATGGCCCTGGCGTTACTGGTGATGGAGATGCACCGTGACGAGCCGGACCTGCTCCCCAGGCGCGAGGTGATCACCCGCCTCTGGACCCAAGGCGAGGACGAGCGATGGCGGATTTCGCACATGCACGTCTCACTGGACGAGGTGCCGGACCCGTAGAAGGCCATTCCCAGGAGCCCAACGCCCATGGGTAGATCAGGACGAGAGCGTAACGAGATCCGTCTTGATCGTGTCGTCCTGGACGGGATCCGCAGTTCCTCCGGCCGCTGGGTCATCGGGGCGAACGTCTGTGTCGTGGCCCTGTACCTGGTTTCGCCCTGGCAGCTCGAGGAGGTGCTCGTCGCTTTCTGGGTCGAGGCCGTGGTGGTGGCTTTCCTCTTTGGCGCGTTCCTGCTTCTGGCGCCGGGCTCGGGGCCGACCCTCATGCATCGCCTGGGCCGTCTCGCCTTCTGGATCGGCTTGGCCGGGGGGTTCCTGGCCGTGACCGGGGCAACGGTGTCGTGGGTGCTGGCGCCGGAGAGCATCGCCGTCGTCCCACCCGTGCTCAGAGCGCTCGGGGGTGCGCCATGGGTGGCGGTGGGATGGATCGCGGCCCGCTCGGTGGCGTCCTTCTCTGACGTCATCGTCCAGGGGCGGTTCGAGAAGGGAATCGCTCTGGCCGCCTCCCGATTCTTCGTGGTCTACCTACCGGTGTTGGCCGCAGCCGTCGGCCTGGCCGTCCTCGTCGATGACACCGGCCATCGCCTCTGGCCCGTCCTCTTTCTTGCGATCCTCACCTATTACGAGCTGGTGCTTGCTCTCCGGGTGCTCCCGTTGGTTGAGGGGTCCGGGCCGCCTTCAGCCGCGCTGTCGTCCCAGGCCAAAGGGCGGGTGCGATGATGTAGCCCAGTCCGGAGTCCCTCCCGGAAGAAGTCCCGGACGTCGGGGTGATCCCGTACCGGATCGAAGAGCGGGGTGAAGTGGAAGTAGTCCAGGGGCCATCCTTCCTGGCGGCTCTGTTCCAGGAGGAGGCGAATCCGGGCCGGCTCGTCTGCCAACTCGGCGTGGATCGCGGCCCGGGCAACGGTGTGACCCCCGAAGGTGTAGGGCTCACCGGTCAGGGACTCGAGGGTCTGGATGCGGGCCCTGGCCTCTTCCTCCATTCCCAGCCGGGCCTCCACCACCCCCGTCCAACCCAGGAGATCCCGGTCCGTCGGCTCCCCGGCCAGGAGCTCCAGGAAGACGCCGTGGGCCTCCTGCAGGTGCCCGGCCATGAGCAGCAGACGAGCCTCCAGATTCCTACGAGACTGCAGCGCGGCAGGCGACGACTCCGGGACGAGGGGGGCCGCCCTCAGCGTTCGGAGTCCCTCCTCGGCCACCTCCGTTGCCGCCTCCCGGTACTCGTGTCGGTGGAGCACCCGTGCGGCCACAAGGGCATGCCGGGGCGGATCCGTCGACTCCCGGATCGCCGCCCTGACTGCCTCGATCCGGCCCAGGGCCCCCAGGGCCCAGAGGCGGGCCGTAAGGAGGGGCTCCCCGTGGCGCCGGTAGCCTTCCTCGATAATGGCCAGCTCCTCTTCATGGCGGCCAAGAAAGTGATAGGCTCCTGACAGGTGGCTCCAGTAGAACGGCCAGCCCGCCAGCCACCCCCGATCCGGATCGAGACCCTGGAGGACCTCCAGCGCTTCGCCCGGATGCCCGGAGCGTAGCAGCTCCCGCCCCAGCTGGAACCCTCCCACCCCTGAATGGGGGTGGATGTCGTGGGCTCGCCTGGCGGCCTGGAGGGCCTCCGCCCCGTCCCCCTGGAGTCGGGACTCGAGCCAGTCGAACTGGGTGGCGTCGAACCGTCCCAGCTGGCCCTTCCGGGGGCGAAGCTCGTCCAGGATCGCCGACACCCGGGGGTAATCCGACAGATTGAAATGAGAGACCCCTTCCCAGAGGAGGTAGCCTACGGCGGTGGGGTCCAGGTCGTAAGCTTCCCGGAAGTGGACTGCCGCTTCAGCGTACCGCAACTGGAGGAATAGGGTCGTGGCCCGGTCTGCCGCCCGATACGATTCGTACGACGGGGTCCAGACCACGAAGGGAAGCTCCGGAGCTTCGTGCCCCAGGTGGGCCGCCACCGACCCCACCGCACGGGACGTGAGTCGCTCCATGGCCGGCACGATCCCGGCGGACCCCAGGGGCTCCGGATCCAGAACGACGAGAACCCGGCCATCCGGGCCGGCGGTAATGGTCGCCGAAACGACCGGGCCTCCGGGACGAGGATCGATGGTTCCGCTCACGGCGATTCCCGCCTCGTGGCGCCGGGCCACCGCCCGGGCCTGGGCGGGTCCCATCGGGCCCCCATCAGTACCCACCGCCGTACCCATCATGTCCGAAGGAAGGACCACCTCCCCGATCCGAGCGTCGGTGAACCCCCGCACGAGGGCATCGGCGACCATGCGACCCACGAGATCCAGCCCCGGGTCTGCGGTCCGGTTCTCGAAGGGCAGGACCACGATCCGGTGGGAGACGGGCTCCGGAGGTGCATCGATGATCCTTCCAGGAAGGAGCCATGCCAGGAAGAGGACGGCGAACCCGGTGACGAGCAGGAGGGTTCCGGCGCGGCGTGCGGGTCGCGGGCTCGATGGCGGTCCCTCCGGAAGCTGGAGCTCCGGTTCGGAATCGGGACCGACGGCTGACCCTTGCATCGCCTCCTGAGTCGTCATCCGGCCAGACGTCCCCACCGCGTCGGACCCCTCCTCAGGGCGCGGCCGGAGCGGGGAGGACAAGCTTCGGAGAGCGCCGAGGGAAGCCGGCTCGGCCCGGAGCTCCCGGATCCGCTCTTCCAGCTCCCCGGGCGGTGGGATGCCCAGCTCCTCGTCCAGAAGGGCCCGGTGGCTCTCTCCGTGGAGTACGGCCCCGGCCGGGTCTCCGGACGCAGCCAGGGCCTCCAGGTAGAGGAGGGCCCGGCGGGTGTTCAAGGGGTCCACGGTCGTCAGTCGGCGAGCCCACTCCACGGCGTCGGCCGCTCGGCCCGCGCCCAGGGCCTCCACGACGAGATGCTCCAGCGCCCCTTCGTACTCACTGTCCAGCTGAGCGCGTTCCCCGTCGAGCCAGTGCTCGAAGTCCGGGGCGCCGCCGATGTGGAATCCCTCCATGAAGCGACCCGTATAGAGCTTCACAGCCTGGCCCGGAGTGCCTGTCTCCAGGGCCTTCCGGAAGGCCTCCACGTCGGTAGCCACCACCTGCGGGCTGAGGGTGAGGCGATCCCCTCGAGCGCTCAGTGCTCCGCCCCCAAGCGCGCTCCGGATGATCCAGACCGCATCGGCCACATTGTGCCGGGCCCGGGCCTGATCCGACTCGGGCCAGAATATGGCGGCCAGGCGGTCCCGGGTCAGGGTGCGTCCTTCGGCCAGGCTGAGGACCGCCAGAAAGGCGATCTTTCGCTCCTGGGCGACCCGGCCGGAAGGGGGGCCGTCCGGGCCTTCCAGGATGGGTGATCCCAGGAGTCGGAGGGTATACATTGGGCCTCCTTGTTGGCTCGGACCCGGGGACCTCCGCCGCCGAAGGGAGCGGGAGCGCACCCGGACGATGGTGAAACGATGCTCGGACGACGGCCGCATCGCAAGGTGGTTCACGTCGCACCGGACGTCCCCGGGGTTCCCGGGGGCACGGCTTTGTTACCCATGGCCCGGGTGCTCCGGGCCGTATGCACGGAGGAGAGACCCATGAAGCGATTCACCCCCTTGGCCTCCACAGCCGGCGCCGCCCTTTGGGTCCTGGCTGCAGGCCTGGCTTTCGCCACCCAACCGCTGGAGGGGCAGCAGACCGAGGCCCCCGTTGCTCTCACCCCCGATGACGCCTCCCTGGAGTGGTTTCCCTGCGGGGACTTCATTCCCGAGGAATGCCAGGCCGCCATGCTCCGCCTCGGGCCTGACGGACGGCATAGCGACGTCCTCTATCGGATCCCCGCCGGAATGGCTCTGCCCGCCCACTGGCATACCTCTCCGGAACGGATGATCCTCATCTCCGGGGAGTTCCACATCGACTACGACGGGCACCCGCCGCTGGTCATGACGGCCGGGAGCTACGCCTGGGGGCCGCCCCAGGTGCCCCACTCCGCCCGGTGCGCCGACCGGGGCACCTGCCTCCTTTTTGTGGCCTTCGTGGATCCTCCCGACGGATTCCCGGCGGAGGGACGGGAGAACTGACGACGTTCCGGCGAGCCCCTCCCCGGGCTGGGGACCCCGGGGGGGGCGTGGAGGACCGATGAACGAGAGGGAAACGGAATCGATCATTGCGGAGACGCTGGCATTCGCCGCGGCCATGAACGCGGGAGATGCCGCGTTGGCGGCGTCATTCTATGCTGAAGACGGAGTCCGCGTCGGAGGGTTCGGAGATGTGCAGCGCGGTCGTCCGGAAATCGAAGTCGCCTACAACCGCCTTCTTCAGCACACGATGCCCGGGGCCCACCTCGAACAGGAGAGGGGGACCGTGCGTATGCTCACCTCCGAGCTGGCGGTGTGGCAGGGCTCCCGTTCTTCAGCGGAGGAGAACATTGTGAACGAAGACCTCACCTTCCGAGGGGTGGATCCACTCCGAGTAGATGGGCTCTCCGGCCTCGCCCCGCACCACCAGACGCCAGTTGCGCTGGG
>SLNQ01000147.1 GCA_007132965.1 Gemmatimonadota bacterium | reverse complement strand
GGCAGATCGATCTCTGGCTCATGCTGGTCCTGATCATGTTCGCCGTCCTGGCGCTGGAGGTCTCCGACCTCCTGGCGGCGGTGGGCATCCTCACCGGCTACAGCTTTCTAATGGCCCTCCTCTTCGCCGAGCTGGGGGCGCCTGACGTGGCCCTGACCGAGGCGGCGCTGGGTGCGGCCATCACGGGGATCTTCCTCCTGGTGACCCTGCGCTTCGTAGGCCGCAAGGAGGGAGGGGACTGATGCGCCTGGCCGGAGTGATCCTCATCGCCATGGTGGCCGGCTTCCTCATGTGGGCCACCCGGGACCTGCCCCTGCGGGGCGATCCCCAGTCACCGGCGTCCACCCACGTCTCGGTCTACTACATCGAGAACGCCCTTGTGGACTCGAAGACGCCCAACATGGTCACCGCCGTCCTGGCCGACTACCGGGGCTTCGACACCTTCGGCGAGGCCGTGGTGGTGGTGGCCGCCGCCCTCTCGTGCCTGCTGATTCTCTTGCGCAGACGGGACGACGAGGGCGTGGTGGACGATCCCGACGAGCGACGACACGCCATGGGGAGGGGCGACCCATGACCAGCCGTTACGACTCGGTCTTCCTGGACGTGGTGTCTCGGGCGGTGGTGCCCCTCATCCAGATCTTTGCCCTCTACGTGGTGACCCACGGCCACTACGACCCGGGCGGGGGATTTCAGGGGGGCGTCATGCTGGCCGCCTCCATCATTCTGCTGAGAGTGGCGCAGGGGGAAGAGTCCTACGAGCGCTTCTCCCGGTCCGCCGGGCTCTACCTGGCCGCCGTCGGAGCGTTGGCCTTCTGCCTCCTGGGCTTCCTGCCGCAGCTCTTCGGCGGAAACTTCCTGGAGTACGGCTACGCCATTCCACCCATGGAGGCGGTGGAGCTCCGCTACTGGGGGATCTTCTTCGCCGAAGTCTTCATTGGATTCCTGGTCTGGGGGGCGCTGGTGGCCATCTACGACGCACTGACCACCGGAGGATACGAATGATTCACCTCATGGGGCCCGTCGCATCCAACCGGGCGGCCTCCGACGCGGGAGGCGTCCGGTGACCATCGAGTTCTTCGCGGGACGCTATCCGTACATCCTCATCGCCGTGCTCCTGGGGATCGGGCTCTACGGCATGACGATGAAGCGGAACCTCCTGAAGAAGGTCATCGGGATGACCATTTTTCAGACGGCCATCTACCTCTTCTTCATTCAGGGGGCCAACAAGATGGGGGCCACCATCCCCGTCTTCAGCGAGGAACTGGGCACCGAACCCACCGCCTACATGAACCCCCTGCCCCAGGTGATCGTCCTCACCGCCATCGTGGTGGGGGTGGCCATCACCGGGGTGGCGCTGGCGCTGATCCTGCTGACCTACAAGCGATACGGCAGCCTTGACGAAGAGGTGATCATCCAGCGCATGCGGGAGTCGGCGTGAGCCAGATTCCCGCGCTGATCCCGACCTCACTCCTCCTCGCCGCACTCCTCAGCCTCCTGGCGGGGCTGCGCAGCCAGCGGGCGGGCCACGCCGTGGCGGCCACGGGCATCGTGGTCTCCTTCGCGGCGGCGCTGGTGGGGATGTGGGAGGTGGTGAGCACCGGTCAGTCCATTCGCTACGCCCTGGGCGGCTGGATCCCCCCCATCGGGATCGAGTTCGTCCTGGACCACCTGGCGGCGTACATGACCACCCTCATCACCTTCATCGGGGTGGTGGTCATCTTCTACGCCCCCAGGTCCATCCGCTTCGAGTCTCCGGGGAAGGCCACCTTCACCTACCCCTCCATGGCGCTCCTCCTGGCGGGGCTCTCGGGGATGGCCCTCACCGGCGACATCTTCAACCTGTACGTCTTCTTGGAGATCGCCGCCCTTGCGGCCTACGCCCTGCTGGCCATCGGGGATCGGGGCGGGCCCTTCGCCACCCTCCGCTACCTCCTCATCGGAGCAGCCGGCGGCGGCCTCTACCTCCTGGGAGTGGGCTTCCTCTACTTCTCGGCCGGCACGTTGAACATGGCCGACCTCTCGGGCATCCTGCCGGAGCTGGTGGAGAACCGGGCGGTGATGGCGGCGGCGGCCCTCATGGTCATCGGGCTGGGCCTCAAGATGGCCCTCTTTCCCATGCACTTCTGGATGCCCGACGTCTACACCAACGCCCCCTCGGCGGTGGCCGGGCTCATTGCCCCCATCATGACGAAGGTGTCGGCCTACGCCATCATCCGCCTCTTCCTGGACGTCTACCCGCCAGGCTTCTTCACCGAGACGCTGCCCATCACCGCCACGGTGGGCTGGCTGGCGGCCGGGGGGATCCTCTACGGCTCCATCCTGGCCATCGGGCAGCACGACTACCGGCGCATGCTGGCCTATTCGTCGGTGGGGCAGATCAGCTACGTAGGGCTGGGCATCGGGCTGGCCAATCCCATCGGGCTCATCGGCGGACTGCTGCACATTGTGAACCACGCCCTCATGAAGGGACTCCTCTTCCTCATCGGGGGAAGCGTGCGGCTGCGTACCGGCGTGACCCGCATCCCCGACATGAAGGGGCTGGGCAAGGCCATGCCCTGGACCATGTACGCCTTCGTCATCGGGGCGCTGGCCATGGTGGGCATTCCCCCCACCGCCGGCTTCTTCTCCAAGCTCTACCTTCTCATTGGAGCGGTGGAGGCCGGGGCATGGGTCTGGTTCGCCGTCATCATCGCGTCATCGCTGTTGTCGGCCGTGTACTTCTTCAGGGTCACGGAGATGATCTTCCGCGATCCGGGCTCAGACCCGGCCGAGACCTCCAGGGAGCAGGGCGGCGAGAGGGACGAGCCCACGCCGGAGCACCCGGTGGGTGAGGCGCCGGCCTCCATGCTGGTGCCCGTCATCATCCTGGCGGTAGGCGTGATCCTGGTGGGTGTCTTCAACTTCGCCATCATCAGCGCGCTCCTGGAGAGCGTCGTGGCACCGCTGGAGGGCTGACCCATGGACCAGCTCCTGCACTCGGCGCCCCTCCTGGCCATCCTGGTCTCCGCCCTTGCGGCGGTGGCCGTGCCCCTCACCGGTGAGAAGCGGCGGAACCTCCGGGACACGTGGACGATCCTGGCCTCTTTGCTGAAGTTCGCCTTCGTGGCCATGATGATCCCCGGCGTGCTGGCCGGGGAGCGCTACGAGATGGATCTCCTGGAGATCGCGCCGGGGATCGGGTTGGCGCTGAAGGTGGACCCGGCCGGGCTCCTCTTCGCCACCTCGGCCTCCTTCCTCTGGATCCTCACCTCGTTCTACGCCATCGGCTACATGCGGGGCGGAAACGAGCGAAAGCAAAGCCGCTTCTTCAGCATGCTGGCGGTGTGTCTGTCGGCCACCATCGGACTCTGTTTTGCCGGGAATCTCCTCACCTTCGTGCTCTTCTACGAGATCCTCTCGGTGGCCACCTACCCGCTGGTCATCCACGCGGGCTCGGAGAAGGCGTACCGGATTGGCCGGCAGTACCTGATCTACGCCATCACGGCGGGAATCGCCCTGGTGGGCGGGACGGCCCTCATCTACGCCCTCACCGGCACCCTGGACTTCCAGCCCGGTGGATTTCTGGACGCGGGGATGGGCGCCCCGGTGCTCTGGACCATCTTCGGCCTCTTCGCCCTGGGTTTCGGGGTGAAGGCCGGCGTGATGCCCCTGCAGTCGTGGCTCCCCAACGCCATGATCGCCCCCACGCCGGTCTCGGCGCTCCTGCACGCGGTGGCAGTGGTGAAGGCCGGCGTCTTCGGCTTCGTCCGGCTGGTGGGCTACGTCTTCGGGCCCGGTCTGTTCGGCGACATGGGGGCCGCCACCGTGCTGGCCGTCTTCGCGGCGGCCACGATCCTGCTGGCGTCGCTCATCGCCCTCACCAAGGACGACCTGAAGGCCCGGCTGGCCTACTCCACCGTGGGCCACCTCTCGTACATCGTCCTGGGGGTGGCGCTCCTGGTGCCCCAGGCCATGCTGGGCGCAGCCTTCCACATGGTGACCCACGCCGCCATGAAGATCACCCTCTTCTTTTGCGCCGGGGCCATCTACGTGCACACCGGCAAGAAGAAGGTGAGCCAGCTCGACGGCATCGGCCGGCAGATGCCGGTGACGCTGGGCGCCTTCGGCGTGGGAGCGGTGGGGCTGGCGGGGGTGCCCCTGGTGGGCGGCTTCGTGTCCAAGTGGTACCTGGCGGTGGGGGCGGTGGACGCCGGCATGCTCATCTTCCTGGGAGTCTTCCTGGTGAGCGGGCTCCTGAACGCCGCCTACCTGGTGCCCATCGTGACCCGGGCCTTCTTCCGGAGCTCACCGGAGCACACCGGCTTCAACGAGGCCTCGCTCCTCATGGTGGTCCCCATCTTCGTGACCATGCTCCTCTCGCTCCTCCTGGGCATCCATCCCGATGGCCTCTTCCAGTTCTTCTCCATCTCCGAGGCCATCGTGGAGGCAGTGACCGGCACCAGCTTCACGGGAGGCGACTGATGCAGCGCAACGTCTTGTGGATCCTCTTCGGCCTCGGCCTGGCGGGCTCGGTGGGACTGGGCGTCCTGGCAGAGGATGATCCCGTGTTCATCTGGGACTTCGCCCTCTTCTTCGCCATCTTCGGGCTCCTGGGCTGTCTCCTCCTGTCGTACCTGGCCAAGGGACTCGTGAGCCCGGTCATGGACCGGCCGGAGGACTTCTACGGACCGGTGGACGCCCAGAACGACTGGTCCACCCAGAGCCCGGCGGCGGCGCCCGATGAGGACACCCCCACCACGGAGGAGGGCTGAGCCGTGCTGGGTACCCTTCCTCCCGGACTCATCCTGATCCTCGGGGCCCTGGTCCTCATGGCCGTGCCCCGGGCCGCCCGGGGATGGGCCTTCCTGGCCTTCCCCCTCCTGGCGCTCCTGCAGTTGGCGGGACTGGACGACGGCACCCGGGTCACCTGGGACTTCGCCATCTACGAGCTGGTGATCCTGCAGGTGGACACCCTCTCCATGGTGTTCGGCTGGATCTTCGCCCTGGTGGCGCTGGTGGCAGGGATCTACGCCCTGCACATCCGCGACACGGGGCAGCAGGTGAGCGCGCTGCTGTACGCGGGAAGCGGACTGGGGGCGGTCTTCGCCGGCGACCTCTTCACCCTGGTCTTCTTCTGGGAGATCATGGCCTTCGCCTCGGCCTACCTGGTCTGGGCCCGCCGCACGGACGAAGCCTACGCCTCGGCCATGCGCTACCTCTTCGTGCACATCTTCGGAGGGGCGCTCCTCATGGGCGGGGTGCTCTGGCACATCTCCGAGACCGGCTCCATCGCCTTCACCGCCTTCGAGGCCGGAGGCCCGGCGTGGCTCATCCTGGGCGGCTTCGCGGTGAACGCCGCGGTGGTGCCGCTCCACGCCTGGATCGCCGACGCCTATCCCCGGGGCACCATTACCGGAAGCGTGTTCCTCTCGGCCTTCACCACCAAGACGGCGGTCTACACCCTGGCCCGGGGCTTCGCCGGCTGGGAGATCCTGATCTGGGCCGGACTCCTCATGGCGCTGTGGGGGGTCGTCTACGCGATCCTGGCCAACGACATCCGGAGGGTGCTGGCGTACCACATCGTGAGCCAGGTGGGATTCATGGTGGCGGGGGTGGGGATCGGCACGGAGTTGGCCATGCAGGGTGCCACCTCCCACGCCTACACCCACATCCTCTACAAGGGGCTCCTCTTCATGGCCACCGGGGCGGTCATCTACGCCACCGGTCGGAGCAAGATGACGGAGCTGGGCGGGCTCATGCGGGAGATCCCGTGGACCTTCTGGGCCTATATGGTGGCGGCCCTGTCCATCTCGTCGGCCCCCTTCTTTTCGGGGTTCGTCTCCAAGCCCATGACCATCTCGGCGGCGGAGTACGCCGGGACCCCCACCACGGTGCTCCTGCTGCACCTGGCCTCAGTGGGCACCTTCCTCTCGGTGGGCCTCAAGCTCCCCTACTTTACCTGGTTCGGCGAGGCGCCGAAGGAGCCGGTTAAGGTGGTGTCGATCCCGTGGAACATGTACGCCGCCATGGGCATCGGGGTCTTCCTGAACATCCTCCTGGGGGTGTGGCCCGATCCCCTCTACGCCATCCTCCCCGGCGGGGTGCCGGACTTCGACCCGTACGAGCTCAAGAACCTGAAGAAGGGCTTCCAGCTCCTCCTCTTCACCGCGCTGGCCTTCTTCGTCATCGTCCGCTATCTGAAGCCCAAGGCCAAGATCCAGCTGGACACCGACTGGGTCTACCGCGTGTCGGCCCGTCCGGCCTGGAACCTGGTGGTGGCGCCGGTGGAGCGGTTCTTCGCCTGGAGTGAGAAGGTCTCCTGGGAAGCCGCCTCGGTGGTGGCCCGGGCCGGCATCGATCCGGTGCGCTGGATTCGCTCGGTCGTGGGCGCCCGGCCGGTGGACGTCACCAGCCCCGGCGAGAGCGCCTCCACCACCTTCCGGGTCTCCATGACCGTCATGATGGTACTGCTCCTCCTCTCGGTCCTGGTGGTGATGGTCCTGAGTGCGATCCGGCTGTGAGGAAGGCGGTGGGGGTGCACCCGCTGTGCCATCTTGCAGCCGCGATTCAGCGCGAAATATCCAGAATCACGTCGCCGTAGATGTCGGTGACCACCACCCGGTCCGGGTTGAAGTCCAGGGGGCGGAGAGGAAGGTCGAAGCGGTCATTCTCCGGGCGGCCCGCGTCGATCTCCACCCGATTCTGCACCTGCTCGTCCCGGGGGGTGAAGCCCCGGGCCACGATCTCGTAGTAGTCCAGCGTCCGGGAATCTCCCTGGCCGGATAGCTCGATGGACCGGATGGTCATGCGCTGGATGGGCACGTTGAGCACCACGCCCTGGGTGGTGAACTCCGCCTCGATGGGCTCGGGTTCGGTGTGGGGGAGGAGCTCCAGCGGATTCTTGCTCAGTCGCTCGTCCCGCACATTGGTGTCCCGGGGGAGCCCCACGAAGTAACCCAGGTGAAGGTGCGGGGTCACCGCTCCGGTCTGGCCCACCGTGCCCAGCCGCTCTCCCAGCTCCAGCGAGTCTCCTTCTGAAACCTCGATGTTCCTGAGGTGCAGGTACGAAGTGGAACGGTCCTCGGAGTGGGCCACCAGGACGGCATTTCCGGGTCCCGAGCTGGAGCCGTCCCAGTGCGACACCAGGACCACCCGGCCTGGAAGCACCGAGTAGACCGGCGTCCCGGGAGTCGCGGGAATGTCGATGCCGGCATGGAAGTCGTACCGGGTGGCCAGGGCCCGAGGGCCGTAAGGGAAACTGATGGAGTCGGCGTCGGGCTGGTCGGTCAGATCCAGGGGCCACACGATCTGGGCACCCGCCGGCGGTTGAGGGGGCTCGACAACGTCGTCCTCGTCGGATCCCGTCACCCCGGAGCCGGAGTCGCACGCGGCCACGACAAGGAGGAGTAGAACGCCGAGGATCGCTCCGAGGGCGGAGGCTCGCTTGATCATGTGACACCTGACGAAGAGCTGGGGTGAGGACCGTGTCTCAATGATTGTATACTCCGCAGTATGCAATGCGGTGGCAAGTTGGAGGCAAGGTGCC
>SLNQ01000292.1 GCA_007132965.1 Gemmatimonadota bacterium | reverse complement strand
TGACGGGACGGGGGGTGGACCAGATCCTGCCCCACCCGGGAGATCCTCGTCTCCACGAACCGTACGTGTCGTCGGCCCGGGAGTACGTGCGAATGGCGGAGATTCGCCACGGCGACATCGAGGCACCCGTGGCCTTTTCCTACCCCTGGGGTGACGCGCTTGACGAGCTGAGCCGTCGGGCTCCCGATGCCTGGGTGGTGAACCTGGAGACCGCCGTCACCCACCGGGGACGGCCCGCGAAGAAGTCCGTTCTGTATCGCATGTCACCGGCCAACCTCCCGGTCCTGGTCGCCGCCGGGATCGACGCCTGCACCCTGGCGAACAACCACCTCCTGGACTGGGGCCGGGACGGCCTGCTGGACACGCTTCAGAAGCTGGACGAGTCCGGTATGGCACGGGCGGGGGCGGGGCGGGACGACGCCGAGGCCAAGGCTCCCGCCGTCGTCCCCCTCCCGGGCCCCAGGCGCCTCCTGGTGTTCTCACGGGGATCGCCTACGGCAGGGGTGCCGGAGGCGTGGGCCGCCGGACCGGACGAGCCCGGACTCGCCGTCCTTTCCGGGCTCTCAACGCGCCAGGCCGACCGGCTCACGGAAGAGATCCGGGAGTGGCGGCGTCCCGGTGACGTGGTCGTGGTCTCTCTCCACTGGGGCCCCAACTGGGGATACCGGGTCAGGAGCGGAGAGCGGCGCTTCGCCCACCGCCTGGTGGAAGGGGGCGCGGTGGACGTGATCCACGGACACTCCTCCCACCACCCCCGCCCCGTGGAGATCCACCGGGGACGCCCCATCCTGTACGGGTGCGGCGATCTGCTGAACGACTACGAAGGGATCTCGGGCCACGAGTCATACCGGCCGGACCTGGTGGCCATGTACCAGGTGGAGGTGCAGCCCGGCGGGCGGGCCACCGTAACCCTGATCCCCTTTCGCCTCCGGCGTCTCCGGCTGGAGAGGGCCCCCGAAGCCGACGTCCGCTGGCTCTTCGAGACGCTGGGCCGCGAGGGTCGGGGCCTGGGCACCCGCCTGGAGTTGGACGAGTCCGGCGGGACGATCCGGGCTCGGGCCGGGAGCGGGTAACCTACCGCCCGCCTTCCGCCTCCCGCCACGCGTCATAGCGCTGCCGAAGGGTGATGACGGGATTGGCGTTCTCATCGGGCCCGATGTTCTCGTCGGTGACGTCAATGAAGAGCGACCAGTCGCCGTCGTTGTAGGACTCCCCCGGGGGATCGTCGGCCTCGGCCACCAGGAGGTAGGCCACGTGTGAGCTGCGACCGTTGCACTGGGCGTCGGGCACCGGTTCCGTCTCGCAGGTGCAACGCCGATCGCCCCCGGCCCGGTCGGCCGCCTCCATGGCGGCCATGACCCGGTCGGCCATGGTCCCTTCCGCCTCCACGAAGGCCCGCACGCCGTCGGCCACCACGTCGTCGGAGGCCAGGATGTTGCCCTGGACCGTGAACCGGATCCCCGTCCCGGGCACCGCCCCCTCCGCCGCCTGGGCCGCGTCCAGGTTCTCGGCGCCGCTGAAGAGGGCCGAGCGCCCCTCCCGGTCCAGGATGGCAAACTGTCGGTGTTCGATCCGGGGGTCGTCCTTCAGCTTCTCCAGAATTTCCCGGGGGTGTGTCCCCGCCTGGAGCTCCCGGTGGATCAGGCGCTGGTTCTCCCGGCTCCGGTCCACGCCGGCCTGGGCCACGGCGCCCCCCACACCGGGGACCACAATGGCCTGGATGTCCATGAGCCCCTCCGACGGGAAGCCCCGAAGCGCCGACTGCGACACGCAGGTGGCCGAAGCCACGATCACCTGCCCCGACTCGCGGTCTACCGCCACCACAGACCAGGTGGCCTCAGCCGGCGACCACCACGCGCCCAGAAGGAGAGTTGCGGCCAGAATCGGTAGTCCTCTGCGAAGATGCTTCATGGTGACTCTTCCTCCAGGTTATCTGCTTGCGTAAATGGTGTACCCGTCCCGCATGGTCCACACCACCCGGTCCAGGGCCGAACGATCCGATTCCGGGTCGCCTTCCACCAGGACCAGGTCCGCCACCATCCCGGGCTCCACCAGGCCGGTGTACTCATGGCCGAACCGGAGAGCGGGTTCCAGGGTGAGGGCCGCCAGGAGGTGTGGGAAGGAGACCCGGGCATCTTCCAGGAGCACGAGCTCGGTTGACGGTCCGTAGTCCGGGACGTACCCCGCCCCCGTCCCGAACACCAGGGAGCCGCCGGCGCTCACGAAGGCGGCCACCGCGTCCACGGCCTCCGATACCCGGCCGGCCACCACCTCGCCCCGCTCCCCCTCCTCCGGCACCGAGGCCAGGGTGAGCGATGGGATGAGGGCCACCCCCCGCCCGGCCAGATCCCGGGCCTCCTCCACCCCCATGCCGCCGTCGCCGCCGGGGACCCAGCCACCGGGTTGAACGGTGGCCGGAAGCCCCTCGCCGTAGGGCAGGATCCGGGGAGCCGGCACCTGAAGACCCCCGACGCGTTCCAGAAGAGGGGCCAGCTCCTGCGCCGACGAGCCCGTCTCCACCACGGTGGTGAAGCCGAAGCGGGAGAAGCGCTCCCGGAGCGCTCGAGCCAGCTCCTCGTCGGTTCCGGTCTCGGCCGCCTCCAGGAGCTCGTCGTCGACCCACACGTCGGCGTTCCAGAAGCCGGGGAGCACCGAGAGACCCGTGGCATCGACCCGGCGGGCCGCCGGCGGGATCTGAACCTGGCCCCGCGGCCCCACGGCCTCGATGACCCCCTCGAGGACCACCACCACGCCGTCTTCCAGGGGCTCGGCGTCAGGCGATGTGAACACGAGCCCGCCCATGATGGCCACCACGCCGTCACCCTCCCAGTCGTCTCCCGGGATGTCGTCGGCGCACCCGACTGCAGCCAGAACGCTGGCGATCAGGACCCCCGACAGGATCAGACTTCGGATCATCCGTACCTCTTGTTTTCGGGCTGGGCTCTCCCCCTCTCTCCTCGAATCTGGCGGGGTTCGTCCCACCCCGAAAGCCCGCGCCGCCGAGGAACCGAAGGCGGGGACGGGGTAGCAATTCGCCATGCGTACCGCCCCTACCGGCCCCATCCAGGAAGAGGAGGCCCTCGGCAAGGCCTACGACGCGCGGCTCATGCGGCGTCTGCTGCGCTACCTGGCCCCCTACAAGTGGAAGGTGGCCCTGGCTGTGTTCCTGCTGGTGTCGGCAGCGGGCCTCCAGATCATCGGCCCGTGGCTGGTCCAGATGGCCCTGGACGATGCCGTGCCGGCCGGCGACGGCGAGTTGTTGGCCACCCTGGCCATCGCCTACCTGGTGGCCACCGTGGCCACCTTCGGGTTCCAGTACGCCCAGGCGATCGTCACCACCTGGCTGGGCCAGTCGGTGATGTACGACCTCCGCACCGAGATCTTTGAGCGCCTGCAGGCGCTGGACCTCCAGTTCTACGACCGGAATCCGGTGGGCAGGCTCATGACCCGGATCACCTCCGACGTGGAGACGCTGAACGAGCTCTTCAGCTCGGGGGTGGTGGCCATCTTCGGCGACCTCTTCACCCTCATCTTCATCATCTCGGCCATGCTGCTCATGGACTGGCAACTGGCCCTGGTGACCTTCGCGGTGCTTCCCCTGGTGGCATGGGCGGCCTTCGTCTTCCGGAGCCGCATTCGACACGCATACCGGGACATCCGGGTGCGGCTCGCCCGGATCAACGCCTTCCTCCACGAGCGGATCACGGGAATGCAGGTGGTCCAGCTCTTCAACCGGGAGGAGGCCGACGCACAGGAGCTGGACCGCATCAACCAGGACTACCTGGAATCCCACCTTCGCTCCATCACCTACTACGCCCTCTTCTTTCCGGTGGTGGAGCTTTTCACCGCCATCGCCCTGGCCCTCATCATCTGGTATGGCGGCTTCGCCATCCTGCAGGAGACCACCTCAGTGGGGGTGGTCACCGCGTTTCTCCTCTACGCCCGGCGCTTCTTCCGTCCCATCCAGGACCTCTCGGAGAAGTACAACATCCTGCAGGGGGCCATGGCCTCCTCCGAACGGATCTTTCGCCTGGTGGACCGGGAACCCGCCATTCAGGATCCTGCGAACCCGCGGGACTTCCCACCCGAGGTCCGAGGCGAGATCGAGTTCCGGGACGTCTGGTTCGCATACGGATCACTGGAGAACGGGGAGCCGGACTGGGTCCTGAAGGGGGTCAGCTTCCGGGCCCGCCCGGGCGAGAAGCTCGCCCTGGTGGGACACACCGGCGCCGGAAAGACCACCATCATCAACCTCCTGATGCGTTTCTACGACCCGCAGGAGGGCGAGATCCTCCTGGACGGAGTCCCCATCCGGGAGGTGTCGCAGCGCTCGCTCCGGGACCGGATCGGACTGGTGCTTCAGGACGTCTTCCTCTTCAGCGATGACGTGAGCTTCAACATCCGAATGGGCCAGGAGGAGATTTCCGACGAAGAGGTTCGGAAGGCGGCGAGGGAGGTGGGCGCCGCTCCCTTCATCGAACGGCTACAGAACGACTACGACCAGCCGCTGGGAGAGCGGGGCGCCTCCCTGTCGGTGGGCGAACGCCAGCTCATCTCCTTCGCCCGGGCCCTGGCGTTCGACCCGCAGATCCTGATCCTGGACGAGGCCACCAGCTCCGTGGACTCGGAGATCGAGGAGAAGATCGAGGCCGCCACCACCCGGATCATGGAAGGACGCACCTCCATCGTCATCGCCCACCGCCTCTCTACCGTGCAGGGCGCAGACCGCATCCTGGTCCTCCACCAGGGTGAGCTGAAGGAAGCGGGCACCCACGACGAGCTCCTGGCCGAAGGGGGCCTCTACGCCCGCCTCCACGAGCTCCAGTTCGCGCCAGTCACCACCTCCTGATCCCCATCCCGCTACTGGCATGAGCCAGATCGAACCCGTCACCGACGAGATGCGCCGGCGCACCGAAGCCCTCTCGGAGCGGGTCTACGCGGTTGTGGCCGGCGAGGAAGATGACCGGTCCTGCGAGGCGATCCCCGACGAGGCCTGCCAGGAGGTCCCGGGCAACTTCCTCCTGAACGCGCTGAACGGCGCTTCCACCAAGCTCGCCGAGCAGCTGGCCTCTCCGGGACTGGTGCTCGCCTGGATGCTGGGAGCGGTGGGAGCGCCCGCGGCCCTGGTGGGCCTCCTGGTCCCCATCCGCCGGGCCGGCTCCCTCCTGCCGCAACTGGCCATCGCGGGCAGGATCCGAGCGTACCCCCGTCGCAAGTGGTTCTGGGTTGGGGCCGGGGCGGTGCAGGCGGTGGCCCTGGCGGCCATGATCCCGGCCATTCTGCTGCTTCCACCCATGGCCGGGGGGCTGGCGGTGCTGGCCGCCCTGGGGATCTTCTCGGTAGCCAGCGGCGTGGGATCGGTGGCCTTCAAGGATGTCCTGGCCAAGACGATCCCCAGGGGCCGCCGGGGTCGGCTCCTGGGAGTGCGGGCCACCGCCGGAGGTCTCCTGGCCCTGGTGGCGGCGGCGGGCCTCCGCTTCTGGCTGCAGGAGGACGAGTCCCTTTTTCCGTACGTCGGCCTCCTCCTGGCCGCCGCCCTCCTCTGGCTGCTGGGCTCGCTCTTCTTTGCCGCCATCCGTGAGGTGGAAGGCGCCACGGAGGGGGGAAGGAATGCCCTGGACGAAGCCCGCGCCGGACTCCGCTTCCTCCGCGACGAGCCCGCCTTCACCCGCTTCGTCGTGGCCCGGGCCTTCTTGCTGGCGGCGCAGTTGGCTGCTCCCTTCTACGCGCTGCAGGCCCAGCGCGTTACCGGCGTAGAGGCCGGAAATCTGGCCGTCCTGGTCATGGCGTCCAGCCTGGCGGCCGTCCTCTCCTCGCCCTTCTGGGGCCGGTTCTCCGACGCCTCGTCCAGGCGGGTCATGGTGGCCGGAGGAGTGTGGACCTTCCTCACCGTGGCGCTGGCCCTCTCCACCGAGGCGCTCCCGGCCGACGGTCTGGGGCTCGTCTTCTTCGGCCTGGTCTTCTTTTCGTCGGGCTTCGCGGTGGCGGGGGTGAGGCTGGGGCGGAAGACGTACCTGGTGGACGGGGCCCCGGAGGTGGAGCGCCCCCTCATGGTGGCGGTGGCCAACACCGCGGTGGGCGTCATGTACGTGGTGGCAGCCGTCTTCGGGGTCATGGCCGACTGGATCGGGGTGCCCGCCGTGCTGGCGGTCCTGGGAGGGATGGCGCTCCTCGGCACCGGGGTGGCCTGGCGACTTCCCGAGGCGGAAGAACTGGTAGAGAGGTAGATCCCCTCAGTGGCCCCGTGGATGCCCCTCGCGCAGGTCGCTCTCCCCCTGCGTCGCCCGCTGGACCTCGGGGATGACCTGGCCACCGATCCGCACCAGCGGCGCCTCCCCGTCCGCCCAGCCCCCGACCGGTTCCAGCGCCCCCTCGCTGTAGCGCCCGGAAGCGTTCCAGAGGATCCACTCCCGCACGCCGGCATCGTAGGCGGCCAGGATCTGAGCCCGCACCTCCGGTGCCTCGTAGCGAGGGGGCCCGAGGGTGAAGTCCTGGAGCCAGGGGATGACTCGCCCGGCACCTTCCACCGCCTCGCTGCGTCGGACTGCGTACTCCAGGGAGCGCTTCACCACCTCGTACGGGTAGGCGTTGGGCTCGTCGATCCCGAAGCTGCCGGGCCAGTAGTGCGAGGGATAGATCATGGGAAGGATGGCGTCCACCGCATCCACCAGGTCCTCCCAGAGCTGGCCGATCCCCACGTCACGGGTGGAGGAGGCCGCCACCCCGAAGACATCGCCGGTGAGGGGCACCTGCAGGTCGGCCAGCTCGTCTCGGCTCCAGACGAGGAAGTCGCGGATCGCCTGCGAGCGGGTGCGCTCGTCGGCTCCGGGAAAGACCGCTCGCTCCAGCTCCGACGCAGGTCGGTCCGGAAAGCGGATGTAGTCCCACTGGATCTCCGGGAAGCCCAGTTCCGCCGCCTCTCGAGCCAGGGCCGCGTTGTACGCCCAGACCGTCCGGTCGTAAGGGTTGACCCACACCTCCCCGTTGCCGTCCACCCAGGCCCCTCCGGCCGAGTCCTGCACTGCGTGCTCGGGTCGCTCGCGGGCCAGCAGGTGGTCCTTGAAGACCACGATCCGCGCCACGGGGTAGATGCCCTCCTCGTGCAGGCGCCGCAGCAGCGCCTGGATCCCCCGCATACGGAGCTCCTGATCGGCTCCTATGTCCCGGGCCATCTCCACCCCGGTCTCGTAGCTCACGAAGCCGGTGGCGTCCTTCACGTCGATGACGAAGGTGTTGATCTCGGTGCGCCCTGCCATCTCGATGAGGGCCTCCCTCCGCGCCCGGGAGCCCGCCACCCAGGCGTTCAGGTAGATCCCCCGGATGTGCTCGGGACGCTCGAAGGAG
Source organism: Gemmatimonadota bacterium (assembly GCA_007132965.1). Lineage (GTDB taxonomy): Bacteria > Gemmatimonadota > Gemmatimonadetes > Longimicrobiales > Gaopeijiaceae > PWLA01. The sequence continues at coordinate 197 of SLNQ01000292.1, read as the reverse complement.
GGCACGGGATCCGGAGCGGCGTCGGCTCGCGCCTCAGCCTGAGCCCCCAGCTCGCCGCACAGGGTCAGGAGGGCGGCGGCCAGGACCAGGAAGGCGGCGGGCAGAACCAGGAGCCGGTTCGCCATCAGTACGCCTTCAGCGACGGATCCACCTCGTCCCGCCAGGCCAGAACCCCACCCTGCAGGTTGAAGACGTTC
>SLNQ01000245.1 GCA_007132965.1 Gemmatimonadota bacterium | reverse complement strand
CCCGGCCCTGCACCTCCTCTACCAGCCGGGCCGCTCCGTCCGGTGCCGCGAGGTCACAGGGGATCACCACCGCGTCACAGTCGGCCTCGTCGCGGATCTGCTCCGAGAGCTCCAGGAGCCGTTCCTCCCGACGGGCGGTGAGGACCAGGTCCCATCCCTCCTCCGCCAGGCACCGGGCCAGCTCCCGGCCGATCCCCGCCGACGCCCCGGTGACCAGGGCCCGGCCGCGCTCCGATTTCTGTGTCACACCATCACTCCCGCCCTCGAGGTTTGACATGGCCGTCGAAAGCTCGAAGAAGCGACACGTGCCCGCCACCCCTGGGGCTCAGCCGCCATCCCCGAAGGAGCTGCCCATGAGGTCGGTCAACTCCAGGGCGGTGGCCAGAGGATCGGCGCCGATTCGACGCCGGAGTTCCTCGTCCATCCCGCCAGGAATTACCAGGACGGGGGTCCGGGCCTCCCGGCCGATCCCGTAGCGGGTCCGCTTCATCCGGCGCTTCAGGTCGTCGAAGGCCTGAGCTCCCACGGGGCCCTCACTCCATACCGTCTCCACGTAGCAAATCTGCCCGTTGGTGAGCCAGCTCACCACCTGGAACTCGGTCTCGCCGCCCCAGAACCCGCCCACCTGCCGACCCGCCGCCGGGAATCGCTCCGCCGCATGCCGAGCGAACCACTGGGCCGCAGCCACCGGGAGCCAGCGGGCCAGGTGCCCGGCCAACCGGGGGCGAACCCGCCGGGCCCACACCTCCTCCGGCGACTCGGTGAGGAGGTGACTGCGCACCGGGAGCACCGAGCTGAACCAGAAGGCCAGGAAGGGATCGGTGAGGCGGTAGCGGCGGTTCCGGGATCCGGCCGGTGCCCCCAGGGGCCGGAGCGTCCGGGCCATCCCCATCTCCTCCAGGCGCCGCAGGTACGGGGCCATCTGGCCACCGCTCTCGATCCCCCGGGTCCGCCGCCTCAACTCGGCCCAGTCCAGGGGACCGTGGGCCAGGGCCCGCAGGAGCGATCCGTAGCGTTCGGGGCGCTGGAAGGCCATGGCCAGCCGCCGGAGGGGCGCATCGTGGAGGTCGCCGCCGGGCGAGAGGACCCGTCGGAGGAGGGCTTCCTCCCAGTCCGACCCCGGATCTCCGGTGGGAAGGTGGTCCGGGTGGTCTCCCAGACAGGCCCATCGGAGGAAGGCGTCCCGGGCATCCTTCCCGCCCTGGGCCCGGCCGGCGTCCCGGAGGGGAAGCGGCCCCACCCGTACCACCGCCGCCGGAGGGGGAAGCCCCTCGACCCCGCCGTCGCCTCCGGAGCTCTCCAGGGTGAGGACCACCCGGAGGGGAGCGCCGCGTCCGTGGGCCCGCTCCAACGCCTCGGCCAGCTCCGAGGTGATCTTGCGCCGGGCCGACACCAGCGCCTCCCACCCGTCCAGGCCCAGAACCAGGGGCCGGCCGTGGGCCGACGCCCGATCCACCAGTCCCAGGAGAAGGCTGCGCCAGCCCGGGCGTCCGTCCGGGTCCGGAAGCACCCCGGGGCCTGTGGGGAGGGGAAGCTCGCCCAGCGCCTCTTCCAGGACACCCCGGAAATCGTCCAGGAGATCGCCGTCGGAGAGGGGACTCACCTGGAGGCACACCGCCGGCCGCTCCGCCAGGACGCTGGCCAACAGCGAGCTCTTCCCCGACCCCAGGGGCCCCTGCACCGCCACCCAGCCGGGCTCGGGAGCGGAGACTGCCTCCCGGAGCGCCTCCCCTCCGGCTCCTTCCCACCACCGATGCCGGCCCCCCTGCCGCTGCCAGGACCCCGGCCGCCGGCCCGCCGCCGTGCTCGTTTCTTCCACGCCACACCTCTCTAAATAATTTAGATTAGCCTAATCTAACTATTCTAAAATATCGGGAAGTTTCCCCTTGGGCCACCCCTTCCACCGCCGTATACTCAATGCGTGCAGCCCGGAGCCGCCACCGCCGGCAACCGGAACCCATGACCCGTTGATTCCAGGAGAGCCCATGCCCCCGGTCACGACGCCCCGCTTCGACGCCCTGGCCGCCGCCAAAAACTGGTCGACCGCCGAACCCAACGGCCGCGCCCCCCGGCTCAGCATCGAGGAGGTCTTCGGCGAGAGCATCTTCGGGCCATCGGAGATGAAGGCCCGCCTGCCCCGGGACATCCACGAGCGCCTGCTGGCGACCCTTGAAGCCGGCTCCAAGCTGGACCCCTCGGTGGCCGACGCCGTGGCGGTGGCCATGAAGGAGTGGGCCATGGAGAAGGGCGCGTCGCACTTCACCCACTGGTTCCAGCCCCTCACCGGCTCCACCGCCGAGAAGCACGACTCGTTCGTGGTGCCCACCGAGCCGGGCCGGGCCATCACCGAGTTCTCCGGCCAGGAGCTGATCCAGGGCGAGCCCGACGCCTCGTCACTGCCCTCCGGCGGGCTGCGCACCACCTTCGAGGCCCGGGGCTACACCTCGTGGGATCCCACCTCGCCGGCCTTCATCATCCACGGGCCCGGCGGAGCGACCCTCTGCATTCCCACCGCCTACTCCTCGTGGGCCGGTGACGCGCTGGACCAGAAGATTCCCCTGCTCCGCTCCATCGACGCCCTGAACAAGGAGGCCCGGCGGGCGCTGAAGCTCTTCGGGGTGGACACGCTCCGGGTCATCCCGACCCTGGGGCCCGAGCAGGAGTTCTTCCTGGTGGACCAGGAGTTCTACTACCGCCGCCCGGACCTCCTCACCACGGGCCGCACCCTCTTCGGCGCCAAGCCCCCCAAGGGCCAGGAGCTGGAGGACCACTATTTCGGGGCCATTCCGGACCGGGTCCTGGAGTACATGCAGGCGGTGGAAACCGAGCTCTACCGGCTGGGCGTCCCGGTGAAGACCAGGCACAACGAGGTGGCACCGGGACAGTTTGAGATGGCCTACATCTACGAGGACGCCAACACGGCGGCCGACCACCAGCAGCTCATGATGTCGACGCTTCGGCGGGTGGCCCGGCGCTTCGGGCTGGTGTGCCTCCTCCACGAGAAGCCGTTTGCCGGGATGAACGGGAGCGGCAAGCACCTGAACTGGTCGCTGGCCACCGATCGGATGAACCTCCTGGAGCCCGGCGCCACCCCCCACGAGAACATCCAGTTCCTCTTCTTCTGCACCGCGGTGCTCATGGCGGTGGAGAAGCACCAGGACCTCCTGCGGGCCGCCATCGCCTTTGCCGGCAACGACCACCGGCTGGGGGCCAACGAGGCGCCGCCGGCCATCGTCTCGGTCTTCCTGGGCGACCAGCTCACCGACATCTACGAGCAGATCGCCGACATCGGGCACGCCGAGACCTCCAAGCAGGGCGGTCTCATGGGGCTGGGCGTATCGGTGCTCCCGGACCTGCCGAAGCACGCCGGCGACCGGAACCGCACGAGCCCCTTCGCCTTCACCGGCAACAAGTTCGAGTTCCGGGCGGTAGGCAGCTCCCAGAGCATCTCCTTCGCCGCCACCGTGCTGAACACCGTGGTGGCCCAGGCCATCGACGACCTCCGCACCCGCTTGGAGGAGGCCATGAAGGACGAGCCGGACCTGCCTCGGGCGCTCCGGAGCGTGCTGGCCGAGGTGGTGCCCGACGTGCGCCGGATCATCTTCAACGGCGACGGCTACTCGGAGGCCTGGGCCGAGGAGGCCGAGCGCCGGGGACTGCTGAACCTCCCCACCACCCTGGATGCCCTGCCCTACATGGTGAAGGACAAGAACGCCGAGCTCTTCGAGGCCTACGGCGTGCTGTCTCGCCGCGAGCTGGAGTCTCGTTACGAGATCTCCCTGAGCCAGTACTTCCACACCATCAACATCGAGGGCGAGACCTCGGCGGAGATCGCCGCCACCATGATCCTGCCGGCGGCGGTGCGGTACCTGAACGAGCTTCAGGAAGGCGTCATGAGGGCCCGCGAAACCGGGATCCGCGCCGAGGGCGTCACCAACACCGCCAAGCGGGTGGCCGACCTGGTGGACGAGCTGGAAGGAGCGCTCCAGGTGCTGGTGGAGCAGAACGCGGAGCTGGGCGGCGACGAGGTGGCCTCCAAGGCCGTGCACATGCGCAAGAACATCATTCCGGCCATGGACCGGGTCCGCGCCGTGGTGGACCGATTGGAGAAGGTGATCCCCGACGACCTCCGTCCCCTGCCCTCCTACCGGGACATGCTCTTCATCAAGTAGTGGCCTTCGTAGCCTCCAACGGGCACGACAGCACGCAGGCGTTCACCCCGCCGATCCCCATGGAGAGCTTCCCCACGGGTCGGCGGGGTGCCGGGCACGCCTCGTCGAAGACGAAGCTCCCGTGCATCTCGCCGATCTGGCGGTTCAGCTCCGCGGGGTTCAGGGGCGTGGGGTAGAGGGCCCCCCTGGCCACCCCCAGGTACTGGGCGGTGAGCTCCCAACCTCCGCCGGCGCTCATCCCGTGGCCGAAGGTCCCCTTCCGGGCGGTCACCAGCACGTCGGCGGGAAGCACTCCGCGCATGGTCTCCACCTCCAGGTAGTCGCCGGGGGTGGCGGTGGCATGCAGGTCCCAGCTGGCCACCTCGGCGGGCTGCACCCCGGCCCCGTCCAGGGCCTGGCGGATGGCGTGGGTGGGGCCTTCCCGGGAGGGGGTAATGATGTGGTCGGCATCGGAGGAGACCCCCACGGACACCGGCTCCATGCCCAGGGGCTCGAATCCCCGTGACTCCATGAACTCCCGGTCGCCCACCACCCAGATCACCGATCCGCCGGAGACGTGGGTCCCCCGGAGGCCGGTGAGGGGCTTGGAGACCTCCCGGTCCGCCGCCAGGACCCGGCCCCGGTAGAACCCGCCCACGATGAGGGGATGGGGCGGCGGATCGGTGGCGCCCACCACCACCGCCCGGGCCTCGCCCCGGCGAATGGCGTCCATGCCCATCCGGAGGGCCACCCCGAAGGTGGAGCAAGCCGCCACCGGCGCGAAGGAGAGTCCGGTGATCCGGCCCATCATGGAGACCTGTGAGGCCGGGGTGTTGGCGATGTTCCAGAGCACGTTGGTGGTGACCTGGGTCCAGGGAGGCGGCGGGGCGCCCCAGCGCTCCTGCAACCGGGTCTTCTCCTTCTCCTTCTTCCGCAACGCCTTCATCTTGCCCGACTCCACCTCACCGGCCACCGAGATGCCCTCGATCTCGGTGAGGGCGTCCAGGTACTCCCTCAGCCCGTCGGAGCGGGCGGCCCAGAAGTGGTTCCAGCGGCGCATGGCGTCCACCCGCTCGAAGTCGTCCTCGATCCCCTCGGACGGATCGGGGGGCACCTCGGCGCCCAGCTCCTCCCGGGTCCCCTCCGGATCGTCAAGGTAGGCCCGCAGCGCCTGGCAGCGATCCGGGTGGGCCCAGAACCGGTCCCAGTCCCGCTGCGCCCGATCCAGGGCGATGGAGGCGTCGTGGAGCGTGGGCAGAGCGCCCAGGCCGGTGCCGATATACACGTGGGCCGCAGTCCCCAGCTCCTGCAGCACCGCCTCGATCCCCGGGTTCTGCTCCAGCGACTGGATGAAGGCCCCGATGGCGAAGAGGGTGGTGGGGTCCATCTTGGAGAGGAGCTGCGGATACCGATTGGGCGGAAAGCGCTCATCGATCCACTCCCGGTAGCGCTCGAAGTCGAACTCGGGCTGCCCCACCAGGAAGGGGTCCGGCCCGAACCCGTCGAAGGACGAAAGCCAGGTCTCCGAAGACTCCAGGTTTCGGGCAAAGCTCTCCATGTCGGGGGAGCGCGGCGCCACGATCCCCCACCCGTATACGCCAACCTGCTTCAAGGGCATTCCTCCCACGTTCCGGCCCGCCGAACGCTTCCGGCGGTGCCCAGCGATGGTTCGGACTTCTGTCGACAAGTTCGATAATCTCGCCCCCGAGGCCGTCGGGTGAAAGGGTGGATTCCCCGGGACTGGCAATCCGCCCTACGGGAACGGCGTCACCGATCCGGGGTTCTCCCGGCGAGCCCCATGCGGTACCCCGCGGGCGCGCCGTTGCCACCGCGACGCACCTATTCTCACTTCGCAGGGAGGCCTCACGATGGAAGATGGCTTCGATCTGGAAGGAACCGTACAGACGCTCACCGACGTCATGGCCGAGTGGGTGCTCAGCGCCATCGCGGCCCTGGCCGTCCTCATCGTCGGCGCCTGGATCGCACGGCGGATCCGAGCGGGGCTTCGGGGCCGCCTGGGGAAGTCGGGGGTCGACCCCATGCTGGTGCCCTTTACTGCCTCCATCGTCTACTGGGGCGTCATGGCCTTCGTGGTCATCGCGGTGCTGGGGATCTTCGGCGTCGACACCGCCTCCTTCGCCGTGGTGCTCGGTGCCGCGGGCCTGGCCGTGGGACTGGCCCTTCAGGGCTCCCTTTCCAACTTCGCCTCGGGGGTCATGATCCTCATCTTCCGGCCCTTCGTGGTAGGCAACTGGGTGGAGGTGGCCGGGGTGTCGGGGACGGTGAAGGAGATCGGGCTCTTCTCCACGATCCTGTTCAGCGGAGACAACGTGAAGGTGGTGGTGCCCAACTCCCAGGTCTACGGCCAGACCCTGAAGAATTTCTCGGCCAACGACACCCGGCGCATCGACCTGGTCGTGGGCGTGGGCTACGACGACGACCTGCAGGTGGCCCAGGAGACGATCCTGGAGGTGCTGGGGTCGGACGAACGGGTCCTGGGGGAACCGGCGCCCACAGTGGCCGTCCACGAACTGGGCGACAGCTCGGTGGACTTCGTGGTCCGTCCCTGGTGCAAGGCCTCGGACTACTGGCCTCTTCGCTGGGACCTGAACCGGCGCCTGAAGGAGGAGCTGGAAGCCGCCGGATGCAACATCCCCTACCCGCAGCGGGACGTGCATCTCTTTCAGGAATCCGGAACAGAGCCGGGGAGCTAACCCCCTCCACTCACGATCCGCACCTGTCGGAGTCCGGCCTGGGAGAGGAGCGCCTGGAACTCCCACACGTCGCCGGAGCGCAGCTCCTCAGGGATGCGCACCACCACCGGGAAGGGACCGTCAGCCTCCCGGGCCACCCGGAGGACCGGTACGATCTCGGCCATGGGACGGTCGGGGAAGCGGAGCTCCACACCCCCCTCCTCGTGCGGGACCACCGCCTCGTCCCCGGCCTCTTCCCGGGCCAGGGCCTCCAGCTCCGGAGGCACACCCGCCAGGTCCCGGTACGTCAGGACGAAGCCGGCCTCCCCCGCCGACGTCACCTGCACGTCGGCTCGGAGGGGGGGCGGCGGCTCGGCGTCCTGGGCCGCCAGCGACGGAGGAAGGACGAAGGCCACGGCCACCGCAAGTGTCATGGACCCGACCCATCCCACTGACCACAAATACTTTACGTACGTTGACCTCATAAAGATCTCAAGGTCTCCGGCAGGTGAAGGATGCTGGCCTGACCTCTTCCTACGCAGCCACCGGGCTCAGGGATCCAGCCCCACGGCACTTCCGTCCCAGCGAGGCTCGGCGACACCGGTCATCCCGTCCGGATCCAGCAGCACCGCGTGCACCCGCCCGAAGTAGGAGGAGCGGGTGGGCTCTACCTGGAATCCCAGCTCCTCGAGGACGGTCCGGG
>SLNQ01000055.1 GCA_007132965.1 Gemmatimonadota bacterium | reverse complement strand
CCGGGAAGACCACCCTGTGCCGCTGGCTCGGGGAAGAGCTGGCCGGGCGGGGACACAAGGTCGCGCTTGTGGACTGCGATCCGGGCCAGGGGTCGGTTGGCCCCCCGACCATGGTGGGGCTGGCCTGGGCTCGTTCGACCGGGGCGGTGCCTTCCGCCCTCCGTTTCGTCGGAGACGTCAGTCCGACGGGGCACTTCCTGCAGCTCACCGTGGGAATCGGTGCGTTGGCGCGCCAGGCGCGCGAGCGAGGCGCCGAGGCGGTGATCTTCGACTCCTCGGGGTTCATGGACACCGAAGCGGGCCGGGAGTACCACACCCTGCTCGTGGAGGCAACCGTCGCGGGGCAGCACGGCTCGGATGACACCTTCCGGGGTCACCTGGTGGCGCTTCAGAAGGGAGACGAGTTGCGATCCGTCCTCCGGGCGTTCGATGGCCGCGCCGACGTGGAGGTGCACCGGCTCGATGTATCGTCGGCGGTGGGACCCCGCAGTCGGGAGGAGCGCCGCCGGAGCAGAGCCGCCCGTCTCCGACGGCACTTCGCAGAAGCCGGGACGGTCTCGCTATCGCTGGCGGGACGGGGCGTGCAGGGGAGGGTCCCCTCGCTGGCACCGGGCCGGGAGCTCGAGGGTCTGTTGGTGGCGCTCCTGGACCAGGAAGGGTCCGCCGTCGGGCCCTTCATTCTGCTCGAGGTCGAAGAGCACGAGGACGAGCGCATCCTCCACCTGAGGGGACCGGCGTTCGATCCCGCGGGCATCACGTCCATCCAGTTCGGAACGCTCCGCATCCAATTCGAAGGCCTCCGTTCGGATGAGCGCGAATGACCTCTACGCCTTCGTGTCTCGCGAAACCCCGGTCGAGGTTCGTCCCGCCCGGGCGCCCTCTCCGCCCCGCTCCGAAGTGGCGTCCCCCTCAACGGCGTCCCCAGCCCGGATGTTCCCGGCGGCACGGAAACACGCAAACGTTGTGTTTTATATATACAATGTTGAGGCTTGTGAACATCAGCTACAATTTGGTCCTAGTCCTTCACTCTCGACCCCGGGCCTACGCCCCATGAACTTTGATGAGTTGGATCGAACAATCGCCGCCTTTATGGCGCGCTGGGGGATCCCGGCGCTCCGGGTGTCCCTCGGGCTCATCTTCATCTGGTTCGGGATCCTGAAGCCCTTCGGGATCTCGCCGGCGGGGCCCCTCGTCGAGGCGACGGTGGGCTGGATGCCGGGGCTCTCGCCATCGCAGTGGCTGGCGGTCATCGGGTGGTGGGAAGTGGCCATCGGCGCGGCCTTCCTCTTCCGGAAGACGACGCGGCTCGCCATCGCGCTTCTGGCCATGCAGATGGTGGGGACCTTCCTTCCCCTGGTGCTCCTCCCCGAGGTCACCTTCCAATCCGGACGCTATCCCTTTGCCCCGACTCTCGAGGGGCAGTACATCATCAAGAACCTCCTGATCATCTCGGCGGCTCTGGTGGTGGGAGGCACCGTGCGCCGGCACGGGGGGCGGTGAGACCGTCCGGTCTCGATCGTCAGTTCCGCGTTGGTGTAGACAGTCCGGCCGCTGTAGGGGGAAAACCGGAGCGGCCTTATCGGCCCGTGCCCGCTCCGAAGAGGCGCCCACCGCCGTCCGCTGCCCGACGCGGGAGGATCGCCGGGTCTTCCCTCCGGGGGGCTCCGGGGTACCATGCGTGTCCCTCTCCGCGCCCACTACCAGCTACGGGCTACCGAATACGGTCCCACAGCCGGCTACGGATGCACCACCGGCTACGGACGCACCACCGGTTACGGTCCCACCACCGGCTGTGGACGCACCACCGGTTGCGGAGGTACGATCGGTTACAGACGCACCACCGGCTACGGACGGACCCTCGGGCGTCGGACGCACTGAGGTTGCGGAGAAACTGAACGGCGTCGCCCCCAGACTCGTATGCGATCCAAGATCCTCTGGTTGCTCCTGGTCGTGGGGCTCCTTGCGCTCGCAGCCGCCCTGCAGACCGGTACCATCCGCGTACCCGATACGTGGAATCCCTGGGCGCCCGTGCACATCGCCGAGTCACCCAACTGGCTGACCCGCTTCAAGCTGCAGCGGCTCTACCAGGATGAGGCGGGCTGCCGGTCTGTGCTCTCAGAAGCCGAGATGCAGATGGAACGCGTACCCGACAGGGTCACGGAGCCCGGCTGCGGATTCTCGAACGCGGTGAGGATCGAGGCCACCACCGCTGCCGTCGAGGAGCCCTTCGTCCTTTCGTGCCCCATGGCGGTTTCCCTGGCGATCTGGGAGCGGCACGTGCTGCAGCCGGCCGCTCACACCCATTTCGGGCAGCCGGTGGCGGAGCTGGAGCACTTCGGGAGCTACGCCTGCCGCGGTGTCTATGGTCGTGACGACGGGCGACTGAGCCGGCATGCCACCGCCAATGCCGTGGACGTGGCCGGTTTCGTCCTCGAAGACGGTCGGCGCATTCGCATCGTCGGTGACTGGCCGGGCGACGGACCGGAGGCCGAGTTCCTCCGCGAGGTCCACCAGGGGGCCTGCGGCATCTTCGACGGCGTGCTCGGCCCCGATTACAATCCTGCCCACCACGACCACTTCCACCTGGAGCAGGGAGGGTCCCGCCTTTGCCGCTGACTCCGATCAGACTCCAGGCTCACTCCGATCAGACGCCTGGGGGCCGACGCCTGCGACCGTCCGGCAGGCCTGGACCTCAGCTCAACAGCGCCACCACAGGGACGACCACGAACCAACCGATGTAGAGGAGGGAGCTCGCCATGAGACCATCGATCCGGCGCTCGGGAGCGCCGCTCCGGAGGTACCGGAGAAGTGGGCGTGCCAGGAGCAGGGCATGGGGGACGGCGACGAGGGGGAGGGCCCAGGGAACGGGCTCGAGGAACGGGGCCGCCAGCGCGGCTGCTCCGGCAGAGAACAGGAGGAAGCCCAGGGCGAGGCGGGTCGCGCCGCCGGCGCCCAGTCGGACCGCCAGGGTCCGCTTTCCCGCGGCGAGGTCCGCCGGACGATCGGGGATCCCCGACAAGAGGATGGCGGGAAGGATCGAGAGGCCCACCACGACGCCCAGGGCCCACGGCAGGGGATCCAGGACGCTTCCTCCCTGTGCCACGTATCCCAGGAGCACCACCCCCGGACCGTGGGTCAGGGCCACGTCGAGCTCCCCGAGCCCCCGATGGCTGAGCTTGAGGGGAGGGGCCGTGTAGCCAATGGCGAGGACGGCCAGGACCGTCCACACGGCAACGAACCCCAGGGGATTCGGTGTCAACGCCAGAAGGCCCAGCCCGGTGAGGACCGACAGGACGAAGGCCATTCCCGCTCCCTTCCGTAGGGCCGGAAGGCCCAACCCTCCCTCCTGGAGGCTCCGGCCGCCCCCCGTGAACGGGCTCCAGTTCAGGTTCCGGGTGTCGCTGTGCCGGTCGTGGATGTCGTTTGTCAGGACGGTGGCCGACTTGAGGGCTGCAACGCACACCAACCCCAGGGCGAGGGCCCCGGCCCCCAGCGGACCCGGGTGGGCCAGCGAGCCGATGGTGAAGGCCAGGAGGCTCATGGGATGAAACTGCGGCCGGATGGCACGGAGCCAGGTGCCTGCCACGTATCGGACCTGCTGGAGCCGTCCCCGGGGCCCACGGGAGAGTCCGAGTCCCAACTCCCGGGACCGCTCGATCCAACTCTGGCGGACCGTCTCTTCGGAGTGGCTGGCCGGGGCGAAGGCCGTGCGACGGGTGCACTCGATCCCGCAGAAGCCCAGCGTGGCCCGACTGAGCGCACTCTGCCCCGGAGCCCGGTGAATCCACCGGTAGACCGGGGGCGGCACATCCATGGTGGTGATGAGCTCCGCAGTGCGTCCGTGGAGCATCCCGTAGTAGTGTCCGTCCGTTTCCCGGAAGGCGAAGCCCGGGAGGAGGACGCGGTCCAGGAACCCCTTCAACCTCGCCGGCATGGTCCCCCACCAGTTGGGGAAGACGAAGACCAGGTGGTCGGCCCATTCAATGAGCTCCCGGGCCCGCTCCAGGTCGGGCTCCAGGGGATGGTTTGCGGGGGACTCCGCCAGAACATCGAGAGCGAACTCCAGTTCCCCCACGTTGAGGCGGGCGACCTGGCACCCCGCCTCCCGGGCCCCCTGCACGAACGCATCGGCCAAGCTTCCGTTCAGACTTGCGGTCCGAGGATGGCCCAGCACAACCAGGGTCTTCATGGAGGTGGCCAGGGTGTGGGTGTGGGAAGCGAAACGCAGCGGTCCTCAGGCCACGGTTCAAGGAGACTGTGACGTCCCGTTCCACCGCTGAGGCTGTACATCACTCTCAACGTAGAAGATCGTCGAGCCGTGCCTGCACGTGCGCCAGGTGGGCCCGGGTCTCCCGGTCCTCGACTCCCTGGGCCAACGCCCGGTCCACCTCCTCTCGCAGAAGCTCAAGCTGCTCCCGGATCAGGGGTACCACGTCGGACTGGTGGACCTGGAAGGGGGTCCGGAGGCGGAGATCGTCGAACCCGGCAGTCTCCAGGTCCGGCCGGTAGTCTCCCGGAGGAGATGGAGGCTCAGCTGCTCGCTCGGCCAGCAGGGCCTCCACCCGGTCCAGGTATCCTCGCTGGAGATTCCGGCGGAAGGGATCGATGGGCTCGGCGGACTCCACCTCACGCCAGACCCCGGCCCGGAGGTCGTCCAGCATGCCGGTGAGCCCGTAGGCGTCTTGCTGCAGGAGTGCCCGCTGCTCGATGAGGCGCTCCAGCCGCGCGGTCCCCAGCAGCTGGTTCAGGGCGTTGACCTGGTACCACCGGATCCGCTCCACAGCCCCCACGTGCTCGAAGCGTCGGAGGAGGTCCCGGTCCAGGAGCCAGGCGGGGGTTTCGAAGACGTGCTCGTTGAGCCAGGCCATGGAGCGGCCCTGATCCGCGGCGGGGATGGGCGTGTACACCGGCCCCTCTTCTCCCACCACCTTCAGGTGCTCCTCGTAGCCGCCCACGGCGCTGGTCAGCCGGGTGATGAAGCGGTTCCACTGGGCGAAGACCTGCATGTAGCGCTGCATCACTTCGTCATAGGTGTCGCCCTCCACGCCCACCCAGTCCACCAGATTGGGCACCACCCGGTGCAGGTTTCGCATCCCCAGCTCGCTGGCTTCGATCCACTCCCGTCCGATGGACTCGGTCTGTTGGTAGGGGTCGAAGTCGTTCCCGTATCCGAACCGGTAGAGGGGATCGTGAGCCCGCTCCCGGACCCACTGGTCCAGGATGGGCCGTTCCTCCTCGGCGGTGTCCACCTCCAGGATGGGGCGGTACGCCCACTCCACCGCCCACATGTCATATTCTCCCACGCTCCGGTGCACCCGAAGCTCCCCGTCCTCGGGCTGGGCCACGTAGTTGAAGCGGGTTCGGCCCACCACCGACCCGGAGTTGCCCCAGCGGTCGGTAAAGGCGGCCGAGCGGAGTGAGTCCACGGGGAAGGCCGAGTTGGCCTTCTGGTTGTGGGGGTAGCCCAGGGCGTGGGCCATCTCGTGGGAGACCACGTAGCGGATGTACTCCCCCATCTCCTCGTCGGGAACCTGAAGGGCCTGGACGGCCGGGTTCCGGGGGCCGGTCTGGGTCAGGGACCACCAGTGGAGCCGCTTCCCCAGCCCGTGGTACATGTTCATGTGGGCCCGGATCGTCTCTCCCGAGCGGGGATCCACCACGTCCGGGCCGGCGTTGGCCGACAACTCGGGGGTGGCCACCCACCGGACCACGCTGTAGCGGGCGTCCATCATGTCGAAGTCGGGGTCGTTCTCCGGGGCCATGACCGCCTGGACCGCATTCCGGAAGCCCGCCCGCTCGAAGGCCGCGTTCCACTCCTCGATCCCTTCCTTCAGATAGGGACGCCACCGTTCTGGTGTGGCCCGGTCGATGTACCACGTGATGGGCTCCACAGGCTCCACCAGGTCCCCTTGCCGGAACGCCTCGGGGTCCGAGGGCTCCAGGCGGAAGCGTTGCACGTATTGCCGGACTACGGGCCAGTGGGCGTCGGTGGAGTAGTCGAGGGTCTCCACGGTGATCATTCCCACGCGGGGGTCGTGGAGCCGGGGCCGCATGGGCTCCTCGGGAAGGAGGACCATGCTGTGGTGGGCCAGGAGGGAGAGGGCCCCGGTGCGGGCCAGGGCAGGGGGTGCGTCGGCCCGATAGGTGAGGACGTTCCGGACCTCCAGGTTGGTGGGAAAACTCCGGATGAAGTCCAGGTGGCTCCGCTCCGAGTCCACTCCCCGGGTCTCCCATCGCTCCCGCCGCTCCCGGTCCAGGCCAAAGTTGGGGTTCCCGGTGGTGAACAGGTGCGTCACCTCCACCACCGAGCTGCCGTGGTCCCCGGTCTGCCCCCGGGCCTCGATGGGGAAGGAAGCGATGATGGGCTCGAAGGAGGCGTGGCGGACCGCTTCGGCTACCGGGTCGTCCGCCGCCACCGTCTTGGCGTGGCTCACCGCTCGAAGCAGGATGCGATCGCCGTCCCGCTCCCACCGGATGACCTGGGTGTCGTAGTTCATGAACTGGGTCTCATTCAACCGGTCTCCCCCCGGGAGCATCTGCGTGCCGATCCCCACGGGCATGGCGGCCATCCGGCTCAGCATGGCCATCTCGCGTCCCAGGAGAGGGTCCGGGATCTCGTAGTACCACCGGCCCTCCACCTGGTGGACGTCGAAGAGCCCGGGGTCGGTCTCGGCCCGGGCGGTAATCACCTCCCGGTAGGGGCGGATTCCCGCAGCGTCGGGCACCTGCTGGACCACCTCCAGAGCCGGAGGCGCCGTCGAGACGGTGAGGGTCTCCGTCAAGGCGGCCCCCGAAGGCCGGGGGAGGGCCAGGGACACGAGGGCCATGAGAACGAGAAGTTGCGGGCCGAGGTTCATGAATGAGAGCTCCTTTCGGGTCGATTGGAAAAGACCGGAAGCGAAAACCTCCTGACCATAGGACGGACCCGGCCCCGGCACCAGAATGGGGTACGGCCGGCCGACCATTCTCTCGAGCCTCATCACCCCCGCGTCGGGCTCCCTCCTGGGCGGGAAGGCGGAGGAATCTTGGACGTTTCGTCAGAGGAAGAACCTCGCCAGCTCGGGACTCGTGCATGGGGATGCGGGACCCGACAGGGCCCCGATGGTGCAAGCGACGACCGGCTCGACGGTGCAGTTGATGGGAGAAGCTCCACCCTTCTTGTCCTGCTGACGGGCCGGCTCTACGTTGGCTCCCGTTCGGCTCTCTGCGGACGGCGTGCACACCGCCAACGTCCATCGAGAGCCTCCATGAGGAACTCGATGGCCAGGAATCCCGGATCCGATCCGACCCCGGCGCCGCTCGGGTGCATTGTCGCACTCGCCATTCCCTTCCTGATCCTCGGGGTGATCATGCTCCCCGGGGCCGTCGGCGCGCTGCGGGCGGGTTCATTCTACTCAGCCTTCTGGTACGGGATCGGCACCGTCGTCGGGTTTGGAATCCCGTACGGGCTGTACGTCGGACGGAAGCGGAATCCGAGCGGCCCGAGATCTTCCCACACGCCCTTCGCCCTCTGGGCGATCCTGGGGGGTGCGGCCGTCATGCTCGGCGGTGGCCTCCTGCGAAGCGCCCTGGGGCACCATG
>SLNQ01000257.1 GCA_007132965.1 Gemmatimonadota bacterium | reverse complement strand
CCCAGGTCGTGGAATCCGGGCTCAGCGCTGGGGGGGAGGCTGGCTGCCCGTCTCCTCGACGGCCTCCACCTGATCGGCGGGGCTGGGCCGCTCCGGTTCGGGGACGAGGGAGAAGAGCTCGGCGGGGGTCGTAGCCTGCCCAAGGAGCTCCACCGCCCTGGCCAGGGTGGCATCGCGTCGGGCTCGGGCCTGAAGGGCGCGGTCAGTCCGGTCCAGCCGTTGGAAGAGTACGACCTCCAGTCGCCAGTCCAGGTAGTCCCGTACCTCCGAGTTCAGGAGGTCCCGGGAGATCCCGTCGGCAGCCAGGTCATCCAGGAAGGCGTCGAGCCGGTCGGCGGGGAAGCCGTCGGGGACCTCGCCGGAGTCCCGGACTTCCTGAGCCACGTTGAAGGCGACCTCCTGGACCCGTTGGGCCATCGAGATCTCAGCCTCGACGGCGGCGTTCAGGAGCCGCTGCTCCGAGGTGGTCAGCGTGTCGTTGGGCACCACGAGGTCCGGGTACACACCGCCACCGCCCCAGATGGTTCGGCCTGCCTCGGAGGTGAACCGAGGAATCGAGTCGGGCTCGATGACCCGTCCATCCTGGTTGCGCGGCCGGTTCAGCGATCGACCGAGGGGGGTGTACCACTCGCCGCTGGTGAGGCGGATCATGTGGTCGGCCGGCAGGGGAATCACGGTCTGCACACTCCCCTTGCCGAAGGTGCGTTCACCCAGAACCAGTGCCCGGTCGTGGTCCTGCAGGGCTCCGGCAACGATCTCCGACGCCGAGGCCGAGAACCGGTCCACCAGAACGATGAGCGGCTTGTTCTGCACACGGGCCGCACGGCGGGCGTAGGCGGACTCTTCTCGGAGATTACCGCTACCTGCCGGGGGGCGCGAACGGGTGGTCACCAGGGTGGCCCCCCGATCCAGGAAGAGATCCGCCAGGTTCAGCGACTCGTCCAGGTACCCGCCAGGGTTGCCCCTGAGGTCCAGAATGAGGCCGGGGGCGTCATCCAGCTCGGCCAGCACCGAGTCCACCTCCGCGGCTGATTCCCGAGCCACCCGATCCAGGTGAATGTAGCCGAGTCCGTCGAAGATCCGCTCCGAGGTCACGGCGGGAATGTGCACCTGGTCCCGTCGGATGGTATGGGGAATGGGTTGGGCGATGCCCTCCCGCTGGACGGTGACCACCACCTCGGTGCCGATGGTGCCCCGGATCTGGTCCGAAGCTTCGGACACGGTCCAGTCCCGGGCGTCCACACCATCCACCTCGACAATCTGGTCTCCTACAAGGAGACCCTCCTGGTAGGCCGGGGTGTTCCGGAAGACGGCGGTAATGGTCACCCGTTCGTTCAGCTCGGTGATCTGGACGCCGATTCCGGCGTAATTGCCCGTACTCTCTTCCTGAAAGGCTCGCACCTGCTCGGGAGTCAGTACCTCGGCGTACGGGTCGCCCAGTTCCCGGATCAAGCCCTGGATGGCCTTCTCCCAGAGTGCCGAGTCCGGTTCGGCCACCAGTGCGAAGTCCCGAATGGCCTCCAGGACCCCGAGGAAGACTTCCTCCTGGGCACTGAGGTCGTCACGGTCGGACGGGCGTTCCGAGAAGGGGGTGAAGGTCCGTTCGCCCTGCTGTGCGCCGAGCTCCGCCGTGGCGGGGAGGAATACGAACAGAAGCAGCGGGAGGAGGGAGAATATGCGGCGAATCATTCGCTTTCTCACAGGCGCGGGCACGCGGCGGATTGGAGATCGATGGAGTCGGACGGGCGACGGGATCGGAACGGAGTCCCGGCCCGAAGGGCTGTATGCTTGTCCTCCTCATAACCCGACCCGCCCGGAGCCGTTCCCGCAACGAAGGGTCGGGGACAGAGCAACCCTGGTCCGGACCGGGGCCGTGCAGGGTTCTCAGACGGACACACTTTCCTATCTTATCTTGAAACGACCGGTCCCGCAGCCCCCCGGCCCCTGTCGGACGGAGCCTTCGGACCCAGCCCCGACTCGAGACATGACTCCTCGCCAGAGACGGACCCTTCATGCGGCCCTGATCCAGCTTCGTCCGGAAAAGCGGCGGGTGGAGCGGAACCTGGCTCGAATTCGCCAGATGGTCTCCGATGAGGCCGACCGGGGGACGGACCTGGCCATTTTTCCGGAGACCGCTCTGTCCGGGTACTTCGTGGAGGGAGGCGTGGTGGAGGTGGCCCGTACTGCCGGGGAGGTGGCGGTGGCGCTGGGAGAGCCGCCCCCCGGCGCCCCGGACCTGATCCTGGGCACCTATGAGACTGGCCGCGAAGGGACCCACAATGCGGCCATCTACCTGTCGCCGGCCGACGAACGGTGGGCGGTGGTTCATCGGCACCGCAAGCTCTTCCTCCCCACCTACGGGGTCTTTCAGGAGGCACGCTACGTTGTCCCCGGAACTGTCGTGGGGGCGTTCGACACCCGATTCGGGCGGGTGGGACTCATGATCTGTGAAGAGATGATGCACTCCATGGTCCCCACCATCCTGGCCCTGGATGGTGCCGAATTTCTCGTCTGCCTGGCGGCCTCTCCATCCCGGGATTACCAGCCGGCGGGGGGGCTGCCCGGAAACCTGGAACGATGGGACGTCACCGGTCGGAGCATCGCCATGGAGCACGGGTTGCCGCTCATGGTCTGCCACCTGGTGGGAAGCGAGGGCGGGAAGCTGTTCGCGGGCGGAAGCGTGGCGTACGGCTCCGACGGACGGGTCCGGGGACGGGCGGAGCTTTTCCGAGCGGATCGCCTGGAGGTGACTCTGGAGCCCGGAGAGGTACGGCGGGCGCGGACAGCGTCACCTCTCCTTGCCGATCTCCGGGTGGCCTTCCCCCACCTGCTGGCCGCGGCCGGGGAGGCGATGGAGAGGAAGGAGGACAGGCACGGGTGGCCAACCGGCGACGAGGGCGCCTTCGACCATGGGACGGCAGGGACGGGAGCGGACCCCTCCGAAGCACCGGTGGATATTGACCCCTCCGACGCCTCGGTTCTGGCCCTGGATCTTCCGCTGGTGGAGAGGGCCCTGGTGCGTTTCCTCGAGGAGGAGATCCGGGAGCGCCGAGGATTCGAATCGGTGGTGCTCGGGGTGTCGGGTGGGGTGGACTCGGCGGTGGCCCTCTACCTGGCGGTGAAGGCCCTGGGGCCGGAAAACGTGCACGCCTTTTTTCTCCCCTACGCCACCTCCAGCCCCGAAAGCCGGGAGCACGCCGAGCTGGTTCTGGATGCCGTGGGAGTCGAGGGGCGGGTCATCTCCATCACCGATGGGGTCGATGCCTATGTCCAGGGCTATGAGCCGGAAATCTCGGATCTGCGCCGAGGCAACCTGGCAGCTCGCTTCAGGGCCATGGTGCTCTGGGATCAGTCCGCCTCGCTGGAGGCCCTTCCCCTGGGGACGGGGAACAAGAGCGAGCGGCTGCTGGGGTATTACACCTGGCACGCCGACGATGCACCCCCCGTGAACCCACTGGGCGATCTTTTCAAGACCCAGGTGTGGGCGTTGGCCCGGCATCTCGGCGTCCCGGCCCACGTCCGTGAGAAGGCCCCGAGCGCCGACCTCGTGGAAGGTGTGGACGACGAGGACGAGCTGCGTGTGGGATACGAGGTGGCGGATCTGATTCTCTACTGGCTGTTGGAGGGAAGGGAGCCGAAGGAGCTGGTCGAGGCCGGCTTCTCGGCTAGCGACGTGGAGCGGGTCCACCAGCTCCTGGAGGGCACGCACTGGAAGCGCCGCCTGCCCACCGTGGCCATGATCTCCTCCTCAGCCATCGGAGAGTTCTACCTGCGACCGGTGGACTACTGAGCGCCGCGCCGAACCCGACCTGCGTTCCGCATTCATTCCCGACACGAGGATCAGACGTGTTACTGGTGCTGGACAACTACGATTCCTTCACGTGGAACCTGGTGCAGCTCCTGGGAGAGCTGGGCTCCGATCCGGTGGTGGTTCGAAACGACGAGCGGAGCGTAGACGAGCTCCTGGCCATGAGGCCCCGTCACCTGGTGGTTTCCCCTGGTCCCTGTACGCCGGCCGAGGCCGGGATCAGCGTTGAGCTGATTCGCCGCATGGCGCCGGAGACCGCCATCCTGGGCGTCTGCCTGGGTCACCAGGCCATCGGTGAGGCTTTCGGCGGTCGCACCGTTCGCGCCGGGAAGGTCATGCACGGGAAGACAACCCGGATCCGTCACCAGGGCACGGGCCTCTTCCGGGGCTTGCCGAACCCCCTGGAGGTGGCCCGCTACCACTCACTGGTGACCGATCCGGCGGCGCTCCCGGACTCGCTGGAGCCCGTGGCCTGGTCCCGGGAGGAGGATGGTCGGGAGGAGATTCAGGCTATCCGGCACCGGGAGCATCTCGTCTGGGGCGTCCAGTTCCACCCGGAATCTCTCTTCTCCGAAGGTGGACGAACCCTGCTGGAGAACTTCATCGGACAGGGGGGTTGAGTGGATGGGTGCGGTGGTCGGTAAGGGGGCGCGGCGAATCGGGGGTCCGAAACCGAACCTTGCTTCAGGGGCACCAGAACCATAACTTCCGTGGCGTGAAACTTGCAAAGACCTCCCCGGCCCCGATCCCAACCCCAGCCCCATGAATGACCCGGTGCTGGCGGTCATCCCCGCACGTCTCGGCTCCAGTCGCCTGGCGCGGAAGCCGCTCCATCCCATCCTGGGCAAGCCACTCCTGCAGTGGGTGTGGGAGCGGGTGGCACCCATGGAGGTCTTCCACCGAGTGGTGGTGGCCACCGAGTCGGAGGAGGTGCGAGGGCTCTGCAACAAACTGGGAGCCCCCTGCGTTCTCACCGATCCCGGGCACCCCTCCGGGACGGATCGGGTGGCCGAGGTGGTGGAACGCGAGGAGTACCGGAGCTACGACATCGTGGCCAATGTCCAGGGTGACGAGCCCCTGGTCCAGGAGGCCCACCTGGCTCGCGCCGTGGCCCTGGTCCGCGACGCCGGCTGGGAGGTGGGCACCTGTGCGACCCCACTGGTAGACCCCGAGGCCCGGCGAGACCCGTCGGTGGTAAAGGTGGCCATGGGGACGGAAGGTCGGGCGCTCTATTTTTCTCGGGCGGGCATCCCGTACAAGCGGGAAGGCAAGCCCACGGAGGCGGAGCTGGCCGCTCCGCCGTTCCTGCGCCACCTGGGAATCTACGTCTACCGGCGGCAGGCGCTGGCACGTTGGGTCGCCCTGAGCCCCTCGCCCCTGGAAGAACTGGAGCGGCTGGAGCAGTTGCGGGCGCTGGAGCACGGCATTCCCGTGGGCGTCGCCGTGGTGGAGAATGCCGGCCCGGGGGTGGACACGGCGGCCGATGTCATCAGAATGGAAGAGGTTCTTTCTCGGCAGGCGAACGCATCCACTCTCACCCACCGCACATGACCGACTCGAAACGGGACACCAGATACATCTTCATCACCGGCGGCGTGGTCTCTTCTCTGGGGAAGGGAATCGCCGCCGCGTCGTTGGGTCGGCTGCTCAAGGAACGAGGACTTCGAGTCACGATCCAGAAGTTCGATCCGTACATCAACGTAGACCCGGGGACGCTGTCGCCCTTTCAGCACGGAGAGGTGTTCGTCACCGATGACGGAGCGGAGACCGACCTGGACCTGGGGCACTACGAGCGCTTCATCGACGAATCCCTCTCCCAGGACAACAACATCACCACCGGCCGCATCTACCAGGCCGTCATCAACAAGGAGCGGCGAGGCGACTACCTGGGCTCCACCGTACAGGTGATTCCGCACATCACCGACCAGATCAAGTCCAACATCCGGAAGCTGGCCGACGACCACGACGTGGTGATCACCGAGATCGGCGGTACCGTGGGTGACATCGAGAGCCTCCCCTTTCTCGAGGCGATTCGACAGTTCCGGCAGGAGGTGGGTCCCAGCAAGGCCATCTACATTCACCTCACCCTGGTGCCCTACATCGCCGCAGCCGGTGAGCTCAAGACCAAACCCACCCAGCACTCCGTGCGCGAGCTGATGCAGATCGGAATCCAGCCCCAGGTCCTGATCTGCCGATCGGAGCATCCGCTGGACGAGGAAATCCGGAGGAAGATCTCGCTCTTCACCAACGTGGACCTCCGGGGAGTCGTGGAGGCCCGCGACGCCGAGTCCATCTACCAGGTGCCCCTGGAGCTGCGACGTCAGGGGCTCGACGACTACGTCCTGGAGCTCCTGGGGCTCGAGGCGCCGGCTCCGGACCTGGCGGAATGGACCCGGATGACGGAGCGGATCGTCCGGCCCTCCCGGGGCAGGGTACGGATCGCCGTGGTGGGCAAGTACACCGAGCTGGTGGACTCGTACAAGTCCATCCAGGAGGCCCTGATCCACGGAGGGATCGCCCACGACGTGGGGGTCGAGGTGGACTGGCTCTCCTCGGAGGAGTTCGAGGGCCCCGGGGCCGAGCCCCGTCTCTCCGGCTACCACGGACTCCTGATCCCCGGCGGCTTCGGTCCACGAGGCGTGGAAGGGATGCTCAACGCCATCCGCTACGCCCGCGAGAACGACCAGCCGTTCTTCGGCATCTGCCTTGGCCTGCAGTGCGCCGTGGTGGAGTTCGCGCGGAATGTTTGCGGACTCGACGAGTCCCACTCCCTGGAGTTCGCCTCCGAATCGCCGGACCCGGTGATCTGCCTCATGGACTCGCAGCGCAACGTGACCCAGAAGGGAGGGACCATGCGACTGGGCGCCTACCCGGCCGGGCTCGTGGCGGGGTCGCGGGTCCGGGAGATCTACGGCACCGAAACCATCTCGGAACGCCATCGGCATCGCTATGAGGTGAACAACCGCTACAGGGACCAGCTCGAGGCCGCGGGACTCAGCATCAGCGGGATCTCACCTGACGGGAAGCTGGTGGAGATGGTCGAGCTGGCGCACCATCCGTGGTTCATCGGCTGCCAGTTTCATCCCGAGCTCAAGAGCCGACCCAACCGGCCTCACCCCCTGTTTGCCTCGTTCATCGGCGCCGCCGCGGTGGCTGCGGGACTGGGTGTGGAGGAGACGGGCGAGCCGGCGGCCCCCATGGCCGGGGAGGGCTGACTCGCCATGGCGCTCTTCGACGAGTTCACCCTCATTGCAGGGCCGTGCGTCCTGGAGGACGACGACCTGAACCTGAGGGTCGGGGACTTCCTGGCCGACCTGTCGCGGCGGTGGGGGATCCCCGTTATCTACAAGGCCTCCTTCGACAAGGCGAACCGTTCCCGCATCGATTCGCCCCGGGGTCCGGGGCTCGAGGAAGGGCTGCCGAGGCTGGCCCGGGTCAAGGAGGCCACCGGTCTTCCCGTCCTCACGGACGTGCACGAGCCCCCCCAGGCCCGGCTGGCCGCGGAGGTGGCGGACGTACTGCAGGTTCCCGCCTTCCTGTGTCGCCAGACCGACCTGGTGCTGGCGGTCGGTAATGCCTCCGGTACGGTGAATATCAAGAAGGGCCAGTGGATGGCCCCCGAGGAGATGGCCGCGGTGGTGGAGAAGGCCCGACAGGGTGGGGCGCGCCGGATCACGGTGACGGAGCGGGGGACCTTCTTCGGGTACGGGAACCTGGTTGTGGACATGCGCTCCTTCCGTCGGATCCGTGCGGCCTGTGACGTGGATGCGGTCTTCGACGGGACCCACTCGGTACAGCGCCCGGGTCGGGCCGATGGATCCAGCGGAGGAGACCCGGAGCACATCCCGGCCTTGGTCCGGGGCGCCGTGGCGGCCGGCTGCGACCACCTCTTTCTGGAGACCCACCCGGAGCCGGCGGCCGCACCCTCCGACGGCTCCAACATGCTGCCCCTGGAGGAGCTGGACGCGCTCCTGGGTCAGGTCATGGCCCTGCGAGAGGCCAGGGAGGCTTGAGCCCCATGGCCGGAAGGAAGCGAACCCCTGGTGAGGGCCAGGCCGACGGCGTCCCGGTTCGGGAGCCGGGCAACCAGCGTATCTCCAGCGAGCTGGCTCGGCGAATCCGCCTGGTGGTGCTGGACGTGGACGGCGTGCTCACCGATGCCGGGGTCTACCTGGGCGCCACCGGTGACGGCACCCCCGTGGAACTGAAACGGTTCGACATCCAGGATGGCCTGGGGATCCACCTGATGCGGGACGCGGGGCTCGAAGTGGCCTTTCTCTCGGGTCGGCCATCGGAGGCCACTCGATTGCGGGCCGAAGAACTCGGGGTGGATGAGTGTATTCAGAAAGACGGCGGGATGAAGATCCCCGCCCTCAAGGATCTCCTCGCTCGCCTGGAGCTGGACTGGTCCCAGGTCGCCATGCTGGGAGACGACCTCCCGGACCTGCCGGTTCTGCGTCGCGTGGGACTGCCCGCCGGTGTGGGAAACGCAGTGCCGGAGGTGAGAAGAGAAGTGCTCATCACCACCCGGAGTAGCGGGGGGAACGGAGCCGTACGAGAGTTTGCCCGGGTGCTCCTGGAGGCCCGGGGACAATGGGATGAACTGGTGGAGGCCTACTGTGCCGCCCGAAGCGAAGACTGACATCCAGACCCCTGACACCGCCGGCGTCGCCGGGACGTCTTCCGACGTCCACGGGCTGCTGGCGGAAGGGCGACGTGTGCTTCGCTCCGAGGCCGACGCGGTGGCGCGCCTGGCCGATGGCCTGGACGAGAGCTTCGTCCAGGCGGTGGAGCTCCTCTACCGGGCCCAGGGGCGGTTGATCGTCACGGGAGTGGGGAAGAGCGGAATCGTGGCCCGGAAGGTGGCCGCCACCTTCACCTCTACCGGCACGCCCGCCTCCTTTCTCCATCCGGTGGACGGTCTTCACGGCGACCTTGGAATCGTGAGCCGGAATGACGTGGGCATCTTCATCTCAAAGAGTGGCGCCACCTCGGAGCTGGCAGGGCTGGTGGAGTACATGGTACGTCTGGGTGTGCCCTTGGTGGCCCTCACCGGTAAGCCGGACTCGCCCCTGGCCCGACACGCCACCGCCGTACTGGACTGTGCCGTGAGCGCCGAGGCATGTCCCCTTGACCTGGCCCCCACCTCCTCCACCACCGCTGCGCAGGCCATGGGCGACGCCCTGGCCATGGTGCTCCTGCAGCGAAAGGGATTCCGGGCCGAGGACTTTGCCCGTTTCCATCCGGGAGGCGCCCTGGGGCGCAAACTGACCCTCCGGGTGGAGGACCTCATGGTGGGAGAGGAGTATCCGGAGGTCCCGGAGACGGCTCTCATGCGAGACTGCATCGTGCCCCTGGCCCATATGCGGGGCACGGTCCCCATCGTGGACGGAGGCCGGCGGGTGGTGGGCGTGGTGACGGCCGGGGACCTCACTCGCCTCATGGACCGCCGAGCCGATTTCCTGGACGTGCCTGTGGCCCAGGTCATGACCTCCTCGCCTCGG
Organism: Gemmatimonadota bacterium; assembly: GCA_007132965.1. Classification (GTDB taxonomy): domain Bacteria; phylum Gemmatimonadota; class Gemmatimonadetes; order Longimicrobiales; family Gaopeijiaceae; genus PWLA01. The sequence continues at coordinate 14,968 of SLNQ01000257.1, read as the reverse complement.
GTGGCGCCGGTGGGCCGGCTTGCGGGTGCCGTGGTCCGGCAGATGGAGGAGTTCGGGATCATGGCACTTCCCGTGGTGGACGACGACGGTCGTCTGCAGGGCGTGATCCACCTCCACGACATCCTCCGGGCGGGGGTCGTATGACGATCCGGGTCGCCGGCCTCTGGGTGGTTCTGGCCATGGTCTGGCTCGCCGCATGCCAGGAGGAGGGCGACGTGGCCACGGTCTCGCAGGAGGTGCTGGCCATGGATGCCGACTTCATCGTCGTGGGTGGGGAGCAGTACGTGAGCCAGGACGGGGAGATCGAGGCCCATCTCGTCTACGACACCGCCTTCCAGTGGAACGACTCGGCTTCGGCGGCCCTCCGGCGGCTGGAGCTCATCGTCTTCCACGAGGACGGAAGCGAGCGGGCCCGGGTGACCTCCGACCGGGGGCGGATCGACCAATCCACCGACCGGATGATTGCCCAGGGCAACGTGCTGGTGGTGATCCCCGGAGAGGATCGGACGATTCGCACCGAGGAACTCCACTACGATCCGCAGGGCGGCCGGATCTGGAGTGATTCGGCCTTCGTCATGGAAACGCCGGGGTCGCGCCTCGAGGGACTCTCCTTCACGTCGGACATCGACTTCCAGAACTTTGAAGCCCGGGGGCGTAGGCCATGACTCGGCTCCTCGCGTGGCTTGCCCCGGTTCTCCTCGTGGGCGTTGGACTGACGCTGCCGGCGCTGGGGAGCGCACCGCTTCAGGCGCAGGAAATGGGCACCGACTGCCAGTTGGAGGACTACGCCTCCCTGCGCTCTACCCAGGCGGCGCCCGGTCAGCGGGTGACCTGGCTGGCGCACCCCTTCATGATCTGTCCCGACGGAACCCGGATCCGGGCCGACTCCGCCGTGGTCTACGAGCAGGCCGGGCGCGCCGAGCTGATCGGGAGCGTCTACTTCGAGACCGAAACCCGGCTCCTGGAGTCGCGGCTGGCGGACTTCTACGAACGGGAGAACCGGCTCTTCGCTCGGGGCGACGTGCGCTTCACCGACCGGATCCGGGACACCGAGCTCCGGGGCGACACCCTCACCTACCTGGGGGAGACGGACTTTCGCAACGAGGAGCAGATCATCGTGACCGGGAGCCGGCCGAACGCGGTCCTTCGCCCGGAGCGGGAGACGGTGGGACCGACGCCGCCGGAACCCTACCGGGTGACGGGGAACCGGCTCCGATTCGAAGGCGAGCGCTTCTTCTGGGCCGACGGCGACGTGGAGGTGCTCCGGGACGACATGGAAGCGTACGCCGACTCGCTGGCCTTCGACCAGGAGGTGGGCACCATCTTTCTCAGTCATGGCGCACGGGTTCTGGCCGAGGACGCCGAGATGTCAGGGGAGCGGATCAACCTGAACATGCCGGAGGATGTCCTGGAGCGGGTCACGATCCGGGAGCGGGGTCGCCTCGTCACCGAGGACCTGGACCTGGTGGGTGAGGAGATCCGGATCGACCTCCAGGACGAGAAGATCCAGCGCCTGGTGGCGGTGCACCGGGAGTCCGACGACCCCGACGACCCGCCACCCCGGCCCCGGGCCGTGACGGCAGAGTTCACCCTCGGGGGGGATTCCATTGACGTGGTCTCTCCCGACGAGGTCCTGGAGACGGTCCACGCCGTGGGGCGAGCCCGGGGAGAGAGCCGTACCCGGGGAGAGGCGCCGGTACCGGTGGAGCTCGACCCGGAAGATCCCCTGGACCCCGGGGTTGCGGGCATGGAGGAGCTGCTCCCGGAGGTCCCCGACGATGCGCGGGACGAGGACGAGCCGGCCATCAGGGTGGACCGGGACTGGATCGAGGGCGACGAGATTCTGGCCACCTTCGAACGGGTTCCGCCCGAGGAACTGGCGGATCCGGAGACCGATGAGCCCGGCGCCGATCTCCCGGACACGGTACCGAGCCCGGCGCCGGACGCCTTGATCCCCGATGACGAGCCGGTTCAGTACCGGCTGGAGCGCCTGGAGGCACGGGGCAACGCCCGGACGCTCTACCGATCGCCGCCGGAGGAGGCCGAGGCACAAGAGGCCGAGCGGGATGAGGCCGAGGAGCCCCAAGAAGAGGACACGGAGGCGGCGGACGTCCAGATCGGCGAGCCTCTCTGGTCCATCAGCTACATCAAAGCCGAGGAGATCTTTATCTACATGCTGGATGGTGCGGTGGACAGGGTTGAGGCCAAGGGACAGGTCGAGGGACTTCAGCTCGAACCCGACCGGGGTCGGCCATGAGCAGGGAAGGCAAGCCGGTGAGAACGGGCGCAGACGACGTGCGCCAAGAAGACCGGGCAGATGCAGGCCCCGGGTCCGATCCGGTAGAGACCGGCGGGAGCTTCACCGCCGATCCCGCCGCCTTGGTGGAGGTGGATGACGTCGGCGCCGTCAGCGAGGACGAGCGGGTCGAGAAGGCCCTCACCCAGTACGAGGGGAGTGTCTTCCGGGCCGAGGGACTCACCAAGATCTACCAGGGACGGAAGGTGGTCGACGACGTGGACATCCACGTCCGACAGGGGGAGATCGTGGGGCTCCTCGGCCCAAACGGGGCCGGGAAGACCACCACCTTCTACATGATGGTGGGCCTGATTCCACCCTACCGGGGAAAGGTCTTCCTGGACGACCGGAACCTGACCCGTACCCCCATGTACCGCCGGGCCCGCCTGGGTGTGGGTTACCTGGCGCAGGAGCCCTCGGTCTTTCGCAAGCTCACCGTGGAGGACAATGTAAAGGCGATTCTCGAGACCACGGGAATCCCGAGGAAGGAGCAGCGGAAGCGCTTGGAGAACCTGCTGGAGGAACTTTCCATTGCCCACCTTCGCAAGAGCAAGGCCTATGCCCTCTCCGGAGGAGAGCGACGGCGTCTGGAGATCACCCGGGCGCTGGTGCAGAAACCCAAGTTCATGCTCCTGGACGAGCCCTTCGCCGGGATCGATCCCATCGCGGTCAACGACATCCAGCAGATCGTGGCCGGTCTCAAGGATCGCAACATCGGCGTGATCATCTCGGACCACAACGTGGAGCAAACCCTGGATATCGTGGATCGCGCGTACATCATGTACGAGGGACGGATCCGGCTCAGCGGAACTGTCTCGGAGCTCGTCTGGAACGACGAAGCGGCCGAAATCTACCTCGGGCCCACCCTCACACACCGGATGCGACAACGCTATGATCGTCCGGCCACCCTCGAATGAGTAATCTGAGCGGCAAGCTCTACCAGAGCGCGGATCTCCGACAGGAGATGAAGATCAACCCTCGCCTGTACCAGGCGATGGAGCTGCTCTACATGCCGCTCATGGACCTCCAGCAGCACCTGAAGCAGGAGCTGCAAGTGAACCCCTTCCTCGAGATGGGGCTCGCCGACGTGAACGAAGATGTGAGCCTCGACGAGGTGGAGCCCGAGACCGACGAGGACGAGATCGACTGGGAGGAGATCCTTCTGGACGGTTTCGATGCCGGTGGCTCCCGCGCCCAGTACGAAGAAAAGGAGTTTCACCAGCCGACGCCGGTGGAAACGGCGGACCTGCGGGACCACCTCATGGAGCAGCTCCGACATCTTTCCATCGAGGAGCGCAAGATCCGCCTCGGCGAGGAGATCATCGGAAACGTAGATGACGACGGTTTCCTCTCCTGCGACCTGGAGGAGGTGGTTGAAGGGGCCAACGGGTGGCTGGAGGACATTCGGGAAGTGGCCGAGGAGCGGGCCCGACAGATCGAGGACGAGGAGGAGCGCCAGGAAGAGGAGGAGGAGCTTCAGGAGCTCTTTCGCCCCTACACCCTGGACGAGGCTGAAGAGATGCTGGAGGTGATCCAGCGAATGGATCCACCGGGCGTCGCGGCCCGTGACCTCCGGGAGTCCATCCTCATCCAGCTCAGGCAGCTGGATCGGACCGACTGTCTGGCCCACACCCTGGTAGAGGAGCACTGGGACGACTTCCTCAACCACCGGTGGACGGAGATCGGCCGGGCACTGGGGCACTCGGCCAAGGAAGTGCAGGACGCCGCCGACGAGATCGCAAAGCTGAACCCGAAGCCCGGAAACCAGCACTCGCCGGACCGGGATCCGTACATCATCCCGGACCTCATCGTGGACAAGATCGACGGCGAGTACCACGTCTTCCTGAACGACACGAGCCTTCCCCGTCTGCGCCTCTCCCGGGCCTACAGGGAGGTGGCCCGCGACCGCAACAAGTTCAAGGGAGAGAACAAGGAGTTCATCGCCTCGAAGCTGAACTCGGCCAACTGGATGATCCAGGCCATTGAGCAGCGCCGCCAGACCATGCTCAAGGTCATGAACTTCATCGTGGACCGGCAGCGGGAGTTCTTCGAGAAGGGCGTGCAGTTCCTCAGGCCCCTCACCCTCCGGGAGGTGGCCGACCACATCGAGATGCACGAGTCCACGGTGTCGCGGGTGACCAACGAGAAGTACGTCCAGACCCCCCGAGGCGTCTACTCCCTGAAGTTCTTCTTCTCCAGCGGGCTGTCCACCGCGTCGGGTGAGGACATCTCGGCCCGAGGGGTGAAGGCCAAGATCAAGACCCTGGTGGACCAGGAAGACGAAAAGAAGCCCCTCACCGACCAGAAGATCGTGGACCTCCTGGAGGCGGACGGAATCCAGATCGCCCGGCGAACCGTGGCCAAGTATCGGGATCAACTGGGGATTCTTCCGGCCCGCATGCGCAAGCGTGTCTGAGGTCCGAGCACCTTCCAGGGCCATGGATCCGGCCGTTCCCCTCGCGCTCCGCCGCGACTTCGCCGTGGTCGTACCGGCCTACAACGAGGCCCCGGTGGTGGAAGACCTGGTCCGGGAGCTGCGTGAGGCGTTCCGGGAGCACGACCTGGACGGCGAGGTTCTCCTGGTGGATGACGGCTCCACCGACGGAACCGGCCAGCGGGCCAGGGAAGCGGCCTCGGACTGGCCGGCACTCCGGGTTCTGGAACACCGGAAGAACCTGGGGAAGACCGAGGCCATCGTCACCGCGGCCCGGGCCACCGGCCGAGGCGTGCTGATCATCTTCGACGCGGACCTCCAGCATTCGCCCCACGAGATCCCCCGCTTCCTGGAAGCCATGGCTGAGGGGTGGGACGTGGTGTGTGGCCGCAAGGTGGGGGCCTATGACAAGCGGATGGTCTCGTCGGTGTACAACCGCCTCTCCCGAACCCTCTTCGACGTACCCGCGTCGGACCTGAACTCCATGAAGGCTGTACGGGCGTCCATTCTGCGGGAGATTCCCCTCCGGCACGACTGGCACCGCTTCTTCGTGGTCCTGGCCCACGACCGGGGCCATTCGGTGACCGAGATCGACATCGAGCTGCACCCCAGACGGGCAGGGACGTCCAAGTACTCGGGATGGTGGAGGGTGGTGGTGGGGGTCATGGACCTCCTGTCGGTCTGGTTTCTCCTGGTCTTCTCTCGCAAACCCCTGCTTCTCTTCGGCACGGCCGGGGCCACCCTGGCCGGGAGTGGGGTGCTGGTGGGAATCGTGGCCGTCTACCTGCGACTTGTTCACCAGGTGGGGTTCCGGCCGCTGCTCACCTTGGTTCTGCTTTTGGTCACGGTGGGAGTGACGCTGGTGGGCTTCGGTCTCCTGGCCGAGATGGTGGCCCAACTCCGACAGGAAGTCGAGGATCTTCGAGCCCGAAGGGATCCCTCCGATGACTCGACCTGACGGTCCGGACGAGGTGTCTCCAGGCTTCGAACGCCCCACCGTCATGGTGGTGGTGGGAACCCGTCCCGAGGCCATAAAGATGGCCCCGGTGGTGGAAGCCCTCCGCAGGCCCGGTGGCCCCGCTCAGGTGCGGCTCGTTCTGACGGGCCAGCACACAGACCTTGTGGACGGTGCCCTCGAGAGCTTCGGATTGGAGCCGGACCTGGACCTGGCCATCATGCAGGAGGGGCAGACCCTGTATGACGTGGCCACCGGGTGCCTCGAAGGAATTCGCTCCGTGCTCCAGGACCTCCGGCCGGGAATGGTCCTGGTGCAGGGCGACACGGCCACGGTGTTCTTTTCGGCCCTGGCCGGCTATTTCGAAGGGGTGGCCACCGGTCACGTGGAGGCCGGACTCCGAAGCGGCAACCTGAGGAGCCCCTTTCCCGAGGAGGGCTTCCGACGGCTCACCGGGGTCCTGGCCGACCTTCACTTCGCTCCGACCCCCGACGCCCGGACAAATCTCCTGCGGGAGGGCGTCCCGGACGACCGGATCCACGTGACGGGCAACACGGTGGTGGACGCCCTCCTGCAGGTGGTGGAGCGGAGCGGGGGGGCCACCCGGCCCGAGCTCCAGAGACTCCTGGGGGCGAAGCGGCCCTTCCTGCTTCTCACCGCTCACCGCCGGGAATCGTTCGGCGCCCCCATTCGGAGGATCTTCGAGGCGGTCCGCTCGCTCCTGGACCAGGAGCCGGAACTGGAAGTACTCTATCCGGTCCATCCGAATCCCAACGTGGTGGAGCCGGCCCGTGAGCTCCTGGGCACCCACCCCCGAGTCCATCTCGTCGAGCCCCTTCCGTATCACGACCTGGCCCTGAGCCTGCAGGGCGCCGCCCTCATCCTCACCGACTCCGGTGGGATCCAGGAAGAGGCGCCCACCTTCGGAACGCCCCTCCTGGTGCTCCGGGAGGTTACCGAGCGTCCCGAGGGAATTCGGGCCGGGGTGGCCGAGCTGGTCGGAACCGACCCTGAGCGCATCGTCACACGGGCCCGAGCCCTCCTGAGGGAGCCCGACCACCAGCGGCGATCGCGCCGGCGAGCCAATCCCTACGGCGACGGTCGGGCCGCCCTGCGGGTGGCCGAAGCCGTAGAGGCCTTCCTGGCCCGGGGCCCCGCTTCATCCGGGGGCGTCACATCCGACCCTGCCGGGACGGAGGAGCGGGCATGAAGATCCTCTTCCACTGCATCTACTACCCGCCGGAGGTGGGAGGCCTGGAGAGCCACATCGCCGAGTTGGCCCGGGGACTCGTGGAGGCGGGCCACGAGGTGCGGGTCATCACCTCCCGTTCGCAGGAGGGGCTTCCAGAGGAGGAGGTGATGGACGGGGTCCGCGTACACCGGAGCTGGCTTCCGTCCCGCAGTCCGCCGGGGTGGATCGCGTATGCGCTCCGGTCGGGGCGCATGACCCGGGAGTGGGCGGAGTGGGCCGACGTGGTCCACGCCCAGGCCTTCGCCTCGGTCTACCCCTGCCACACGGCGGTCCGCCGCACGGGGCGGCCGCTGGTGGCCACGCTGCACACGTCGCACTTCTTGATTCGGGCCCGGACCCGCCGGTGGACGCCGGTGCTGGCCCGGCTGGTTCGCTGGCCGGATTACTGCCTCGCGGCCAGCCGTGAGATCGCCGAGGTGGCCGAATCCCTGGCCCCGGGCGTCCAGGTGGAGGCCCTTACCAACGGAGTGGACACGGAGCGCTTCCGTCCGGTGTCTCCCGCCTTTCCCCGCTCCGGGACCGAGCGGCGGTTGGTGGTTCCCAGGAGACTCTTCGAGAAGAACGGGGTGGAATATTTCGTGCGCGCGCTGCCGCTGATCCGGCGCCACGTTTCGGAGGTGGAGGCGCTGGTGGTGGGCGACGGCCCGGAGCGGGAGACCCTGGAGGCCTTGGCCGGTGAGTTGGGCGTGGGAGACGTGGTCCGGTTCCTGGGGGCCCGTCCCCACGACGAGATGCCGGCGATTCTGAGTTCCGGCGACGTGGCGGTGTTCCCCTCGCTCATGGAGGCCACCTCGGTGGCGGCGCTGGAGTGCATGGCCTGCGGTTTGCCCGTCGTGGCGACCCGCGTGGGGGGGCTCCCGGAGATCGTGGACGAGTCGGTGGGTCGGCTGGTTCCCCCAGCCCACGCCGAGGGGCTGGCTCAGGCGGCGGTGGAGCTGCTGGAGAGGGCGGACCTGGCCGCCATGGGAGCGCGGGCTCGGCAACGGGTGGTCCAGCACTGGAGCAACGCTCGGCTGGTCGCTCGACATGTGGAGATCTATCGGGGACTCTTGGCCCCGGACGATGAACCGACAGGGGAGGGCCTCTCACAGGGGTCAGGTGGACATGCCCAAGCGGAGTGAGCGGCGGAGGGATCGACGGGACCGCGGCAAGGGAAACCGGAACCGGGATTCGAAGCGAGGACGGGGAGGAGGGGGACGCAGCCGGCGAGGGGAGGACGGCCCTCTCGGGCTCACCGGGTGGCTCGACAGGATTCCCCTCTGGGCGACTCTGAGCCTCTACGCGCTGGTCACCGTCCTCCTCTTCCGGGAGTTCATCTTCTCGGACCTCATGCTCTACGGGTCCGACACCCTCGCCCTGGGATACATGGCCCGCGCGTTCTTCGCAGACGCGCTCCAGACCACAGGGTTTCCCCTCTGGAATCCCATCATCCTGGGGGGCACTCCCTTTCTTGAGTCGCTGGCCGGTGGCGACTCGCTCCATCCCGTGTCCGTGGGCCTTCTCATGGTCACGGAGACCTACCGGGCGCTGGGATGGAAGCTGGTGGTGCACGTCTTCCTGGCCGGAGTCGGGATGTACGCCTGGCTTCGGGCCCTGGATCTTTCTCGGGGAGCGTCCATGGTGGGCGGTCTGGCCTTCCTCCTGGCTCCCTACATGGTGACCCTGGCCTTTCCGGGCCACGACGGAAAGATCTTTGTCACCGCCATGGCGCCCCTGCTGTTCTGGGCCATGGAGTGGTTTCTGGATCGGCGGGGGGTACTTCCCCTGGCAGCGATGGCTGCAATCATCGCCCTGGTCATCCTCTCCACCCATTTTCAGATGGCCTACTTCCTCTTTGGGGCCGCCGGCGCGTACATGCTCTTCCGGTGCATTCAGCTCGGCCGGGGTGAGAGTGGGGAAGGGTGGAAGCCGGCGGCCAGTACCTTCGGCGCCTTTCTGACCTTCAGCCTGCTGGGCGCGGGCGTCACCGCGGTTCAGCTCGTTCCGGCAGTGGACTACGTGACGGAGCACTCCCGAAGGGCTGCCACCACCCTGCAGGCGGAGGGGCCCGAGGCCATCGCCTACTCGTCGTCGTGGTCCCTTCATCCGGAGGAGGTCGCCTCACTGGCCGTCCCCGAATTCGTGGGCAGCAGCGTTGGAACCCGGGAGTGGACCCGCGACACCTACTGGGGCCGCAATCCCTTCAAGCTGAACCACGAGTACCTGGGACTGGTGGTGCTCCTCCTGGCGGCTCTGGCCTTTACCGGTGGGCCTCGAGCGGGGCTCAGGTGGTTCATGGCGGGAATGGGCACCGTGGTCCTCCTTTTCTCGCTGGGGGCGAACACGCCGGTCTGGCGTGTCTTCTACGAGGTGGTGCCGGGCATCTCGCTCTTCCGCGCACCCTCCATGGCCATCTTCCTCACCGGATTCGCCGCAGTCACCCTGGCCGCCATGGGCGTGGACCGCGGGGCCCAACTCCTGGAAGGGGGGGAAGGGAAGCGAGTCTGGCAGGTCCTCCTCGGGGCGGCGGGCGTTCTGGCGTTGGGATGGGGGCTGGCCGCCACCGGTCTTCTCACGTCCCTCTGGACCACTATCCTGTATCCGGGCATGACCCCGGCCAAGGCCGACGCCCTTCAGAACGCGCTGCCCCATATTCAGAGGGGATTCGGCATTGCCGTGGTCCTGGCCGCTCTCGTGGCGGCGCTCTGGTGGAGCGTGGACCGGCGCTTCTTTCCAGCGGCGCTTCTGGTTCCGGCGCTGGCCCTCCTGGTCACCGCTGACCAGTGGCGGGTGAACACGGCCTTCATCGAAGTCCTGGATTACAGGGCCTTCGCCGCCGCCGACGAGAACATCCGGTTTCTGCAGGACCGGCAGGCCCGGGAGTCGCCGTTCCGGGTTCTCTCCATGGTTCAGGGCGGGCAGGACGTGGCTCCGGGAATGCACGGCCTGGAGCTGGCCGGCGGGCACCACCCCAACGACCTGGGACGCTACCGGGATCTTATCGGGATGGAGGGCGGGGGGCTGCCCGAGCACCTGGTGAACTTCCATCCCAACGTCATGGGAATACTGAACATCAGGTATCTCATCTGGCCCGATGCCCAGTACGGGTCGTTGGAGGGGACACAGCCGGTCAGTCAGGTGAGCCTCCCCGACGGCCGGGTGGCCCGGTCGGTACACGCATTCCAGACACTCCCCCGGGCCCGCGTGGTGGGCGAGGCGCTGGTGGTGGACGAGAACCGCACGATGGAGGCGGTCCTGGACATCGACGGATACGATCCGGCCCGACAGGTGGTCCTGGAGGAGGAGCCCCCGCTGGAGCCGGGAGGACCCCACGTGCAGGGCAGGGTGGAATGGCTGGAGCGGACCCCGGACTACCTCCGGTTTCGGGTCGAGGCCGACGGACCGGCGCTGGTGGTCCTCTCGGAGAACTGGTTCCCGGCATGGCGAGCCACCGTCGATGGGATGGAGACCCCGGTTCTCAGAGCCGATCACACCCTCCGGGCCATCGCCGTTCCGGAGGGAGAGCACGAGGTGGAGTTCTACTATGAGTCCCCGGTGCTGCGAGCCGGCCTGGGGATATCCCTCCTCTCCATCCTCCTCCTCGTGGGCGTCGTCGGTGTGGAATTGGTCATTCGTCGGCGGGAAAGGGCTTGAATCCCGTCCTGGGCGGTCCCGTCGATTCGAATCCCACGGACTCGGGTCCGGTGGACTCAGATGCCACTGGCGCCGAGACCGACTCGTCTGGTTTGGCCCAGGCGTCAACCAGGAGGGAATCCGGTCAGCCCGGTGCGTCGGAGACGAAAGTGACCGCGGTCACCCGTGGGCGATGGTGGAGAAGAGGGTGGGGAAGGGCGCTGAGGTGGACCCTGCAGCTGGTCCTCACCGTCCTTGTGACATGGATCATCATCTCGCAGGTCGGTGTGACCCTGGACGAGGCCCTGACACTGGACCGGGCCCTCCCAGCCGTCCAATGGTGGATGGTGGCGACATCGGCCCTCCTCCTGCTGGCCTGCTTCGGCATCACGGCGAGGCTCTGGGGGCGGATGGTGGCCGAACTGGGGGCCCCCGATCCCGGATGGATCGGGGCAAACCGGATCGTGCTGTCGGCCAACCTGGGGCGTTACCTTCCCGGCAAGGTCTGGCAGGTCGCGGGCCTGGCCGTGCTGTCGAGGCGGGAGGGGATTCCCGTGTCCCTGGGGGTCAGCGCAGGGGTATTGGGTCAGGCCTTCCACCTGGTGGGGGCCGCGGTGGTGGGAGCCGCTGCGCTGGGGGCTCTCGACGGCATGGCGCTGGGGGTCTGGGTGGGGTTCGGAGCCCTGGCGGTCTTCGTGGTGGCCACGGCCCTTCCTTCGCTCCTCAGGGGAGCTTTCCGCCTGATCTTTCGGGTGGCCCGCCTGGATCCGGCCAGTGCCCCTGCCCCCGACCCTCTGTTCGGGCCCCGGTGGGTGGTTCTTCATACCCTGGTCTGGTGCGGATACGGTGTGGCCTTTGCCGTGCTGGTTCGTGGGTTGGGCCTCGACGGAGGTACCTTCGCCCTGGCGGCCTCCTTCAGCGCCGCCTATCTCCTGGGTTATCTTGCCATCTTTGCGCCGGCCGGGATCGGCGTGCGGGAAGGAGTGCTCATTGCACTGCTCCGGCCGTCGCTGGGCGCCGCCGCCGTGGGGGTGGCCGTCCTGGCCCGGGTCTGGATGACGCTGGTGGAGCTACTGCCGGCAGGCTTGTTCGCCCTGTGGGCCATCTTCAAGCGCACACCAGTAGACAGCGACTCGGGAGGCATGACAGATGGGTGAGGGGCGGACGTTGGTGATCATTCCAACCTACAACGAGCGCGACAACGTGCCCCGGGTCGTCCCCCTGGTGCTGGAGCAGTCGCCGGAGGTGGACGTGCTCATCGTCGACGACGCATCTCCGGACGGGACGGGCCAGGTGGCCGACGAGTTGGCTGCCGAGAGTGATGGCCGGGTGCACGTGCTCCACCGCGAAGGCAAGGAGGGCCTCGGCAAGGCATACATCGCGGGGTTCAGGTGGGGTCTGGCGGCAGGGTACCAACGACTCTGCGAGATGGATGCGGACCTGTCGCACCCGGCCTCTGCCCTTCCGGACTTCCTCGAAGCGTGCCGAAGCTACGATTTTGTCATCGGTAGCAGGTATGTCAACGGCCGTGTGACCGTGGTCAACTGGCCTATGACACGTCTCCTGGTGTCATATTTCGGCAGCTTCTACGCCCGTACCATCACTGGGCTCCCGGTCTCCGACGCCACCGGAGGGTTCAACATGTTCGATCGGCGGGTTCTGGAAGACATCGATCTGGATCGGATCCAGTCCAACGGGTATTCCTTTCAGATCGAGCTCAAGTTTCGGGCGTGGGCAAAAGGATTCGATTTTGTGGAACTGCCCATCGTGTTCACCGAACGGGACCAGGGGGAGTCCAAGATGTCCCGCGCCATCATCCTCGAAGCGGTCTGGAAGGTGTGGAAGCTGCGCCTTCTGCGCCTCTTCGGTCGACTCTGACGGAGGCTCGATCCTGTGGCCCTGGTGGACCTCTTGTATTTGTGCCCCGACTGCGGGGCCGAGGCTATGGAAGGGAAGGGGAGCGAAGCGACCTGTGCGGGGTGTGGAACCTCCTTCGCCACGCACGGTCGTGGGCAGGGGATCCTGGTGACCTCGGCAGACCAGGGGTCACAGGTGGTGGCGGCCCACGAACTGGCCTCCGGGATCGAGGCGCATGACTCGGTGCTGAAGGCTGTTCGCCAAGGCACCGGCGGCGTCCTCCGGCGGACCCGGGTTCTCCTGAGCCTGGCGGTGGGGGAGGGGCCGGTCCGGCATGGTGACCGGATCTTGGGCTTCATCGAGGAGTTCGGTCCGCCGGACGCAGGAGAACTCACCCTCACAAGTGATGGTCTGACTTTCACTTCGGAGGGTGAGGAGTTGCGAGAGTGGCGCCTGGCCGAGCTCACGGCGCTCCAGGCGGCTTCGTCCAGCCTCCAGCTCACCCAACCCGGACGGCCACTCGCAAGCTTCCGCTTCCGCAGCGACTCCACCCGGCGTTGGGAGTCGCTCCTTCGAGAGGCCATCCGGCGAGTATGGCGGGAAGCGGGACGTGGCGAAGTGGATGAATTCCAGCCCCGGATCCGGGCCCATGGCTCCTGAGGCGGCGAAGTGGAGGCGCGGGCCTGAGCCTGGGTGTCGGGGGAGGGGCTCGTGAGCGTGCTCTATCACGCGGTGCGTACCCCTGTGCGCTGGGCGTTCCGGTTGCTCACCGACCTGCGGGTGGAAGGGCTCCACCACGTTCCGTCGGGCGGGCCCTTCCTGCTTCTTCCAAACCATCAGAGCATCCTGGATCCACTCCTCATCCAGTCCATCTGTCCCCGGAAGATCCACTCCATGACGAAGAGCACCCAGTTCACTCAGCCCGCCTTTCGGGTGGTGCTGGCTGGGTTGGGAGCGTTTCCGGTGCGCCGTTATCGCGTGGATCCGCAGACGGTCCGAGTTCTCCTCCGGTTGCTGGACGAGGGCCAAGGGGTCTGCGTCTACCCGGAGGGGGAACGCTCCTGGGACGGTGCGCTCCAGCCCTTCCGCCGAGGGACTCTCCGGGTGGCCCTCAGAGCCGGCGTTCCCATCATCCCCGTGGGCATCTCCGGTACGTACGACCTCATGCCACGGTGGCTCAAGAGGCCTCGGCCCGGAGCCCCAGTGAGTCTCCGGTTCGGTGAGCCGATGTGCTTGGGGGCTATCAGGGATCGCAGCACCAGGGACCGACGGCTGCCGGAGTTCGAGCGCCAGCTCGTCCGGGAGATCTCCCGGCTGGCTTCCGTGCCCATCTCGAGGGAGACCCGTGAGAGACTGGACGCCGGCTCTGCGTCGCCTTCAGGGGAAGGGGGCTCCTAAGTGAGCCCCCTTGTTTGGATCTCAAAGGAAGTTTACATAATGTATATTATAGGACTCTGGGGAATGAATGTGGAAAACCCGGAGGGTGTGTGTGGAACTGGGGGTTCTGGTGCTAAATCGGGGTTCTGGGGCCGACTCAGGGTTCTGCAGCCATGGAGTCGAAGTGTGGGATCGGCGTCTGGCTGCCCACCCGTGCCCAGGGCTTCTTGCCCTTCTGCGGTACAGCACCTCTGCAAAGACAAAAGCCCCGGACCCTCTCCCGGGTCCGGGGCCTGCACTCACCTGTCTGGTCTCCGTAGGATCTACGGGGATCTTCGCCCGACGATGCGACGAAGGATCAGCCGTCGTCGATCCCCCGCAGCTCAGCGAGGCGCATCTCCAAGTAGTTCCTCCGCTCCTCGTCACCTTCGGCCAACTCGTCCAGAGCGCGCTCGTAGGCCTCGGCTGCGGCTGCGGTGTCTCCCTGCGCCAGGTGGCTTCTAGCCAGGCCCTCGGCCGCGTCCCTGCGCTGGTAGCTGAACTCGGCCCGGTCCGCCAGCTCCCTGTATACCTCGATGGCCCGGGGCCAGTCCTCCGCTTCCTCCAGGGCCACAGCCAGGAGGATAGTGGCCTGCAGACGAAGGGGATCCCGATACGACGGAGCGACCTCGTCGAGGGTCTCCACGGCCTCCTCGGCGCGGTCCTCCTCAAGGAGGATCTCGGCCAGGGCCAGGCGGGCCTCAATGGCGTGGGGCGTGCCGCCGAACTGGGCCACGAACTCCCGGAGCTGCTGGATCCCCTGGCTGGGTTCCACAAAGGCCACGGTGCGCTGAATGGCCTGGAGCTCCACCTCAGCCTGCTGCAGCTGGGCGGCTCGTTGGTTGTAGTAGTAGATCCCGCCTCCCACCAGGAGGACCAACAGGACCACAATGGCGATGAGGACCTCGGTGCGATCCCTGGCCCAACCAACGAACTGCAGGATCCGGGCTGTGAAGGCATCGTCCGCCGTGCCGCGAGGAGCGGAACCGGAGGATGTCGGGCGTCTCTTGGCCATACGAACCAATGGGGATTCAGTGGAGCGAGGGGTCCGGACGCCGGTTCCGGACCCCTCGCAGTAAGGACTTGAGCCTACAGACCTTCTAAGCTATCCCGTGGGCGCGGCCAGGTCAACGGACCGCACGAGTG
>SLNQ01000121.1 GCA_007132965.1 Gemmatimonadota bacterium | reverse complement strand
TCGTCTCGGTTCTGCAGGAGGAGGTCGGGTTGGCCCCGGAGTGGGTGGTGGCCGACGTGGGGTCGGGCACGGGCTTGTCGGCTGAGCCCTTCCTGGATCACGGAAACCTGGTGTTCGCCGTAGAGCCCAACGCCGAGATGCGACGAGCCGCTCAGGAGAGGTTGGGGCACCGCCCGAGGTTCCAGAGTGTGGCCGGAAGCGCCGAGGCCACGGGGCTCGAAGAGGCGAGCGTGGACCTGGTCGTGGTCGGTCAGGCCTTCCACTGGTTCGATCGGGAGAGGAGCCGTGAGGAGTGGATCCGTATTCTCCGGCCACCCCGGTGGGTCGTCCTCGTCTGGAACACCCGGCGGCTCACGGGGAGCGGATTCCTGGAAGGATACGAGGCGCTCCTCAGGGAGTTCGGAACGGACTACCAGGAGGTCCGGCATGACAGGATGGAGCCGGGAGCCCTGGAGGCGTTCTTCGGTGGGCCCGTGCGTCGCCGCACGCTGCCCCACCGTCAGGTGCTCGGTTACGAGGGGCTGGAGGGTCGCCTTCGCTCCACTTCCTACGTGCCTTCACCGGGGCACGGCAACCACCAGGCGATGCTGGGGGCGCTTCAGAAGCTCTTCGGGGAGCACCAGATGGGGGGGCGCGTGACCATGGAGTACGAGACCGAGATCTACACGGGGAGGCTGCAATGAAGTTCGAGGTGGGACAGACGGCGGAGCGGTCGCAGACGGTGACGGCGGAGCACGTGGAGGCGTTTGCGGCGATGACAGGGGACCGCAATCCCCTCCACTTCGACGAGGCGTTTGCGAAAAAGACACGGTTCGGGGGGCTGGTGGTGCAGGGAGGACTCACCACCGGGCTGCTCCACGCCCTGGTGGCCATGGACATGCCCGGGCCGGGGACGGTCTTCCTGAGCCAGGACTGGAGCTTCACCGCCCCGGTCTACATCGGCGACACCATCACGGCCACCGCCACGGTGAAGAAGGTGCACGACACAAAGCCGGTGACACAGCTCGAGGTCCGGGTCCGACGGCAGGACGGTGAGACGGTCCTGGAGGGGGAGGCGTGGTGTTACACCATGGGTCCGTGAGGTGGTGGAGGGTGAGTGGGTGGTGATCGATGTCGTGGGTCAGGTGGTCGTCGAGTAGCCGGCCGATCTCTCCAAATGGAGAGATTTGTGGTGGTCTTGCGGCGCTGTGGCCGGAAAAGCGCTTGCGGGGGAAGAAATCTCTCCGAACGGAGAGATTCGTGGGATCCCGGTGAGGCCTCGTGGTGCAGTGCCGGAGGGGGCAGGAAAGGGTCAGACCTGCGGCACAGCCTTCCGGCCCCGGCCTGACGTCCATTGCGTCACGGGAAGACCGGCAAGCCGCTGCTGGACAGGACGGGGGAGAAGTGGCAGGTTGCCGGACAATCCAGCGGAGCTGGCGGCGCTCCATAAGACGTCGGCATCCCGACGTCCAGTTCTGCCCGTTCTCCTTCAGCGACGGGAGGCATCGATATGCACCTTCGCTCGTCCGTGGTCGCGGGAGTGATCGGTCTGTGGGCTCCCCTGGCACTCTCTCTTGCTGTGCCCGGAGAGGTGGCTGGGGAGGGACCGCCGGTGTTGTGCGTAGCTGCGCCTGCGGACCGGGAGATCCCCTCGGTGCCTTCCCTGGAGGCGCCTGTGGTTGGGAAGGGCGTTGGGGCGCTGACGCAGGGGGAGCCCCTCATGCAGGCGGTGGTGGAGGGGACGGTGCATGTGGCGGACTCGGACGAGGTGGTGGGAGGGGCGGAGGTGTCGCTTCTCCGGGACGGGCAGGCGGTCGAGTCGGTTCGCACCGGCGGCGACGGCCGCTTCCGGTTCGAGGGGGTGGCTGCCGGGACGTACCGACTCCGGGTGCGGGCGGTGGGATTCCAGGAGTGGGTCCAGACACTGGAGGTGCCGGCGGAGGGCGTGGTGGAGCGCCGGGCATTCCTCCTGCGAGCCGCCTTCGACCTGGACAGCCTGCGGGTGCTGGGCCATCCCCTGGGGATCCGGCGGGAGGAGACGGAGTTCGGGGCCCGCATTGATTCGCGAGCCATCCGGATGCTTCCCATTCCGTACGAGCCCACGGAGATGGTGGCATTTGCGCCCGGGGTGTCGGAAGATCGCATCTGGGGCGGAGCGGACATGCGGGCGAACCTCTACCAGGTGGACGGGCTCTCCCAGACCCACCCCGGGACCGGTGGTCCGCTCATGACGTTCTCTCCGGCCTGGGTGGAGGCGGTTGAGATCCGGGGTCTGGGCGCGGGGGCCGAGCACGGCAACTTCCAGGGCGGATTGGTGAACCTGGTGACCCGCTCCGGGGGAAGCGAACTGGAAGGGCGCCTTCGGTCTACCGTGGAATCGCACCCCCTGAACGCCACGAACCTCCTGGAGGCGGAAGTGGGACGGGAGCGGGCGATGCGGGCCGAGGTGGAGGGTGAGATGGGAGGGCCACTGCCGTGGGAGGAACCCTGGGACGGTGTTCGGTTTTTCGCCGCCGGCCACGTGCTGCAGGAGGAGGTGCGAGCCCAGGCCCGGCTCCCGGAGGTCGAGGCCCGCTTCCTTCCCCACCGGGAAGAGCGACTGGAGGTCCGGGCGTTCGGAAAGCTGACCTGGACCCGCGGGGCGGATCAGCAGGTCGATCTCACCGGAGCGTGGAGCCGGGCCACGGTGGACGGATGGGGGCTGGACGGCTATCAGGCCGAGGACGCCCTGGGCCGGCTCCGGGAACCCTCCTCGTTCCTCTCGGCCTCATGGGAGCGGGGTGTGGAGACCGCCGACCACTTCCGGGTGCAGGCCACCCGGGCCCGGGCGGCGGAACGCTTCACCCCGGGGGCGGGGCCCGACGTGCCTGCCATCCGGACGTTCGTCTACGGCGACCCTCCTTCCGCCCGCTATCAGAACGCGGAGTTCGCCCTCCAGCGCGTTCCGGAGACCCGGAGCCTGGCGGCTCGCATGCAGCGGCGGTTTGCCACCGGCCCCCTCGAGCATCGGCTCAAACTGGGCGGGGAGCTGACCCGGATGCGGTGGACGGACCAGCGGGAACGGGCCGGCGGGATGACCTGGCGCCCGCCACGCCGGAGCACGTTTGACCGCCATGACACCGGGACCTGGCTCTTCGGGGGGATCGTCCCCACGAGCTGGGGCGGCGAGGTGGACCTTCACACCCGGACCAGCCAGGACGCCCTCTATCTGCAGGACCACCTGACAGTGCACCCGCGCCTCACCCTCACGCCGGGTCTGCGCTGGTCCCGCTGGGAGGGCCACCTCCTGCCCGGGGGGCGGAGCGCCGACCGAATCCACGCGGTGGACGACACCGCGTGGGAACCGCGGCTGGGGGCCGTCTTCGAAGTGCCGGGAGTGCAGGAGTTCCTGGTGAAGGGCCACTGGGGTCGCTACCACCAGAGCCTCCTCTCACAGTTCTTCGAGCGAGTGGAGGGGGGGGAGGTCTTCTCCAACCGGGAGCTCTGGTACCTGAGGGATGGGATGCCGGAGGACCCTACCGCCACCTTCAGCGTTGCCGAACGGGACGCGATGGCCCAGGGCAGAGGGTTCGTACTCTGGGAGGTGGAACGTCTGAACCAGACCGGACCCATCTCGGCGGACTACCGTCAGCCGCACGTGGAGCAGTGGCTGGTGGGGCTCGAGAAGAGCTTCGGGGACCGGGTCCGGATGGAGGCGGTGTGGGTGGATCGGCGCAACCGGAACCTGGTGGCGCTCCGGGACCGGAACCTGGCCGACAACTACTGGCGGTTCGAGAACATCCACGTGGTGAACGATCAGGGGGAGTTCTACATGCTGGGTGATGATCCCCTGGTCCTCCCCGAGCTCTACCTGCCCCACGACTTCCTGCGCCGGCGGCTCATCTTGATTGCCAACGGGATGGAGGTACCCATTCCGCCGGGGATGGAGCTGGCCGACACCCTTCGCCTGCACTTCGACGAGGATCTCTGGCTGGAGAACGTTCCCGACGCCCGCCGGCACACGGAGCAGCTCCAGCTCACTGCGCAGGTGCTGGGCGAAGGGTGGGGTGGGGCGCTCTCGGTGGTCTGGACCCGTGTGACCGGCAACTTCGACTCGGTGACGGGCTATCGGGCGGGGACGGGGCTGGAGGAGGCCTGGAATCTGGGCGCGGGCCCGTGGACCAGGCCCAACGAGCAGGTGAACTTCCAGGGCCGCATGCCCGGGCACTCGCCCCTGGAGCTGAAGCTGCTTCTGCACGGAGAGCTTCCCTGGGGCCTGAGGGGAGGGGGATTCCTTCAGGCTGCCCGAGGCGAACGGTTCACCCCCTTCTTCCGGCTCAACCGGCTGCACGTGCAGTACCAGTCGGAGGACGGCGCTCCCCTGGACGCCATCTTCACCAGTCCGGTGGCGGGGCAGCGCGTGCTGGTGCAGCCCCGAGGCTCGGCCCGCTACCCGGACCGCTTCACCCTGGATCTGCGCCTGGAGCGGGAGATCCCGGTGGCGGGAGGACGCTGGTCGGCCACCGTGGACCTCTTCAACGTCTGGAATTCAGGCACGGTCACCCGGATCAACGAGGCGGTGAACCACCCTGGAACGGTGGGGAGCGGGTTGTTCGGGGTGGTGGATCCCAGCGCGGTCTTTGGTGCCGTCTGGGGCCGGGTGCCCCCTCGAACGCTCCGCCTGGGCGTGGTGGGACGGTTCTGAACGACTGCGGCCACCCCCGGGATTTCTCCGAAGGTGGCCGCTGCGTAAAGCCCGGAAAGGGGCCGGGAGCTACATCTCTCCCTTGCCCATCTTCCGCAGAACCGTGTGGAGGATCCCCCCGTTCAGGTAGTACTCCAGGTCCACGTCCGAGTCCAGCCGGACGTCGGCTTCGAACTCCACCGTCTCGCCCGACGCCTTGCGGGCGGTGACGCTCACCTGGCCGCCGGGCTCGAGCCCCTCGGCGATCCCGGTGATGTCGAAGACCTCGGAGCCGTCGAGCCCCAGCGACGCGGCGTCCTCACCCTCCTGGAACTGGAGCGGGAGCACGCCCATGCCCACCAGGTTGGACCGGTGGATGCGCTCGTAGGAGGCGGCGATGACCGCCCGCACGCCCAGGAGCACGGTGCCCTTGGCCGCCCAGTCCCGGGATGAGCCGGCCCCGTATTCGGTACCGCCCAGGACCACCAGCGGGGTGCCGGCTTCCTTGTACTTCATGGCGGCGTCGTAGATGGGCATGACCTCGTCGCTGGGGAGGTGACGGGTGTAGCCGCCTTCCTTGCCCTCCAGCATGAGGTTCCGGATGCGGACGTTGCCGAAGGTGCCCCGCATCATGACCTCGTGGTTTCCTCGCCGGGCCCCGAAGGTGTTGAACTCCCAGGGCTTCACCCCGCGCTCCTGCAGGTAGCGGCCCGCCGGTTCGTCCTTGGGGATGGCGCCGGCCGGCGAGATGTGGTCGGTGGTGACGCTGTCACCCAGCAGCGCCAGCACCCGGGCTCCTTCCACGTCGCGGGGCTCGGGGACGTCCAGGTCCATGTCCTCGAAGAAGGGAGGATTGCGCACGTAGGTGGACTCCTCGTCCCACTCGTAGAGGGCGGCGTCCCCCTCGGGGAGGGGGAGGGCCTTCCAGAGGTCGTCACCCTCGAACACCTCGGCGTAGCGCTCCCGGTACATCTCGGGTTTGAGCGACTCGCGGATGGTGTCGCGGATCTCCTTCTGGGTGGGCCAGATGTCCCTCAGGTAGACCGGGTTGCCCTCGGGGTCGGTGCCCAGGGGGTCGTTGTGGAGATCCACGTCAACGCGCCCCACCAGGGCGAAGGCCACCACCAGCATGGGGGAGGCCAGGTAGTTGGCCCTCACCAGCGGATGGATGCGGGCCTCGTAGTTCCGGTTCCCCGAGAGAATGGACGAGACCACCAGGCCCTTCTCCTGCACCGCCTCGGCGATGGGCTCAGGCAGGGGCCCCGAGTTGCCGATGCAGGTGGTGCACCCGTAGCCCACCACGTCGAAGTGGAGTTTTTCGAGGTAGGGGAGCACCCCGGAGGTCTCCAGGTAGTCGGTGACCACCTTGGAGCCCGGCGCCATGGAGGTCTTGACCCAGGGCTTTACGTCGAGGCCCTTCTCCACGGCGTTCCGGGCCAGGAGCCCGGCGCCCACCATGACGGAGGGGTTCGAGGTGTTGGTGCACGAGGTGATGGCGGCAATGACGATGGAGCCGTCGGTGATGGCCATGGACTCGCCGTCCAGCTCGATGGCCGCCACCCGGGGATTGTCGGTGCGGGGCACGTCGGCCACCGCCGAGTGGGTGGAGCCCCCGGTGGCCAGCGCGGGCTCGGGGCTGTCTCCTCCGCCGGCGGTGATCTCCGTGGCTCCACCGCCCTCGCCGGACCAGGACTCCGCGGTGCGGCCCTCTTCATTGTTCGGATCGGCTGCCTCCGGGAGCTCGAAGCCTTGGGGAAGGAGCCCCGGGAGGTCGCCGTGGAAGCCGGGCCGGAGGTCGCTCAGGGCGATCCGGTCCTGCGGGCGCCGGGGGCCGGCCACCGAGGGCTCGATGGTGTCCAGGTCCAGCGTCAGCTCCACGGTGTATTCGGGGTCCGGGGCGTCGGCGGTGTGGAAGAGGCCCATCTCCCGGGAGACGGCCTCCACCCGCTGGACCACCTCCGGGTCGCGGCCGGTGCCCTCCAGGTACCGGAGCGCCTCGGTGTCCACGGGGAAGAAGCCAACGGTAGCACCGTACTCCGGCGACATGTTGGCGATGGTGGCCCGGTCCGGGAGCGAGAGGGTGGGCAGTCCGGGGCCGTAGAACTCCACGAAGCGGCCCACCACCCCGTGGTTCCGGAGCAGCTCGGTGACGTGAAGGACCAGGTCGGTGGCGGTGGCGCCCTCGGGCAGCGAGCCACTTATCTTCACCCCCACTACCTCGGGCATGAGCATGTAGTAGGGCTGGCCCAGCAGGACCGCCTCGGCCTCGATGCCGCCCACGCCCCAGCCCACCACGCCCAGGCCGTTGATCATGGTGGTGTGGCTGTCGGTGCCCACCAGGGTGTCGGGATAGGCCAGCTCCACTCCGCCTTCGCTGCGGCGGTGGATGACCGAGGCCAGGTACTCCAGGTTCACCTGGTGCACGATCCCGGTGCCCGGAGGCACCACGCTGAAGTCCTCGAAGGCGTGCTGACCCCACCGCAGGAGTTGGTAGCGCTCCCGGTTCCGCTCCATCTCCCGTTCCACGTTCAGCCGATACGCCTCCTGGGTGCCGAAGAAGTCCACCTGCACCGAGTGGTCGATGACCAGGTCGGCGGGGACCCGGGGGTTGATGCGCCGGGGGTCGCCGCCCATGGAGTGGAGCCCCTCGCGCATGGCCGCCAGGTCCACCACGGCAGGCACCCCGGTGAAGTCCTGGAGCACCACCCGGCTGGGCAGGAAGGGGATGTTGGCGCCGGCGTTGGTGGGACTCCACGCGGCCACCGCCTGGACGTCGTCCCGGGTGACGTATCCTTCGCCGGCGTTCCGGAGGACGTTCTCCAGGAGGATCCGGATGGAGTAGGGAAGGCGGTCAATGGAGGCGATGCCTTCCTCCTCCAGCCTGCCGAGACGGTACAGCGAGGTGGGGCCCTCGGGGAGGTCCAGTGAGGTGAGGGCGCCGAATGGGTCCTTGCGGGTGTGGGCCACGGTGTGATTTCCCTCCTGCGGGATGTCGATTATGTCGTTCGTCGTCGTTTGGTTCGGTGTCGGCCCGGGCCGTGGAGCAGCCGCCGGCCGGGACCGGCGGGGTACGGCTT
>SLNQ01000380.1 GCA_007132965.1 Gemmatimonadota bacterium | reverse complement strand
GAACCGCTTCGGGTGGCCGATGCGACTGGGGCATGATGAGTTCGAAGCCTGCCGAAGGGAACGAGAACGGAGAATGATTCTGAATAAAGGTAAGGAGAGGCCCGAAAGAGTGTCAACAATGACCGGAATGCAGCAGGGGGGTGGGGAGTGATGACCCGGGAAGGCGAAGCGGGCGGGGACGAGGTCCTGACGCTGGAGCCCCTCCTGGAAGCCGTCCGGGACGGGGTCGAAGCCGCGGGATGGGCCCTCTCTGGACTCCAGAAAACCACAAGCCTCGAGTTCGAGGGGAAGTGGGCCGGCGAATCGACGCGGTCCGCCTACCTCTTCTTTCATCGGTTGGACCTGCCCGAGGCGGTGGAGGTGGACGCGTTCCTGGACGAGACGAGCCAGGGGCTCCGGGGCAACCTGGCCCTGGTGGTGGATGGCCCGGCACTCTCGGAGTTGGGGAGGGTGATCCCCCTCCTGGATCGGCTGGCGTCGGCTGCCCGGGAAACCCTGCCCGAGGGGTACCGGACGCCCATCTCGCTCCGGCTTTCGCTCCCCGACTCCGGAGAACCGGGGTCCAGCGCCGGGCTACAGCTCCGCTTCAAGCTCCGGCTCCCCAAGAGCGCCCTGGAGGCGGGCGAGGCGGCGGTCTCGGCCCTGGCCACCGCCGCCGTGTCGGCGTTCGAGCGCCTCCTGGAACGGCCGGAGGTGGCGGAGCTGTTACCACCGGTGGTGGAGTAGCCGGGACGGGACCGCGGGAGACCTTGCGACCCCCTGGGCGCAGTCCTACTCTCCTCTCCCGCTTCCTGATGCCGGCCAGCATCCCTGTCTTATCGAACCTCACACAGGAGCCCGCAATCCATGACTCCGCCTGACGACACCGAAAGCAAGTTGGACGACCTCCTCCGGGAGGACCGTCGCTTTCCGCCGCCCGAGGAGTTCAGCGCCCTGGCCCACGTCTCCGACCCGTCGGTGTACGACCGAGCCGAGGAGGATGTGCTGGGGTACTGGGCCGACTGGGCCGAGGAACTGGCCTGGTTCCAGCGCTGGGACCGGGTGCTGGACTGGCAGCCTCCCCACGCCAAGTGGTTCGTGGGCGGGAAGCTCAACGTTGCGCACAACTGCCTGGATCGGCACCTCCACGGGCCCCGTCGGAACAAGGCAGCCCTGGTCTGGGAGGGCGAACCCGGTGACGTTCGGACCTACACCTACTGGGACCTCCACCGGGAGGTGTGCCAGTTCGCCAATGCCCTGAAGGGGCTGGGCGTGGAGAAGGGCGACCGGGTGGCCATCTACCTCCCCATGATTCCCGAAGCCGCCATCGCCATGCTGGCGTGCGCCCGCATCGGGGCCATTCACTCGGTGGTCTTCGGCGGCTTCTCTCCCGGCTCGCTTGCCGACCGGATCAACGACGCCGACGCCAAGGTGCTGATCACCGCCGACGGGGGGTACCGACGAGGAAACGTGGTGCCCCTCAAGCGAAACGCCGACGAAGCGCTCCAACACACGCCCTCCATCGAGCACGTGGTGGTGGTGGCCCGGGGCTGGGACATCTCCCGGACCACCCAGACCACCATGACGCCGAAGCGGGACCTCTGGTACCACGACCTCATTCGCGAAGCCTCGGCGGACTGCCCCGCCGAACCCATGGATTCAGAGGACATCCTCTTCATCCTCTACACTTCGGGCACCACGGGGCAGCCCAAGGGAGTGGTGCACTCCACCGGCGGGTACCTGACCCAGACGTACGCCACCACCCGCTGGGTCTTCGACCTCAAAGAAGACGACGTCTACTGGTGCACTGCCGACGTGGGATGGATCACCGGGCACTCCTACATCGTGTACGGTCCCCTGGCCAACGGGGCCACCGTCATGATGTACGAGGGCGCGCCGGACTTTCCTGATCGGGGAAGGTTCTGGGAGCTGTGCGCCAAGTACGGGGTGACCGTCTTCTACACGGCCCCCACGGCCATTCGGGCCTTCATGAAGTGGGGTGAGGAGTGGCCGGAAAAGCACGACCTGTCGCAGCTCCGCCTCCTGGGCACGGTGGGTGAGCCCATCAACCCCGAGGCCTGGGTCTGGTACCACCGCTTCATCGGGGGCGAACGCTGTCCCATCGTGGACACCTGGTGGCAGACGGAGACGGGGGGGATCATGATCACCCCGTTGCCGGGGGTTACCGAGACCGTGCCCGGAAGCGCCACCCGGCCCTTCCCCGGAATCCAGGCCACCCTCCTGGACGAGGCCGGTCGGGAGACGAACGCGGGGTACCTGGCCATCACCCGCCCATGGCCCTCCATGCTCCGGACCATCTGGGGCGACGACGAACGGTTCCGCGAGACGTATTGGTCCAAGTGGGACGAGCCCGGGACCTACTTTCCCGGCGACGGGGCGAAGCGGGACGAGAACGGAAATCTGTGGATCCTGGGGCGGGTGGATGACGTCCTGAACGTGGCGGGTCACCGGATCGGGACCATGGAGGTGGAGAGCGCGTTGGTAGACCACCCGGCGGTGGCCGAAGCGGCGGTGGTGGGCAAGAGCCACGACGTGAAGGGACAGGCCATCGCGGCCTTCGTCACGCTCCGCGACGGAAAGGAGCCCTCCGAGGAGATGGTCGCTGCCCTGAAGGCCCACGTGGCCCAGGTCATCGGTCCCATTGCCCGGCCCGAGGCCATTCTCTTTTCGGCGGACCTGCCCAAGACCCGGTCGGGGAAGATCATGCGCCGGCTCCTGCGGGACATCGCCGACGGAAAGGCGCTGGGCGACACCACCACCCTGGCCGACCCGGAGGTGGTGGCCCGCCTCAAGCAGCGGTACGAGGAAGAGGGCGAGGCCTGATCCTCCGGGCCGGGCCGGACGCTACTCGTCGGCCAGCGGATCGGGCGGACCCTGCCTCCGCTGCCGGTCTGCCGGCTTCTCCTTGACCGGTTTGGCGGGGATCCCCACATGTACCGTCGAGGGGCGGGTGTCGCGGGTGGCCAGGGCGCCGGCCCCCACCATGGAGTCGTCGGCCACGTGAACACCGGCCAGGATGGTGGCGTGGTAGGTGATCCTCACCCCGTCGCCCAGTACGGTGGCCGGCGTCTCCACGATCTTCGGATCCACGATGTCGTGGGTGTGTGAGTACACGTTGGCGAAGTCCGAGATGGAGGCCTTGTTCCCGATGCGGATGCCGCCCCGGTCGTCCAGGAGCACGTGGCGGTGCACGACCACGTCGTCTCCCACCTCCAGGTTGTAGCCGAAGGAGAGCTTCACGAAGTGGAAGGCCTTGAAGTTGCGGCCGCACCGCTTGAAGATCCGCCGCGCCAGGATCCGGCGAAACCGAACCCCCAGGTGGACGTTCTCGCCCAGCGGGCTCTTGTCGAACATCTCCCAGAGCCAGATGAGAGGCTTGACCCGAGCGTACCGTTCGGTGTCGATCTCGTGGTAGTACTCGGGCTCCAACGTCACATTCCGCGGATCCATCTGGAGAAGGGCGATCCGCGTGGACGGCGCCAGCGAGGCGGGATCCCGCCCGGCCAGGTCCGGATAGAAGATGTCGGTGAGGATCTTTCGACACAGCTCGTTGCGATCACAGTCCTCCCGCTCCAGCTCGCGGTCCACGGCCTCGAGCCATTCGTCATAGGCACCCCGGGTGGTCTCGGGGAGGGGAACGTCGCGGAGAGGGTAATACGGCATACGCATGCGGGGTTGGCGAACCGTGTCGGGGCGATGTCCCTTCGGACTCCCTCGACGAACGGGATTCGTGATACCTTAACCTGAAGATGTGGGACGCGCCGTCCCAGTGGAAGGTCTACCGGGGCGGACGTTGTATCCAGACGGAGGTCGAAGCCCGTGCACGAAACGTTGAGACGTCGGATCCTGCGAAAGCTGGATACGCTGCCCGAGGCGCAGCTCTACCAGGTGCTGGACTACATCGAGTTCCTGGAGTCGCGCTATACCCGCCAGGAGCCTGCCGACGCCACCGGCCTGCAGCGCTGGGCCGAAAAGCTCGAGGACGGCCTGCGCAAGCGCACGGTGAACCCTTCGAGTCTGCGGGAGGCCTTCCAGCTCCTGGCGGCGGCGGACCGGGCGTTGAGCTCGGTACAGGAGGTGGGCCGACAGATCGTGGACGAGTTGCAGCTGGAGGAAGGAGAACGGCGGCGCCCCGGACCGCCGCCAGGGCCCCGGCAGGAGGAATCCGCCGGGTCCGCCTCCCGGGAGGACCCGCCTCCGCCCCGGAGCCGGGACCAGGGTTGACACCTCCGGCACGGCGCACCTAAGCTGTGCCATGGAACGAGCCAGCCCGATCCGGACGAGCCGGACACCCACGCCTGACGGAGGAGCCCCCGCCCGGGGAATCCGCCTCCGTCGGGCGTGCGTCGTTCTACGCACCTGCCACCGCATCCAGACCTCCAGGTAGACCCCATGGCCCAACCCCGTCACCCCGAGGAGAACTTCGTCGGCGAGGCCCTGACCTTCGATGACGTCCTCCTGATTCCCGGACACTCCACCGTCCATCCCCGGGACACCTCCGTCGCCACCCGACTCACCGACGGCATCCGCCTGGAGATCCCCCTCCTGAGCGCCGCCATGGACACGGTGACCGAGTCCCGCATGGCCATCGCCCTGGCCCGGGAAGGGGGCCTGGGGATCATCCACAAGAACATGCCCGCCGAGCGACAGGCCGCCCAGGTAGACCGGGTGAAGCGCTCCGAGAGCGGGATGATCCAGAATCCCATCACCCTCCAGCCGGACGCCACCCTCCGGGATGCCCACGAGCTCATGGCTCGTTTCTCCATCTCGGGCGTGCCCATCGTGGAGAACGGCGGGCGCCTTGTGGGCATCATCACCAACCGCGATCTGCAGTTCGAGGAGGAGCTGGACCGGCCGGTGAGCGACGTCATGACCCGTGAGGAGCTGGTCACGGCACCCGTCGGCACGAGTCTCGCCCAGGCGGAGCGGATTCTGCACCGGCACCGCATCGAGAAGCTCCCGGTGGTGAACGAAGACGGCACGCTGGCCGGACTGATCACCGTCAAGGACATCGTCAAGCGCCGGCAGTTTCCCAGCGCCTCGAAAGACGAGCGGGGTCGCCTCCTGGTGGGGGCGGCCGTAGGCGCGTCCTCGGCAGACATCGAACGGGCGCGACTCCTGGTGGAGGCCGGCGTCGACGTGCTGGTCATCGACACCGCCCACGGCCACTCCGAGGGGGTCCTGCAGGCCGTGTCCAGGACCCGGGAGGCCTTCCCCGACACTCAGCTCATTGCAGGAAACGTGGGGACCGCAGACGGGGCGGCCGCCCTGGTGGATCGGGGGATCGACGCGGTGAAGGTGGGGGTGGGGCCGGGCTCCATCTGCACCACACGGGTGGTCACGGGGGTGGGGGTGCCGCAGCTCACCGCCGTCATGGAGGCGGTGAAGGGAGTGGCGGGACGGGTGCCCGTCATTGCCGACGGGGGCATTCGCTTTTCCGGCGACCTGGTGAAGGCGCTGGCCGCCGGAGCCGACTGCGTCATGATGGGCTCCATGTTCGCCGGCACCGAAGAAGCCCCCGGCGAGAGCTTCCTGCTGGAGGGTCGCCGCTACAAGCTGGTGCGGGGAATGGGGTCGTTGTCGGCCATGGAGGAGGGATCGGCCGACCGCTACTTCCAGGAGGGAGAGCCTGACGTCCGAAAGCTGGTTCCGGAGGGGATCGAGGCCCGGGTCCCCTACAAGGGCCCGGTTTCGGACACCGTCTTCCAGCTGGTGGGCGGGCTCCAGAGCGGGATGGGGTACTGCGGAGCCGCAACCCTCGAGGAACTGAGGACCGGGGCCCGATTCTGCCGCGTCACCTCCGTGGGGCTTCGGGAGTCCCATCCCCACGACGTCACCATTACCCGTGAAGCGCCGAACTACCGGCTCTAAGGGGATAGGATAGGTTCGATGGCGCTTTCCGACCTCTCGGGACGACTCCTCCTGGGGCCCGGTCCCTCGCCGGTTTCTCCCCGGATCCTGCAGGCCATGGCCACCGAGACCCTGGGACACCTGGATCCCCAGTTCCTGGGACTCCTTGACGAGGTGAACGAGGGGCTGCGCCGGCTCTTCGGCACCCAGAACCCCACCACCTTTCCGGTGTCGGGTACCGGGTCGGCCGGGATGGAGGCGGCGCTGGTGAACCTTCTGGAGCCCGGCGACACCGCCATCGTGGGGGTGAAGGGGGTCTTCGGAACCCGGTTGGCCGAAATGGCGCGGCGTCAGGGCGCGACGGTGGTCACGGTGGAGGGCGACTGGGGTCGACCCCTGGAGCCCCAGAGGCTCGTGGATGCGCACCGGGAGCACCCAGACGCCCGCCTTCTGGCGCTGGTCCACGCCGAGACCTCCACCGGGGTCCGCCAGCCCCTGGAGGAGGTGGGCCGGGCTTTGCAGGACAGCGAGACCCTCTTCGTGGTGGATGCCGTCACCTCACTGGCGGGAATGCCGGTGGAGGTGGATCGGGTGGGTGTGGACGTCTGTTACGCCGGCACCCAGAAGTGCCTGGGTGTTCCGCCGGGCCTTGCACCCATTACATTCTCCAATCGGGCCATGGACCGGATTCGCTCGAGGGAGCATCCCGTGTCGAGCTGGTACCTGGACGTGAATCTGATTGCCGGGTACCTGGGATCGGAGCGCCGCTACCACCATACGGCGCCCATCAACCTGATCTATGCCCTGTACGAGGCGCTGGGCGAGATTCGGGAGGAAGGGCTCGAGGCCCGTTTCCGGCGGCACCGCGAGGTGGGGCGGCGGCTGCAGGATGAGCTGGAGGACCGGGGCTTCGAGCCCTTCGCGGGTCCTCCGGAGGCCCGGCTCCCGCAGCTCACCGCGGTGAGTCTCCCCGGTGGGAGAGACGAGGGCGTGGTACGCCGAAGGCTGCTGGACGAGCACGGCATTGAGGTGGGTGGCGGGTTGGGGCCGGCCCAGGGGAGGATCTGGCGAATCGGTCTCATGGGCCATGGCGCCCGGCACCCGGTGATCGACCGGCTCCTGGAGGCGGTGGACCGGGTCCTGCCCCAGAGCTGAAACCAAACGGAGGGACCATGACGAGCCAGTGTTCCGTCGGATCCGTGTCGCTGCGGGTGCTGGCGTTGACGGTGCTTCTCATATTGGTTGCCGGCTGCCAGCGAGCGGGAATGGAGCGCCCCGAGTCCCCGGGCGTCCGTGGGGCTGCTCCCGTGGTCGGCGTCGCCGGCACCGAGGACGCCGTCCGGGACCGGGCGGCCCGCGGTCTCATTTCCGAGCGGGACGCACTTCCCGCCGTGGAGGTGGATCCCGTGGACCTGGATCGCATTCTGGATTCCTGGGTGGCCCGGGACGATCACCTGCAGGACCGGGCCCGTTTCTGGGAAGCCTTCTGGACCACTCGCTCCCGGGATCACTTCGAACGGTACCTGGAGCGGATGGGCCAGCACCACGCCTTCGTGGACGCCGAGCTGGAGGCTCGGGGCCTTCCGGCCAGCCTGCGGTACCTCCCCATCGTTGAGAGCGGGTACCATCACTCCATCCGGAGCCGGGTGGGCGCCACGGGGCTCTGGCAGCTCATGGCCCCTACCGCCCGCGATCTGGATCTGTTGGTGGACGGAATCGTAGACGATCGGCGCGATCCGGTGGCGTCGACCCGGGCGGCACTGGACTACCTTACCTATCTGCACGGGGAGTTCGACTCATGGTTCCTGGCCCTGGCGGCCTACAATGCCGGGCAGGGGCGGGTGGGACGGATCCTGGACGCCCACGTCTCCGACCGGAGCCTCAGCGGCGACGAACAGTACCTCCAGGCGCTCCCGCACCTTCCGGCCGAGACCCGGGAGTTCGTGCCCCGCTTCCTGGCCGCGGCCGCCCTGGCTTCCGACCCCGAGGCCCACGGCCTTCGGCCCGTCGACGGTAGCCGGGCCGTGGTCTACGACGAGGTCCTGGTCCCCGACGCCACCTCGCTGGACGTGGTGGCCCGGGCCGCCGGCGTGGACGAGGACGAGATCGTGGACCTGAATCCGCATTACCTGCGTGGCTACACTCCCCCCGGCCAGGAGCGGGTGGTGCGCGTTCCCCGCGGCACGTCCGAGACCTTTGCGGTGAACTACGCCCAGATTCCCCCCGACGAGCGAGTCTCCTTCGTGGAGCACCGGGTCGCCAGCGGCGAGACGCTGAGCCACATCGCCCGTCGCTACGGCGTGTCGGTGGGCGAGCTACAGGGAGCCAACGGAAACCTGGATCCTCGGCGGCTCCAGATCGGGCAGCAGCTGGTCATACCCCTGGGGGGCGTGACAGCAGGAACCCAGGTGGCGGCCGCCAACACCGCCGGGCAGGCCGGCTCGGGCAACGGGACCGTCACGCACGTGGTGGACTCGGGTGAGAGCCTCTGGACCATCAGTCGCCGCTACGGGGTGGGGGTAGACGAGATCCGGGACCGCAACGGACTGGACGAGGGTGCGGTGCTGCAGCCGGGCCAGGAGCTGGACGTGGAGGGTGCCGCTCGGTTCTACACCGTTCGATCAGGTGACACCTGGGGCGGCATCGCCCAGCGGTTCGGTGTGTCGGCCGGCGCCCTGGCCCGGGCCAACGGGCGCAGCACCAACCAGATCATCCGGGTGGGCGAGGAACTCCGGATCCCCTGAGGCCCGTCCCAGGAGGCTATTCTCCCGGCACGTCTTCGGCCCGCCAGTGGCCGCTCCGCCCTCCCTGCTTCTCCACCAGCCGGATCTCGCCGATCTGCATCCCCTTCTCCAGCGCCTTCCCCATGTCGTACAGGGTGAGAAGGGCCACGGAGACGGCGGTAAGGGCCTCCATCTCCACCCCGGTGCTGCCCTGCACACGGGCGCGGCTGGTGGCCTGGATTCCAGGCAGCGCCCGGTCCGGCTCCAGCTCCACCTTCACCGACACGGCGGGGAGGAGGTGGCAGAGGGGAATGAGCTCTCCCGTTCGCTTTCCGGCCTGAATCCCCGCCAGCTCCGCCACCCTGAGGGCGTCGCCCTTGCCGGCTCCGCCCTCCTGGATGAGCCGTTCCAGGGTCTCGGGACTCATGCGGATCGATCCCCGGGCGACCGCCGTTCGGGTGGTGGGCGGCTTTTCCGACACGTCCACCATGCGGGGACGGCCGTCGGGGCCCATGTGGGTCAACCGATCGTCGCTCACGGGGCACCCACCGGGCCTGGGGCGGTGCTCGACTTCGGAACCAGCGTGCGGTGGAGCTCCATGAGGAGGCCGGCCAGGAGGAGCTGGGGGTTCACGTTCCCTGCGGCCTGGGCCCGGGCCTCCTGGACCAGGTCGAGGCCCTGAGCCAGCCTGGTCGGATGCAGCCCTCGTTCTCCCGCGGTGCGTACGAGCCAGTCGGCGGCGTCGTGGTTCAGGATCCTGTCGGGGGCGGTGGTGGCGGCGCTCAGGTCCCGGAGCCAGAGCTCCAGCGCGCCCAGGAGCTCCCGGAGTCCCCGGGCTCCGGAGGGGCGGTAGTCCAGCGCACGGGCGAAGCGATCCCGCCCCCGCGGGCTCAGCGCGTCGCGGATCAGCCGGAACGATTCCTTGCGCAGTTCTTCCAGGGGACCGTCGTCGTCGCCGTCGGGAAGGAACCCCACGGCCCTGCCGATGGCGCCGGAGGAGAGGCGGGCCGCCTTCCGGGCCTCGGACTCGGCCGCGTTGGTGTGCTCTACGAGGAAGCGGAACACCTGCTCCTCCGGGAGCCCCGAGAGGTGGAGCGAGGAGGTTCGGGACCGGATGGTGGAGAGGAGCCGTCCGGGCTCCGCCGAGGTGAGCACGAACCAGGTATGGCCCGGCGGCTCCTCCAGGAGCTTGAGGAGGGCATTGGCGGCCTCCGGGCTGGCGTCCTGGGCCACCAGCTCTTCGGCATTGGCGATGAGGAAGACCTGACGGGCCGCCATGGCCGGTCCGGTGGACGCCCGCCGCCGGAGATTCCGGGCCGTGCCCAGGTGAATGCCCAGGGGCTCGTCGGAGTGGGACGGCTGGAGGGGCTGGGCGCGCAGCTCCTCGATGCGGGCCGTGCGGGCGTCTTCCAGCGCCTCGTCGTCGCGTTCCCGGCTTCCCTTGGACGGCGGCTTGCGAAGGGGAAGGTACCAGTGCAGGTCCGGATGCTCGACCCTGAGGGCCAGCCGACAGTCCTGGCAGGTGTCGCAGGGGCCGTCGGCCGTGGCCTCGGCACAGAGGAGGAGTTGGCCCAGCCAGAGGGCGAAGCGCTGCTTTCCCACGCCGGAAGGACCGTGGAGGAGAAGAGCCTGGGGAAGGCGGCGTCGGGCTGCGGCGCCGGCCACGGCGGCCCGAGCCTCCCGGTGTCCCTCCAGAGGGTGGAGGTTCATCGGTCCTCCGCCGGTGTGAGCCACTCCAACGGGTCCTGGGCCTGGGGCGTGCCGCCGGCGCCCACCGGCGCCCGGAGCTGGAACTCGATGTGGGGGCCGTCGAAGGTGCCCCCGCCGCCCACGGTGCCCACCACCTGTCCGGCCGAAACCCGGCGGCCCTCAACCACCCCGACCTCCTCCAGGTACAGGTAGAGGGTGTAGAAGCCGTCGCCGTGGCTCAGGATCACCGACGGTCCGTAGCCCTCGAAGGGACCGGCCAGGACCACCGTGCCGCCTCTCACCGCCGAGACCGGCGTGCCCAGCGGAGCCCGGATGCCCACCCCGTTCCAGCGCAGGACCGTGCCATTGGGACGTCGGTCGAGCCCGAACCGGTAGGCCAGCTCTCCCTCCACTGGCCAGCTCAGGCGGCCCATGTCCTCCACACCCAGGCTGACGGCGGCGGCCTCGCCTCCCGCTGCTGCGGCACGACGCTCGGCCTCCACCCGTCGGCGCTCCAGGTCGGCCACGAGCCCGCCCAGGCGGCTCTCCTGTGCCTCCAGCTGGTCGATGCGAGTGCCCGTTTGCTGCTCCCGGCTCCGGAACTGCTCCAGGGTTCGCTGTCGATGGGCTTCCACCTGCCGCAGCTCGGCCACCTCGCTCAACTGGTCCTGGCGAAGCCGGCTCAGCTCGGCCAGGGACTCCTGCACCTCACGGGACTGGGCCTGGAGCTCCGCCTCCATCTCCCGGACCGAGACCAGCAGGGTCCGGTCGTAGCCGGCGATCATCTGGAGGTACCGGTAGCGGTTCAGGAGATCGGCGAAGGATTCGGCGCCCAGGAGAACCTGCACCGTGTGCAGGGGGCCCCGCATGTAGATGGCACGGAGCCGGCGGTTCAGGACCGCTTGGCGCTCCCGGAGTTCGTCGCGGGTGCGCAGGAGGTGGGCGGTGACCTCCTCCACCCGGGCCGTGGTCGCGTCGACCTGGAAGTCGATCTCGGTGAGGACCGATCGGGAGGCCGAGAGCTGCTGCTCGATGTTGCGGAGCTCGCCGGACACGTCCTGGACCCGGTCCCGGAGGCCCTCCATCTCCTGCTGAAGGCGGTTGCGCTCCTCGCGAATCTCCGCCAGGCGGCGCTGGCTTTCCTCGATCTCCCGGCGGATCTCGTCGGCGGACGTCTGCTGCGCCGCTGCCGGCGCGGCGTCGGCCAGGACCAGTCCCAGCGCCAGGAGCGCCGCCGCCAGTGGACGAAGCGCGGGGCGGCCCCTGCCGGGCGGCCCGTCTCTTCCGGTCGTGTTCATGCTGGGCATCTCACACCTCCCTGAGATACCGTCGAAGGGCGAAAGCGCTGGCCAGCAGGCCAAAGAGGCCGCCTGCGGCGATCCCCGCCACCACCCACTCCAGCGGAATCCACTCGAGCCGAAAGATAAGGCGAGACACGCCCAGGTAGGAAGCGTACGTGAGGGCCACGGCCAGCCCCCCTCCCAGGATTCCCGTCAGGGCCCCCTCCAGCAGAAAGGGGCGCCGGATGAAGCCGTGGGTCGCGCCCACCAGGCGCATGACGTGGATCTCTTCCCTGCGGGCGAAGATGGCGATGCGCACCGCCGTTCCGATGATGAGCGCCGCCACCACGGCGAATGCGCTGCCCAGAATGGCTGTGGTGATCCCGCCGATCCGGCGGAGGAGAAAGAGGCGGTCCACCCATTCCTGCCCGTAGCGGGTGGCCTCGACGAAGGGATAGATGGACGCACGGTCGGCCACCCGCGCCACCGACTCGGGGGTGCGGAAGCCGGCTCCAAGCTCCACCTCCACCGACGCCGGAAGCGGGTTCACCTCCAGGTCCGTGAAGAGTTCCTCGAACTCCGGCAGGTCCACCCTGGCCCGCTGCAGCGCGTCTTCCTTGGAGTAGTAGCGCGTGTCGGCCACCTCTTCCATGCTACGCAGCTCCTCCTCCAGGAGCTGGATCTCCGAGTCCCGGGCATCGTCTCGGACGTACACCACCACCTCCACTCGCTCCTCCACCCGCTCCAGGGCCTCGTGAAGGTTGTAGCTGGCCACCGCAAAGAGCCCCACCACGTAGAGGGCCAGCGCCACCATGGCGGTAGAGAGGGCCGTGAGGAGGGGGGCACGCCGGAAGGCGGCCAGTGCTTCCCGGATGGCGTGCATGGTCAGGCGTCCCTCGCCGGAGCGGGCTCGTCGGCCACCTCGGGCGCTGCCGAGTCGAAGACCAGACGACCCTCGTTCAGCTCCAGGACCCGCACGTCCGGGTAGGCCCGGACCAGGTCCAGGTCGTGGGTGGCCATGAGCACGGCCATGCCCCGGGCGTTGAGATCGCGAAAGAGCTCCATGATGCCCCGGGCCGCCCGTTCATCGAGGTTTCCCGTGGGCTCGTCGGCCAGGAGGACGAGGGGCTCGTTGGCCAGCGCTCGGGCGATGGCCACCCTCTGCTGTTCGCCTCCCGACAGCTCGTGGGCCTGCATTCCCGACTTGACGGCGAGCCCCACCTGGGCCAGGAGCCGGCGGCCCTGTGAGGCCAGCTCCTTCCGGGGGGTTCCCGTCACCTCCAGGGCGAAGGTGACGTTCTGTAGCGCCGTGCGACCGGGCAGGAGTCTGAATTCCTGGAAGACGAACCCCACCCGGCGCCGGAGCTTCCAGACGTCCCGGGGCGTGGTGACGTTCGACGAGAAGCCACAGACCAGCACTTCGCCCCCGGTGGGGAAGTCCGCCATGTGAATCAGCCGCAGGGTTGTGGACTTTCCCGATCCCGAGTGTCCGGTGAGAAAGGCGAACTCTCCCTTCTTGACCTGGAACGACACGTCATCCAGGGCCTTTCCCCGGCGGGCGTACTCCTTGGTGACGTGGTTCAGTTTGATCACGGTGGCGGGGGCTCACGACGATGAGGTGGTACGAAGGTCTCGAAGGGCGAAATCTACCCGAAGGTGCGACGCGGTGTCAAAGCTCGAGCGGCCCTCCGTCCTCCTGGTTCCCGGCGGATCTCCCGGCGTCCTCCGCCGAGCCGGTTGCGCCCCCCAGCTCAGCGGCCAGGCGGATGGCCTCCAGCATGGAGTCGGGTTCGGCTCGACCCGTTCCCACCAGGTCGAAGGCCGTGCCGTGGTCCGGCGAGGTACGAAGGAAGGGAAGCCCCAGCGTCACGTTGACCCCCCGTCCGAACGTCAGCGTCTTGAACACGGCCATTCCTACGTCGTGGTACGGGGCCGCCACCGCGTCCAGCCGCCCGGCCAGGGCGTGCCCGAAGATGGTGTCGGCGGGAAGGGGACCGCGAATCCGCCGCCCCTCCGCCACCAGCTCCCGCACCACCGGCTCCATGACCCGCGCCTCCTCGTCACCGAAGAGGCCCTCGTCGGAGGCGTGCGGGTTCAGGCCGCAGAGTCCCACCACTGGGTTCTGGAGCCGCCACCTGCGGCGAAGGGCGTC
The DNA here is from genome assembly GCA_007132965.1 of Gemmatimonadota bacterium. Classification (GTDB taxonomy): domain Bacteria; phylum Gemmatimonadota; class Gemmatimonadetes; order Longimicrobiales; family Gaopeijiaceae; genus PWLA01. The sequence continues at coordinate 10,671 of SLNQ01000380.1, read as the reverse complement.
GTCCAGGAGGCGGATCTGGGTGGCCAGGAGCTCCTGCGTGATCCGCTGGGGGACGTCCCGCAGCGGAAGGTGCGTGGTGGCCAGGAGAATGCGCAGGGGCGTGGAGCCCAGTCGGGTGGAACGGGCATGCATGAGCATGCCCACCGAGGGTGCGCCGGTGAGCCGACCCAGAAACTCGGTCTGGCCCGGTGTACGTACACCGGCGGCGTGGAGGGCCGGTTTGTGGACCGGTCCCGTGACCAGGGTGCCGGACGGATTGCCTGGGCCGGATATGAGCTCGACTCCCCGGCGGATGGCATCGGCGGAAACCTGGCCCGCGGACTCCAGGGAGCCGTCAAAGGTTCCCACCGACTCCAAGGTCACCCGGGCACTTCCCCCGGGGCCTTCCGCCTCGAGGGTCGCGGCCACCGAGGCCAGGGACCGGTCGTCACCCACCACCGTCAATGGGGGCGCCGGAGAGTGCTCGCTCCGGAAGGTGGCGATGGCCCGGCCAGCCACGTCGGGCCCAATGCCCCGGGGATCACCCAGGGTGATCACCAGGGTTCCTGCGTCGCGAGCCGCCGAAGGCTCGATCCCGGGCGAGGGGAACGCGGAGGTCAGAGGCGGATATCGACGTAGGTTCGCTGTCTCAGGCGCTCCAGGATCCGCTCCTCCATGCGCTGTTCCCGGAGGTTCGCCTGCAACTGTTCCCTTACGTCCTCGAACTGGAATTCCCCGGCGTCGCGGAGGCGGTCGATCCGGGCCACGGCGAAGACGGTGAGGCCCTGTCCCAGGGGAAACTCCACAGGCCCCACCACCTCACCTTCCGATGCGGCCCGAAGCGCGCTGGCGAAGGCGTCCGGGAACTGGTCGAGCTGGTCCTGGGCGATGGTGATGGAGTCGGGAAGGCCGAACTGGGCCGCCTCCAGGTCATAATCCCTGAAGGAGGCTCCCTCACGCACCTCGTTGGCGATCTCCTGCGCACGCTCCCGAGCCCGGGCCTCGTCGGCGGGGGTGATCTCGGACGAGATCAGGATGTGGCGGATCTTCCGCTCCGCGCCCCGGACCCGATCCACCCTGATGATGTGGGCTCCGAAGGGCGTCTCCACCACTCCGCTGATCTGGCCTTCTCTCATGGCGAAGGCCACGTCTTCGAAGTCCTCCACCAGGCCGTCGCCCCTTCGGTACCACCCCAGATCGCCGCCCTGCTGCCGGGTCCCTGGGTCGTCGCTGTACCGTTCGGCCAGCTCCTCGAAGTCCTCTCCGTCCCTGAGTCGCTGGAGGACCTCCTCGGCACGCTCCCTGGCTTCGGCCCGGGCTTCATCGGAGGCGCGGGGCTGGAGGAAGACCTGCCGGAGGCTGAGCGTGGCCGGGCGCTCCCCGAAGCGGTCTCGCTCCCTCTCGAAGAACTCCCGCACCTCCGCGTCGCGAACCGCTACCTGGCCGATGGTCCGCATCTGCTCCTGCATGTAGCGCTGCAGGAGGAGGCTGCGACGGATCTCCTCTCTGAGGGTCGCCTGGTACTGGGAGAAGTTCTCGCCGGACTGCTCCACCGCCTGGCGGAACTGCTCCTCGGTGCCACCGAACCGGTTGATCTGCTCCTGCCACGCCATCTGAAACCGCTGCTCCACCTCGTCGTCGGAGACCGCCACCAGGGTGTCGCGGTCGGCGGCCTGAAGGAGGACTTGCTGGTCCACGAGCTGCTGCAGGATCTCACGTTCCATCTGCTGCATCTCGGGGGTTCCCGGAGCGGGCACGTCCATGCCCTGCGCCTCCATGCGGCCGATCTGCTCCAGGACCTGGCTGTAGAGAACGATGGAGTCGCCCACCACCGCCGCCACCTTGTCGACCAGCTCATCGGACGAAGGATCGTCCAGTCCCACCTGGGCGCCCAGGAGGCCGGGAACGAGAAAGGCGGCTACGAGAAGGGCCGGAATGAATCGAGCAGTCTGACGCATGTCGTCGGGTCCGTTTCCAGTCCGTCCAAGGACGGAGGGGAACGAGGAGATGATATCGGTGGCCGGAGGCCATACGGCGACGGGGGGTGGGGCTCTGCCCACCCCCCGCCGCTTCAGATTCTAAACCGGCTCCCGACCCGGGGTTCCTCAGTTGGGATCGGTGGGAGGTTCGTCGGGCACCAGCTCTTCGAGGTCCAGGTCGTCCAGGTCGCCCAGCTCGGGGACGGCATCCGGGTCCTCGTCCCGCAGGGCGGCCACGCGCTGGGCCGTCGAGTTCATGTTCTCCATGGAGATCTGCACCCCGTAGTGGTCTCTCAGAGGCAGGGAGAGGTTGCCCAGGGGGTACACCTCCTGCTCTCCCCGGACGAGGCGGGGAAGGAGATCGGCCATGGCGCGCTCTACGGCCGCTTCCAGCGTCTCACCCTCCTCCGGGGTGATGTCGTCCAGGCCCAGGAGGCCCGCCATCTCGCGGTACTGCTCCCGGATCTCCTCCTCCAGCTCCCGGACCTGCTCGTCGGGAACCGTGATGTCCCGTCGCTCGGCTTCATGCACCAGGAGCTCGCCCCGTGCCAGCTCCTTCAGCATTCCCTCCAGCTGGTCGTCGGTGGCGTTGGCGATCTGCTGGCGAATCTGCGTCGGTTGGTTCAGGAGGAACCAGCGAAACTCCCGGACGGGATAGTCACCTCCTTCGAAGGTGACCAGGGCCCGGGCCTTCTCCCTCTCGCTCAGGTCCAGTTGTGCGGCCCCGGCCAGCTCCCGGACCCGGCTCCTGGCGCCGTCGGCGAGGGTGATCTGTGCCGGCTCCTCTATCTCGGCCACGAAGATCGACTCGGCCCGGGCGGTGCGCTCGGTCTGAATCTCCTGTCGCAGCCGGGGAGCCACCTCGTCCAGCGGCGGGAAGTCCCGCTCCTCGAGACGAATGACGTGGAGACCGAACTGGGATTCCACCACGTCGCTCACCTCACCGGGCTCCAGGGCGAAGGCGGCCTCCTCGAAGGGCGGCACCATGGTGCCGCGCTCAAAGAAGTTGAGGTCGCCCCCACGAGCCGCGCTTCCCTGGTCTTCCGAGTACTGCTCGGCCAGCGAGGCGAAGTCCTCGCCCGCCGCGGCCCGGTCCCGGATCTGGTGGGCCAGGTCCCGCACCGAGTCGCGCTGAGCCTGGTCGGCATCGTCAGGGAAGAGGAGGAGGATGTGTCGGGCGCGGATCCGCTCACCGGGGCGATCCCGCTCGTAGATCTCGGCCAGCTCCTCGTCGGAGACGGTGGTGTCTACGTCGATGACCATGTCCCGGAGCTGAAGCACTTTGTCCTGGTTCAGGTGCTGACGGGTGAGCGCCGAGAGGTCGATCTCTTCCAGCGCACCCTCGCGGTTCACCGCCAGGGCCAGGAGCGAGTAGTCGATCCAGAAGTCGGTGAGCGCCTCGATGACGGCGGGGTCCTGAGGGAGCTCCGGCACCGGCGCGATGAGCTCGGCCGTCTCCTCGACCCCCAGTTGGAAGTTGCCGGCCCGGGCCAGGGTGTCGGCGTCGAGTGATCCTCGGTCGCCACAGCCGGCCAGGCCCAGGACCACCAGAATCAGGAGAGCAAATAGTTCACGCGTACGACGCATTCGAATTCCTCGGTTCGGAGGATGAGGTTGTAAAGGCCATCGAGTGTCATGCCGCCTGGGCTCGTTCCTTGACCAGCAGGTCCAGGGCCCGGATCAGCGTTCGGGTCAGGGGTTCGGCCCCGACCCGGGTCAGCGAGAGGGAGAGGGGCATCATCCGGCGCACCCCCACCTCCACCTGGCGGTCCCGGAACGGTCCCTCCAGCGAGGTGAGGCGCGGATTGGCCGCCGCCCGGAAGGTGATGCGACCCTCCCGATCTCGCACGAAGATCCGTTCGATCCCCAGCTCCCTGCCCAGGAGACGGAGGAGGTGGGCGTCCAGAAGCCGCTCCACTTCGTCGGGCAGGGGACCGTAACGGTCCCGCAGCTCATCCCGGAGCTCCTCCACCTGCGACCGATCTTCGGCCTTCGAGAGGCGCCGGTAGAGGTGCAGCTTCTGCCCCGAATCTGAAATATACCCGTCGGGGACGTAGGCGGATCCAGCCAGCGACACCTCCGGTTCCGGAAACTCCTCTTCCTGGCTGGCGCCCCGGCGGAAGCGGCGCACCGTATCCTGGAGGAGTCGGAGGTAGGTGTCCATCCCCACCGCGTGGGCATACCCCGATTGGTCCGCTCCCAGGAGGTTGCCGGCGCCCCGGATCTCCAGGTCCCGCAGCGCCACCTGGTATCCGCTCCCAAGCTCGGTGTGGCGCTCCAGCACCCGAATCCGCTGCCGGGCCTCCTCGGTCATGTGCTCCGGAACCACCAGGTAACAATACGCCCGGCGATCTGATCGGCCTACCCTGCCACGGATCTGGTAGAGCTGGGCGAGGCCGAAGTGGTCTGCCCGGTCCACGATGAGGGTGTTGGCGTTGGCCACGTCCAATCCGTTCTCGATGATGGACGAGCACACCAGGACGTCGGTCTCGCCGCGGATGAACCGTCCCATCACGTCTTCCAGCGGCCCGGCCCTCATCTGACCGTGGGCCACCTCGACCTGGGTGCCCGGCGGGGCGATTCGTCGCACTCGCTCGGCCACGGTGTGGATCGTTTCCACCCGGTTGTGGAGGAAGTAGATCTGACCTCCCCGGTCCAGCTCCCGGGCCATGACCTCGGCCAGGAGGCCGTCACTCCATGGGATGGCCTGGGTCGATACCGCCAGGCGGTCCCGGGGCGGGGTTCGAATGAGCGAGAGATCCCGGACTCCGCCCAGGGAGAGCTGGAGGGTTCGGGGGATGGGGGTGGCGGTCAGGGTCAGGACATCGACCGAGGCCCGCATCTGCTTGAGGCGCTCCTTGTGTTTGACTCCGAAGCGCTGCTCCTCGTCCACCACCAGGAGGCCCAGCTCCCGGAAGCGGATGTCCTTCGAGAGGAGGCGATGGGTACCGATGACGATGTCCACCTCTCCCCGTTCCAGTCCCAGGACGATGGCCTCCTGCTCCTTGCTGGTGCGGAACCGGGAGAGGGCGGCCACCCGCACGGGAAAGTCGGCCAGCCGCTCCTCGAAGGTCCGCCGATGCTGTTCCACCAGGATCGTGGTGGGCGCCAGCACCGCCACCTGCTTTCCGTCCTGGACGGCCTTGAAGGCGGCCCGGACCGCCACCTCGGTCTTGCCGAAGCCCACGTCGCCGCAGATGAGGCGGTCCATGGGACGAGGCGACTCCATGTCCTTCTTCACCTCGGCGGTGACGGTCCGCTGATCGGGGGTGTCCTCGTACAGGAAGGAGGCCTCCATCTCCCGCTGCCACCGGGTGTCGGCGGAGAAGGCGAAGCCCTCGGCCAACTCCCGCTCGGCGTAGAGCTCCACCAGCTCCTGGGTCATGCGCTCGACGGCTTCCTGTGTCTTCCGCTTGAGCGTCTTCCAGCGCTTACCCCCGATGCGGTGCACCGACGGGGGCTCGGCGTCGGCCTCGTCCCCCACCCAGCGCTCCAGGAGGTCCAGCCGGTAGACCGGGACCCGGAGGATCTCGCCGCCGGCGTATTCGATGGCCAGGACCTCCAGCGATTCGCCACCCACCTCGATCTGCTCCAGACCCTGGAAGCGCCCGATCCCGTGGTCCATGTGCACCAGGTAGTCGCCTGGCGTGAGCTGGGCCATGCTCTCCAGGGCCACGGCGCCCTGGAACCTGCGACCGCTACGGACGCGTCGGCTCCGCTTGAAGATCTCGTGATCGGTGAGGACCAGCATGGGCGGATGGGCCGCGGGCAGCCGGAATCCACCTTCCAGGGCTCCCACGCCCACCTGGACGCCGGGGATGGGTTCCCCCTGCTCGTCCAGGATCTCCTCCAGGCGCTGGACCTGACCGTCGTTGTCGCACAGGATCACCGTGCGTCCGCCCTCGGCCGAGGTTTCCCGGAGGAGGGAGAGGAGCCGGTCCATCTTCCGCTCGATGGCCGGTGGGGCCTCGGCGGTAATGGAGATCGTGAGGTCGGTCTCGGAGGTGAGCCGGAGGCCCGGAAGGGACCGGAGTCGCTGGGCCGCCTCATCCGGCGGTTGCAGGATATGGTTGGGAGGGGCCAGTTGTTCTCCCCCTTCCTCGCGGTCGGCGCGAATCCGGCGAGCCGTGGTCCAGTGGCGGGCCATGGCGTCCTCCCACCGGGCGCCCTCCATTCCCACCAGGAGGGTCTCGTCGGGCAGAATCTCCAGGAGGCTTCGCCTGGAGGAGCTCCCGGTGTCGGGTCCGGCCCGAAAGGTGGCAGGGAGGAGCTGGACCGATTCCAGCTCACCCGTGGAGCGCTGGTCCGCCACGTCGAAGAGACGAATCGAAGAGATTTCGTCGCCCCAGAACTCCATGCGCAACGGATCGGGGTAGCCCAGGGAGAAGACGTCCACGATTCCGCCGCGGACGGCGAACTGACCCACCTCCTCCACCAGGGGCGCCTGCTGGAACCCCATGGCTTCCAACTCCTCCACCAGGAGCCCGAGCCCCACCTCGTCGCCCACCTCCAACTCCACGTGGAGAGTGGCCAGGCGGTCGGGCATGGCCACCCGCTCCTGCAGCCCTCGGGCGGTGGTGACGAAGATCCGGGCGTCTCCGCCCAGGAGGGCCTCCACCGCCTCGACCCGAAGGCCCCCGATGCGGGGATCGTCGTCGTCGCTTCCGTAGAAGCGGGCCTCGCTCTGGGGGTAGAGGTGGGCGCACCCCTCGCCCAGCAGCGCCACCATGTCGGCCTCGAGGCGAACGGCGTGCTCCGGATCGTCGCCCACCAGCACGAAGATCCGGCGCGGGTGCTCCTCGTGCAGCGCCGCCGCCAGGCCGGGGCCGGTGGAGCCCACCATGCCGCCGACGGCCAGGTGCTCCCGGCTGCGGGGTAGATTTTCTGAAGCCGTGCGAAACGCGGGGGTGGAGCGTATCGCCTCCACCACTGGATGCATTCGTGCGATCACGTTATGGGGTCCGCCCTGGTTCTGTCGGAGGTGCTATCGGAATTCGAATCCGGGGTTCCTCGGCTGGCCAGCCACCCTTCGGCCACCAGCGCGAGGAGGAGGGCCACCAGGAGGAGGCGCCAGAGCTCCCGGCCCGTCCGTTCTCCCAGGGCCGCTCTGTTCCACTCCCCGGCGCTCCCGGTGGCGATGGCCCGGGGGCCCAGCCGGCGGGCGGCCTCGTCCGTGGTGAGTCGCGCCGCACCGGAGGGAGCCGCCGGATTCACGGCCACCCGGCCGAGGAGGTCGTCCTCCGGACCCCGGATGTCGTAGATGCCGGCGCGCCCGGTCTCGAGAAATGATGAAGTACCGCTCACGGGAAGCCGGGTTCCTGCGGGGGTCACTACGTAGGCGGCGTCTTCGGGGAGGGCCATGGGGGTGCCCGCCGTCAGCTCGCCGGCGCCGTGGGCCCCGTCCAGAAGCTCCAGGGCGGCCGAAACAAAGGGAACCATGGCGGCTGAGGTGGGCAGATCCGAGCTCTCCTGGTCCGGAGGGGAGGCCACGATGACCACCGGGGGCGGCCCCGCGTTGCCGGATATGGGTTCGCCGGCGTCCCCCCCCGGGATGTGGACGATCCAGGGCGAGCCGTCGGCGAGGCGGGCCAGCACCCTGCCTCCCCGCTCCTCCTGCCCCCGGATGAGCCCATGGCTCCGGCGCACCTCCAGCTCTGCCGGCAAGCGGAGCGCCGGGTCCGACGAGTCCAGGGTCGTGGGAGCTCTGCCGGGATCGGAGGCTTCGAGGCGCCATCCCGCCTCCAGCTCGCCCAGGCGGCGATTCACCGCCGGGATGCGGGCCGGATCGGACGGCGCGAAGACCAGGGTGGGGCGCCGGCCAGCCAGGGCCGCGCCATCGGCTTCGACGCCGACGGCCTCCGGCGACACGTCGACCTGGTTCGCCTCGGGGGCCATGACGATGCGGTCTCGGTGGGCAAGGACCTCGAGGGCGGTGGCCAGGTGGACCGACACGGCCGTCGGCGCGCGCACCAGGGGTGGCGGGCGAATGGGCAGGGCGAAGTGCCGGAGGTCGTCGGCCCGGAGGTTGTCGGGGTCGAGCTCCACCCGGCCTGTCATCCATCCGGTGGGTCGGGGAGGGAGGTCCAGGAGCGCCCATCCCTGGTCGTCGGTGCGCCCCGCCGTTGCCAGCTCGCCGTCCACGTGCACCCGGAGCGCCTGATCCCCCCGGGGCTCCCCCAGCACCTCCACCGAGATCTCCGAGGGGAGCTCGGCCCGGGGCACAAGCCCGCCGCCCACCGACACCCGGGCCACGGCCCGATTCGGCGGGAGCTCATCGTGGAGGGTCCCCAGCACGGTGCGAATGTCGCCGGCCGGTTCCGCCTCGCCGTCCCCGGCGAAGGTCTCGGCGTCGAAGGCCGAGAGTACCAGGATCTCGCTCACCGGCAGTGCGGCGCTCTCCAGGAGGCTTCGGGCCCGGGCCACCGCCGAGGGGAGGTCGGCCCGCGACTCGGTGGTCTCCAGCTGGGTGACCTGTCGGCGAGCTTCGTCGGGGGTGAGGGGGCGCGCCGGCCGCCAGGGCTCCCCGGCCGCCACCAGCCACACGCGGTCGTCGGCGCCCATCCGGTTCAGGGCTTGCAGCGCCTGATCGGCCAGGTGGTCCAGGACCCGGCGCTCTTCTACGATCATGGACGACCCGATCCCATTGTCCATCACCAGGGCCACCGCCGCCGGCGGATGGTCCGTGCCGCCCAGGGGAAGGACCAGCCGAGCACCGGCCAGGGCCACCAGGGCCACCGCCGCCAGTCTCAGCGCCAGGAGGAGGAGCTGGCGGAGTCGAATGATCCGGGCGCGGTCACGGGTTGTCCGCTTCAGGTACCGGAGGGCCGGAAAGCTCTGAATGGAGCTCTCCCGCTTCCTGAACAGGTGCAGGAGGAGCGGGACGGCCAGCGCCGCGCCGGCCAGGAGCACAATGGGAGCCAGGAAGGTCAACGTTCGCTATCCCAGTCGGGCCCGCTTGGCCAGGGCCAGTCGAAGAGCCCGGGACAGGGGGAGGGAGGTGTCCAGGAGGTGGTGATCGATGCCGTGGGGGCGAAGGCTCCTTCGCCACTCCTCCACGGCTCGGTCCACCGCCGCCCGGTAATCCCGGCGCATCTCCGGCACGTCGACCTTCAGCTCGTCTCCCGTCTCCGGATCGCGAAATCGGATGCTTCCGGTACCCTGGAGGTCACGTTCCCCGGGGTCCAGGAGGTGGAAGACCATGACCTGGTGACCCCGGTGCCGGAGGAAGCGAAGTGACCGAACGGCCGGCTGCGGATCCAGCAGGAGGTCGGACACCAGCACCACCAGGCCCCGCCTCCGCAATCGCAGCGCTGCCGTCTTGAGTGCTTCGCCGGGATCGGTGGTTCCTTGGGCCCGAACCCCCTGGAGTCGCCGGAGGATCTCGCCGCGCTGGCGTCTTCCCCCCCGGTCGGGCAGCCACTCCCTCACTTGGTCGTCGAAGATTCCCAGCCCGGTGCGGTCTCCCTGCCGGAGCAGGAGAAGGGCCAGCGCCGCCGTCAGGAGCTGACCATACCACAGCTTGGTGGGAAGCGTCTCGGGGCTGGAGCTCCAGTCCATGGAGGCGCTGACATCCAGGAGGAGGTAGGCCCGCAGGTTCGTCTCTTCCTCGAACTGCTTGATGTAGAACCGGTCGGAGCGGGCGTACATGCGCCAATCGATGTGCCGGATCTCGTCTCCGGGCCGGTAGCCCCTGAGCTCGGCGAACTCGGCGGAAAATCCTCGGTGGGGCGAACGGTGAAGGCCCATGAGAAACCCTTCCACCACGGCCCGGGACAGGAGCTCGAGCCCCCCCAGCGCCGCCAGCTCCCGGGGGGGGAGGAGGTCGGCTCGCCGGGGGGAGGTCGGGGATGCAGGTGGAGATGCCATGGACGGGGAAGGTTAGATAAGGAAGGCAGGCGAGACAATGCGTGTGGGACACTCCCCGCCTGTCCCTTCCCGGGGATGCGGGTGTCCTGATTCGGGGACGGTGGGGAGGGACCCACCCGTGTCTTCTACAGCGTTGGCCATTGGCACGGTCCCTGCTACTCCATGTCGCTGGTCCCGCTGATCCCGGGGGACCGCCGAATCCCTGCTCGACCTTCCGGTGCGTCGCCAGGAGCCGTTGCATGGTCCACACCCAATGTCCAGTCCACGGGCGCTGATGCCGACGTGGAGCCTACCGGCGCTGCTGGCCGGCGCCGTGATTCTGGTGGCGGCAGTGCCGGGAGATGCCCAGTCTCCCCCGACGGTGGCCGTCTCCGCGGCGGCGCCGGAGGCGCGGATCTGGCTGGATCGGGGCGTGGACCCGGTCCTGCAGCCAGGGGAGCACGTTCGGGTCTACTTTCGTTCGAACCTCGACGCCTACGTCGCCCTCTTCCACATCGACACCGGCGGCCGGGTGCAGTTGCTCTTTCCCGCCTCACCCGACGCCCCGGAGTGGATCCGGGGTGGTCGGGACTACCGTCTTCTCCGGTCCGGGTCCCCCACCTGGGTCGTAGATGAGGATCCCGGCATGGGCTACTACTTCATCCTCACATCCACCGAGCCCCTGGACTACGGGGCCCTGGGGTATGGTCCGGGCGGTCCCGGGTGGGACCTGTCAGGGGTGGGCCAGCGGATCCGCTCCGATCCGTACATGGCCATGGACGAGTTCGTGGAGATGCTCCTGCCCCACTGGGAGGACGCCGACTTCGCCCTGGATTACGTGACCTACCACGTCGGGCGTCCGTACTCG
>SLNQ01000170.1 GCA_007132965.1 Gemmatimonadota bacterium | reverse complement strand
GGCGCTGAGCCAGGTCATCTCCAACACGGCCACCGCGGTGCTGCTGGCGCCCATCGCCTTTCAGCTGGCGGTGGGCATCGGCGCCGCCCCCGAGCCCTTCATGATGACCATTGCGGTGGCCGCCTCCACGGCTTTCGCTACCCCGGTGGCCTCACCGGTAAACACCCTGGTGCTGGGACCCGGCGGCTACCGCTTCGGCGACTTCTTCAAGGTCGGGGTCCTCCTCCAGCTCCTGGTGCTTGCCGTGACGGTGGTGCTGGTGCCCCTCCTCTTCCCCTTCTGACGTCGCACTCCCCTGGCCGCCGGTGTACCTTTGGCTGCACCCGCTTCCACACCTGAACAGCCCAACGATGTTTCAACGACGTCATCCCACGGCCTGTGAACGGCCAGCGTACCCCCGTTTGCGATCTCTGGCGGTTTCCCTCGCAGTCACCCTCGGCGCCGTTGTGGTGGGGGGATGCGGGCTGGTGTGGGGGCCCGAGGAGCCGGCGCCCATCCCATGGGACTTCGCGTCTCCTCCCCCCATCGTGGAGGGGGTGGAGCTGGAGGACCCTGAACCCATCCCCATGGGGCTTCCCCCGGCACCCGGACGCTACGACCACGACATGGACGTCCTCCACTACGAGGTGGAGGTGGTGATCCCGCCGGAGAACGATCGGATCTCCAGCCGGACGCTCATCCGGTACGTGAACGAGACCCGGGGGCCCCATCCGGTGACGTTGGACTTCACGGGTCTGGCGGTGGAGGCCGTGCTCTGGGACGGCGATCCGCTGGAGTTCACCCACCGCGACGGGCTCCTGGAGTTCGAGGCGCCGGGACGTATCGGGCTCTTCGACACCCTGCAGGTGGAGGTGATGAGCCGGGGCGTCCCGGCCGACGGTCTGGTGATGCGGGACAACGTGCACGGGCAGCCGGCCGCCTTTGCCGACAACTGGCCGAACCGGGCCCGCTTCTGGTTCCCCTCCAACGACCATCTTTCGGATCGGGCCACGGTGAGCTTCACGGTCCATGCGCCCCAGGGACTGCAGGTGGTGGCCAACGGACTGCAGGTAGGAGAGCCGGGGCCTGCCGCCCCGGAAACGGCGGGCGGGATCGAGGGGCTGGTGACCTGGCGGTGGGAGACGGCGGTGGCCATTCCCACCTATCTCATGGTCATCGGCGTGGCCGACATGGTGGTCATGGACCAGGGACTGGCGGCGTGCGGCCAGGCGCCGGCCTCTCCCCGGGGGGACGGGTGCGTGGAGGTGACGGGCTGGGCCTTTCCGCCGGACACGGCCCATGCGCGCGCCATGTTCAGCCGGGCTGCCGAGATGGTGGACCTCTACGTCGATCTCTTTGGGCCGTATCCCTACGAGAAGCTGGCCAACGTCCAGTCCGCCACCCGGTTCGGCGGGATGGAGAACGCCTCGGCCATCTTCTACTCGGAAGAGGCCATCGCCCAGGGACGGGACATCGAGGGGACGGTGGCCCACGAGATCGTGCACCAGTGGTTCGGCAACTCCGTCACCCCCGCCGACTGGCCGCACCTCTGGCTGTCGGAGGGATTCGCCACCTATTTCGGTGCCTACTTCTGGGAGTACAGCCAGGGCCGGCCGGCCATGCAGGAGCGACTCGACGCCGCCAGGGAGCGCTACCTGGCCTCCGAAGTGACCCACCGCCCGGTGGTGGACCACGAGGTGGAGAACCTCCTGGACCTCCTGAATCGCAACTCGTATCAGAAAGGGGGACTGGTCCTGCACATGCTCCGGTGGGTCATGGGGGATCGGGAGTTCTTCCGAGGGGTGCGGCGCTACTACCAGCGGTATGCCGGGGGCAACGCCACCACCGACGATTTCCGGGCGGTCATGGAGGAAGCCCACGGCGAGTCGCTGGACTGGTTCTTCAGGCAGTGGCTCCATTCCCCGGGATATCCGGTCTATCGGACCGAGATGACCTGGGATGAGACCCAGGGACAGGCCCGGGTGACGGTGCGGCAGGAACAGGACCCTGCCTGGCCCACCTTCCGGATGCCGGTGGAGTTCGAGTTCCGAATGGATGGAGGGGTCCACCGGGAGGTGCACCTGGTGGACGGCCGGGAGTGGACCCGCACCATGACCCTGCCCGGGGAGCCGGGATCGGTGCGACTGGACCCCGACGGCTGGCTACTGCTGGAGAGAGCCGAGGATGCCGGGGGCGGGTGAGCGGCTGGCACTTTGAGCCCGCGCGGGGTAGTTCTTGGGTAGAAGGCCGTTGCGCAGGTACAAGGGCGGCTCCGAATCTCCACCCCCCCTGGGAGGCCCCATGTCACCAGTTTCCAGATCCCTGACCGGACCCCACTTGATCTTCAACCTGCCGGAGCACCTGGCTGAGCTCCGCAGCGACGAGGCGTACACTCGAAGCGGCCGCGCCGGCCGGACCTTGGCCAAGGAGGGCCCGCTTCGCCTCACCCTGGTAGCCCTCGACGAGGGTGCGCGGGTGGAGACCCACCTGGCCGAACGGCCCATGACGCTGCAGCCCCTGGAGGGGCGACTCCGCTACAGGGTCGACGACGAGACCTTCGAGCTGGGCCCCGGCGAGATCCTCTTCTTCGGTCCGGGCCACGCACAGGACATCGAGGCGCTGGTGGAGACCGCCCTCCTGTTGACCATCACGGCGGGCGACGGGGAGTAAAGTCCCCCGTCAGATCCGGGACGGCATGTAGACGTCCAGGGGGCTCGCTTCGTCGTCGACTTCGTCGTGGCTGGCCTTCCGGAAGGTCTCCACCCACCAGAAGATGTCTTCCCGCTCGATCTTGGCCCGCATGCGCTGCATTCGGGCCTGTCGCTCCTCGTCCGACATGGTGCAGGCGCGGAATATGGCTTCGGCCACGCCTTCCACGTCGAAGGGGTTCACCAGGATGGCGTCGTGCTGGAGCTGGGCGGTGGCGCCGGCGTGCTCGCTCAGGATGAGCGCCCCGTTCCCCTCGAGGCTCGCGGCGCAGAACTCCTTGGCCACCAGGTTCATCCCGTCCTTCAGGGGCGTCACCAGCGCCACGGCGGCGGCCCGGTAGTGGGCAATGAGCTCCGGACGGTCCCAGCGTCCGTACTGGTAGTGGATGGGAACCCAGCCCGGTCGGGTGAACTCGCCTGAGATCTGCCCCACCAGCCGCTCGATCTCCCGCTTCATGTCGTAGTACTCGGGGATGTCTTCGCGACTGGGTACCACCAGCTGCACCAGGCTCACCTTCTCCTGCAGCTCGGGGTAGCGGGCCAGCGCCAGGCGGTAGCCCTCCAGCTTGTGGGGAATGCCCTTGGAGTAGTCCAGCCGATCCACACCCAGGATCAACTTCCGGCCCGGGAACTCGGTCCAGAGGCGAGCCACCCGCTCGGAGATCTCCGGAGAGGCGGCGGGACCCGCGAACTCCCGCACGTCGATGGAGATGGGGAAGACCCCGATGCGGACCGTGCGTCCATCCACCTCGGCCCGGACCACCCGGCCGCTTCCCTCGATGTGGGCGTCGGGCCGAAGGGCCTGCAGGCAGTGCACGAAGTTGGTCCGGTCCCGGTCGGTCTGGAAGCCGATGAGGTCGTAGCTCAGGAGCGCGCTCATGACCTCCTTCCGCCAGGGCAGCTTCACGAAGAGGTCTCGGGGCGGGAAGGGAATGTGGAGGAAGAAGCCCAGCCGGTTCTTCACCCCCTTGCCCCGGAGGTCTTCTCCCAACGACATGAGGTGGTAGTCGTGGGCCCAGATGAAGTCGCCCGCTTCCGCTTCGTCGGCCACCACCTCGGCGAAGCGTTGGTTCACGGCCTGGTACGCCTTCCAGAAGGCGGGATCGAAGTTGCACTGGTTCAGGAAGTCGTGAAAGAGAGGCCAGACCACCTGGTTGGCGAACCCCAGGTAGAAGTCGTCCACTTCCCGGGGCGAGAGCCCCACGCCGCGCACCTGGTAGCCCAGCTCCTCCTCCTTGCCTTCCAGGAAATCGTCTACCTCGGGAATCCGCTTGGGATCGACGCCTGGCCAGCCCACCCAGATGCCGTCGGTCTCGCGGAGTACGGGCTCCAGGGCGGTGACGAGCCCGCCCGAGCCCCGTTCCAGGTGCCACGCGCCCCCGGACTGCTGCTTCATGACCAGTGGAAGGCGGTTGGAGACCACGATGAGGCGTCCGCGGGCTGTCATCTCTCGTTCCTGGTTGGGGTGGACGACTTCGGCTGGGAAGGAATCGGAGGGGGTCCTCCGGTCTGCCCGGGTGGCCCGTCATGAGGACCCACTCATCGGGTGGGTTGTTCCTTCGCTGCTGCGCCAGGGGAATGGCGGCTCGACGGCGGATGCGGCTGGCTTGGTGGGAGCCGCGGGGCCCGGGCTTGTCGGAAGCCGCCGCACCTGGGGCGGGTGGGCACTCCCGGGAGCTGGCCCGGTATTTCTGCAGTGGCCGCACGACGGTTCCACCGGCTGGTCTTCTGAACGCACCTTTCACACCACGGGTCCGCGACGTGACCGGACATCAACACCCATCGCACGAGTCCGCTGAGGAGCAGAGTCCAGGGGAAGGGGACGCTCCCGAGATCCCCTCCGCCCGCCGGCGAGACGACGTCCGGCCGTGGCTCCTCTACGGCGCGTACGGCTACACCGGCCGGCTGCTGGCGATGGAAGCCCTCCGGCGGGGGCACCGGCCCATCCTGGCGGGACGAAGGGAGGAGCCGCTGCAGGCGCTGGCCCATGAGCTGGAGGGTCGCACCCCCCGGGGGCTGGCCCGGGAGCTGGGACACCCGGAGGCCGTCGCCCACCGCCGTGAGGCGGAGCATGCCCCCGGCGTGGATCCGGAGGCGCCCCTGCCTCGGTCCGAGTGGCGACGGTTCTCCCTGGATCATCCGGGTACGCTGCGCCGGGAGTTGGAGGGCGTGTCGGCGGTGCTTCACGCCGCCGGGCCCTTCCTTCACACGGCCCCGCCCATGCTGGAGGCCTGCCTGGAAGTGGGGGCCCACTACCTGGACATCACCGGCGAGGTGCCCGTCTTCGAGCGGGCCTTCGGCCTCCACCAGCGGGCCCGGGACGCCGGCGTGGTCCTCCTGCCCGGGGTGGGTATGGACGTCGTTCCCACCGATGCGGCGGCAGGACTGCTGGCCGAAGCCCTCCCCACGGGGAGGCGGCTGGAGCTGGCGATCCATTCCCCGGGCGGACCCAGCGCGGGTACGCTGAAGACCATCGTGGATGGCCTGCCCGGAGGGCTGCTGGTTCGACGCGACGGTCGCCTGGAGGGGGCCAGCCCAGGGCGAAGGGAGTTCCGTCGGGAGGTGGACTTTGGTCCTGAGCCCCAGGAGGGCCCCATGGCGGGCCGGCTTGGCGGGCGGCGCTCGGTGGCTCCCTACACCTGGGGCGACCTGGCCACCGCCTGGCGGACCACCGGCGTGGGCCACGTCACCTGCTACATGACCACCTCCCGCTGGCAGGTGCGGCTGCTGCCGGTGGCCCTGCCCCTGCTGCGGGCTGCGATGTCGGTGGGTCCGGTTCGTCGGCTGGCGCGACGCGCTGCGGACCGGGGCCCGGCCGGCCCTTCCCTCGAACACCGCAGGACGGGGCGGACCCGGGTCTGGGGCCGGATGGAAGATGACGAGAGACGGTGGTCCGAGGTGGTCCTGGAGCTTCCCCAGGGCTACCGCTTCACCGCCGTGGCGGGGGTGCGGGCGCTGGAGGAGGTACTGGCTCGGCCGGGGCTCCGGGGCGCCGTCACGCCGGCCGGGGCCTTCGGCCATGGGTGGGTGCTGGGGCTGCCGGAGCTCGAGGTGGTGGAGAGGCGCGGCTTCGGCGGCTGAGGGCCCCTGGCCCCGGGCACCGCACCGGGTCATCTTCCGCCCATGGACATCAGCGAAGCGCAGCGGCGGGTGGACGAGTGGATCTCCCAGTTCGATGAGGGCTACTGGCCCCCGCTGGTGAACCTGGCCCGTCTCATCGAGGAGGTGGGCGAGCTGTCCCGGGAGCTGAACCACCGCTACGGCGCCAAGACCCGCAAGGCCGACGAGCCGGAAGGGGACCTGGCTCTGGAGATGGCCGACATCCTCTTCGTGCTCCTGGCGCTGGCCAACGAGCAGGGGGTGGACCTGGATCGGGCCCTGGAGCGGACGCTGGAGAAGTACCGCGTCCGGGACTCGGATCGCTGGACCCGGAAGGACCGAGGGGAAGGGCGCCCGGGCGACTAGAAGGCTGTTGGACCAAGTTCCTACCGCGGAAGTCGGGCCAGCGCCTCCACCACCACGTCGATCTCCGCTTCGGTGTTGAAGAAGTGGGGGGAGATCCGGACGTGCCCCGGACGGTGGTCCACGATGATGTCCTCTTCCGCCAGTGCGGCCACCGTCTCGGCCGGGTGTGGGTGCTGCACCATGAGGATAGCGGTGCGATGGGCCGGGTCCTCGGCCATTCGCAGGGGGAAACCTTCCCCCTGGAGCCCCTCCTCCAGCCTCCGGGTGAGGAGCCGGTTGCGGGCCTCGATGGTGGCCATCCCCACCCGGTCGATGATGGCCTGCCCCCCCAGGGCGGTATGGACGGTGGGCAGTGCCGGAGTGCCCATTTCGAAGCGCCGGGCGTCGTCCCGGAAGGCGAACCCGGCGGGGTCGAAGTCGAAGGGGTTGCGGGTGGCGAACCAGGAGGTGATCCGCGGCTCGAGCCTCCGAGCCAGCTCGCGCCGGACGTAGAGGTAGGCCAGCCCCGGCCCGCCGCAGAGCCACTTGAGGGGTCCTGTGGTATAGATGTCCACCCCGCTGGTGCGCACGTCCACCTCCACCTGGCCCGCGCCCTGGTAGCCGTCGATGAGGGAGAGGGCGCCGGCGCCCCGGGCGATGTCGGCCAGTCGGCCGATGTCCTGCCGGAAGCCGGTGGTGAAGAAGACGTGGGAGGTGGCCAGGAAGGCGGTCCGCTCGTCCACCGCCTCGGCGAACTGCTCCGGATCGATCCCCACGCCGTCGCGGCTGGGCAGGACCACCAGGTCCACCTGGGGCTTGACCGCGAACTGGTAGGGCAGGGTGGGAAAGTCCAGCTCGGTGGTGACCACCCGAGGCCGCACGCTCCAGTCCACCGACTCGGCCACCGAAGAGAGGGCCACCGAGGTGGAGGGCGAGAGGGCCACCTCGCCGTCCTCGGCCCCCAGGAACCGCTCGACGGCCCCCCGGAGCTCGTCCAGCCGCCCCAGCCAGTGCTCGTACCAGGCCGATGCGCCCATCTCGTGCCAGAGCTGGAGGAAGGAGTCCAGCCGCTCCTGGGCCTCCAGCGAAAGGGGCCCCAGGGAACAGGAATTCAGGTAGATTCGCCGCTGGAGGATGGGGAACCGGCGCCGGATGTCCTGCAGCCGGACCGGGGAGAGGGTACGGGCACCCTTGTCGGGGTCAGGTGTGGGTGGGCGTGACGAGGACATGGGCCGGAGTCCTTGGAGGGGGGCGAGGAGCCGGGGGTGCCTGCCCCCGGAACCCCGCAGGGCGACAGGTTGTTTCGTTCGCCTCCGGCTGTCGCAGCGGCGATGGGCGAGACGATCTGTCGACCTGGCGGTGCGTTTGACGTATTCTTCGGGCGCACATGCGCCTATCGTCGCTGGACCTCAAGCTGATCCGGGACCTTCGGGGGATGCTGGGCCAGGGCATCACCATCGCCCTGGTGGTGGCCGCCGGGATCGCCGGATACATCGCTCTGGCCTCCACCTACGACTCGTTGGTGGACTCCCGGGATCTGTACTACGACCGGTACCGCTTCGGCGACGCCTTCGTCATGCTGGAGCGGGCGCCGGAGGGCCTCGCTCGCCGCCTGGAGGAGGTGCCGGGGGTGGCTCGGGCCTACACGCGCGTCGTGAGTCCGGTGCGGAT
>SLNQ01000303.1 GCA_007132965.1 Gemmatimonadota bacterium | reverse complement strand
TGGGGCCCCTGGGGCTCCCAACGGTGGCGCCCTGCCCTTCTTCAACGGCCTTCTAATAGTAGGCGGCGACCCGTGGGCATAGCAAAAGCTACGTCGAGGCCGGCCAGCGTAGGAGGCGGCTCCCTTTGCCTGGATCAGGGTACGGGAGCGCGGAAGCCGGCACGGGTGTCGGCGACGTGTGCTGGAGACCGAGTGCCCCAGGCAGGGACTCTCCGGATCCCAGCACCCCGGGATTCGGCTCGAGCCGTCCATTGCAGGAGGCTGAGGTGACCTGGTGGTCAGAGGATGCAAGATGAAATCACTTCTCCTGTTGGGTACCCTGCTCTCGTGGGTCCTGACGCCCGGGGTGGAGCCCGCCCAGTCGCAACAGACCCTCGAGCAGGCAAACGCCGAGCCTGTGGTGAGCGTCATACGCGTCGACGGGCCTATCAGCCCAACCACCACCAACTACATCGGGCGCGCCCTCGAGCTGGCGGGTGAGCGGGAGTCCGCCGCCCTGATTATCGAGCTGGACACCCCTGGGGGACTGCTGAACTCCACCCAGGACATCGTCCGCATCCTCTTCGGTGCCGAGCTACCTGTAGTGGTCTACGTGTCTCCTGACGGAGCCCGGGCCGCCAGTGCGGGCACCTTCATCACGATGGCCGCTCATGTGGCTGCCATGGCTCCCTCCAC
The DNA here is from genome assembly GCA_007132965.1 of Gemmatimonadota bacterium. Classification (GTDB taxonomy): domain Bacteria; phylum Gemmatimonadota; class Gemmatimonadetes; order Longimicrobiales; family Gaopeijiaceae; genus PWLA01. Next base: position 7,161 of record SLNQ01000303.1, on the reverse strand, counting down.
CACCATCGGCGCGGCCTCTCCGGTGACCATGGCTCCCGGCGCCGAGGCGGACACCGTTCAGCAGAAGAAGATCTTCAGCGCCACCGAGAGCCTCATCGAGAGCATTGCGGAGCGCCGGGACCGGAATGTGGAGTGGGCCATCTCGGCCGTGCGTGAGGGAGCCTCCGTCACGGAGCGAGAGGCACTGGAGCTGGGAGTCATAGACCTGGTGGCCTCGGATCGGCAGGACCTTCTGAGCCAGCTGCAGGGGTGGGTGGTAGAGGGCGACACCCTGAACGTCGAAGGGGCGACCATCGACGAGATCCCTCAGAACCTGGCGGAGCGGTTCCTGGGTATGCTGCTGCGCCCGGAGGTCATGCTGATCCTCATGCTGGTGGCCATGTACGGGATCATCGGTGAGATGACCAACCCAGGGGCCATCGTTCCTGGAGTCGCGGGGGTCATCGCCCTGGTGCTCCTCCTCTTCGCCTCTGCCGCCATGCCCATCAACGTGGCCGGCTACGTGCTGCTGGCCCTGGCCATCGCTCTCTTTATCGCAGAAGCCTTCACGCCCACCTTCGGGATCTTCCTGGGCACCGGCATCGTGGCCTTTTTCCTGGGGGCCCTCATGCTCTTTCAGGACTTTCCGGAGCCCATGGCCCTCCCATGGACCTGGCTGGTTCCGGCCACCGTCCTCACCGCTGCCTTCTTCGTGTGGGTGGCCACGTACGGCATCAAGGCCCAGTTCGCGAGGCCCCGGAGCGGTCGGGAGGCCCTGATAGGCGCCTCCGCCGAGGTGGTGGACCGGGTCGACAGTTCCGGGGGACGTGTCTTCGTGGCCGGTGAGTACTGGCACGCCGTGAGCAACCAGGAGATCGACGAGGGCGAGTCGTGTGAGATCGTCGAGGTGGAGGGGCTCAAGCTGAAGGTGCGACCCATGAGCCCCCTGGCCGGACGCTCCGGACCCTCCGACCCGAGTTCCCCTTCCTCAAGGCAAGGTGCGTCATGATCAACGAAACGAATCTCGTAGAGCCGATCGTCTGGATCGTCACCCTGGTCGTTCTGGGGCTGATCCTGGTGCCCCAGATGGTGAGGATCCTCCGGGAGTACGAACGGGCGGTGGTCTTTCGGCTCGGAAAGTTCCTGAGCGTGAAGGGTCCGGGACTGATCTTTCTGATCCCGTTCATCGACCGGATCGAGCGGGTGGACCTCCGGGTGCTCACCATCAACGTGGAGCGCCAGGAGATCATCACCAAGGACAACGTGACGGTCCTGGTGGACGCCATCGTCTTTTTCCGGGTAGTGGACGCCGAGCGCGCCATCATTCAGGTGGAGCAGTACATGGAAGCCACCACCTGGTTGGCCCAGACCACGCTTCGGAGCATCGTGGGTCAGGTCGAGCTGGACGAGGTGCTGGCAGAACGGGAGAAGGTCAACAAGAACATCCAGGACATCATCGACCGCCAGACCGACCCGTGGGGCATCAAGGTGGTGTCGGTAGAGGTCCGGGACGTCGTGCTCCCGGAGAACATGAAGCGGGCCATGGCCCGGCAGGCCGAGACCGAACGGGACCGGCGGGCACGGGTCATCATCGCAGAAGGAGAGTTCCAGGCGGCGGCTCGCCTGGTGGAGGCGGCCGAGATGATGCGCGACCACCCCATCGCCATCCAGCTTCGCTACCTGCAGACCATGACCGAGGTCGCGGAAGAGCAGAACGCCACCTTCGCCGTGGTCCCGATTCCGCTGGAGTTCCTGGAGGCCTTCAAGGCCGTGAGTCAGATGGGCGGTGCCTCCGCCGATGAATGAGCCGACGGGGAGCCGCCGGTGACCGTTGAGGGAGTGGTGCCTTCCCCTCAGGTCTGGGCAGCCTCCGACCTTGCCAGTGAGAGGACCTCCTCCGGGGAGAGCTCTCCCACCAGGGCCTGGTCCAGGTTCCCGGAGTTCCAGATCGCGGTGGAAAGGGTGACTCCATCATTCCAGTGCTGCGGTGTCGCCTCCGATAGCTGGGGCGAACGGGACACCCCGTTGTCCGCCCGCAGGACGAAGTGGTAGAGCCGCTGTCCGTCTCGTTCGTAGATCATGACGGCTCCCCGCTTCTCGCCCAGGGCACAGATCTCGGCGCCAACGAGATCGAATCCATCCAACTCCCGCGGGTGGAGGGTCATCCCCAGCTCCCCAGCCAGGAATCCACTGACCTCGACGGGGTCGGACGACTCGATCCCCTCGACCCGAGCGGCCTCGCGGACGAAGCTCTCCACGAACTGAATATCGGACGACGACGTCTCGGGTGCACCGGTGGTTCCCGCAGGCGGACCCGGATCGGTGCTTTGCATGAGGAGCCACCCTCCGAGGACCACGGAGACCAGCGCCGCAGCCACCAGGAGCTCCCTGGCCCCCGGGAACCACGACCCGTGCGTAGGTGATGGTGCCCCGGAGGTACGCGCCGCAGTGCCCTCCTCCCCATGAGACCCCGATTCCCGTTGGCGCTCTTCTGCCAGGGCCTGGAAGACCCGCTCTCGGACCTCGGGAGGTGCTGGCGGAAGGGAGATCTCGCGCAGCCGCTGCCGCAGCAGGCGGTCGTTCTGTACCACCTCCTGGCAGCGCGGACAGGTGCTGACGTGGCGCCTGGCCTCCACCACCTCGTCGCTGGCCAACTGCGGGCCCTCCAGGGGCCAGAGCCGTTCCAGCGCTTCGTCACACGTCATAACTCGGATGCTCCCCGTTTCCTTTGCCGGACCTGGTGTCCGGATATGGTTTGATGCATGCGTCGATGCCCCTGCCGCACCCACTCCCCGATCCGACTGCGGTCCACCTCCAGGGCGCGTGCCACGTCACCGTAGGCCCAGCGTCGGACGACGACGAGCCACATGGTGCTTCGGACTCTGGGCGGAAGGGCGCCAAAGCCGTCCAGGATCTGGTCCGCCTCCACGTGTGTCGCGGCGGCGGCGGCCTCGGCCAGCGCGTGCAGATGCGTCGGCCGATGGGCGTCGGACGAACTCGGGCGCCACGACGTACGGCTCAGGAAGGTGCGGACCAGTCGCTCATCCAGCCAGTCGCGGGGGCTGCCCGGGTTCGTTTCGGCAAAAGGCCCTCTGGCCAGGAGCAGGGTCCGCACCAGGAGATCAGCGGCCGCATCCCGGTCGCCGGCTTCCAGGTACAGGGCCCCGGCATACAGGTCATCCAGTGATGTCGCTACCAGCTCTTCGAAGGGTCTTTGCATTGGAGCACATCGTGGGAGGAGTCCGGGATTCCATTTGCCTGAACTCGTGTCGAGCCCGTAGGGTTCCTTCATTCCCTCCTACCCCACGAGGCCATGCAAGCCGTTCTCGTATCCGAACCCAGCGCTGTGCCCATGCTCCAGGAGGTGCCCGATCCGACGCCTCCGCCCCACGGGGCCGTCGTGGAGGTCCGTGCCACCGGGGTCTGCCGGAGCGACTGGCACGCCTGGGTGGGCCACGACCCCACCGTGACGTTCCCCCACGTGCCGGGACACGAGTTCGCCGGGGTGGTGGCGGCCGTGGGGCCGGAGGTCAGTCGGTTCCGCGGGGACGAGCGCGTGACGGCTCCCTTCTGCTGCGGATGCGGCGGATGCGCCCCTTGCCGCGGCGGGCTTCAGAACCTCTGCGAGAGGGAGTACCAACCGGGCTTCGACGGTTGGGGCAGCTTTGCCCGCTACGTGGTGGTGCCCTGGGCCGACGTGAACCTGGTGAGCCTTCCCGAACACCTGGAATTCGACGTGGCGGCCAGCCTCGGCTGTCGCTTCGTCACCTCCTTCCGGGGGCTGGTGGACCAGGCCCGGGTTGTGGCAGGTGAGACGGTGGTCGTCTTCGGCTGTGGGGGCGTGGGGCTGGCCGCGGTCATGATCGCCGCGGCGGTGGGAGCCCGGGTCGTGGCGGTGGACATCCATGACACCAAGCTGGCGCTGGCCCGGGAGCTGGGAGCTCACGAGGGACTTAACGCCCACCGGAACGATCCGGTGGAAGCGGTACGGGAGGTTACCGACGGCGGAGCCCACGTGGCGGTGGACGCGCTGGGAAGCCGGGCGACGTTCCAGCAGGGCATCCGCTCCCTTCGTCCCCGGGGCCGGCACCTCCAGCTTGGGTTGCTCCTGGCCCGCGACGCCGACCCACCGGCACCCATGCACGAGGTGATCCGTCGCGAGCTCACGGTCCTGGGGAGCCACGGTATGCAGGCTCGGCGATACCCTGACCTCTTCCGCTTCATTCGCAGCCGAGAGCTCCCCCTCTCCCGACTCATCGGCGAGCACAGGCCCCTGGGTGAGGCAGGCTCGGTGCTGGCGTCCATGGAGCACTTCGGCCCCGTGGGCGTTACGATCCTGGAAATCTGATGGGAAGGTGCCGCCGCACGGGTCGCCCCGCGTCCCCATCAGACTTCTGAAGCCGAGCCGGGCATGAACCGGTCGCTGGCGTCGGTGCCATGAGCCCCGTAGCTTGGCCGGGTCCGAATCGATGCTCCAACCCTCTCCAACCGAATGCGCCCATGACACGTTCTGTCGCCCTCGCTTTCGTTCTCCTCTGCTTCGCGGTACTTCCGGCGTGTGAGACGGAGGTGGAGGAGGCCCCCCTGCGGATCGGAGCCACCATGTCGGAGACCGGTGCGTACGCCACCCAGGGCGTCCCGGCCCGCAACGGATACCTTCTGTGCCAGGACCACGTGAACGCCCGGGGCGGACTCCTGGGGCGTGAGGTCGAGTTCGTCATCCACGACGACGCGTCGGATCCGGACACGGCCATCCGCCTCTATGAGCAACTCATCGAAGAGGAGCAGGTGGATGCCGTCATGGGCCCCTACGGCTCCACCCTGACCGAGGCGGTGGCGCCGGTGACCGAGCGACACCGGATGGTGCACATCTCCCCCCTGGCCGCCACCACTTCCATCTGGGAACAGGGCCGAGAATACCTTTTCATGGTCCTCCCTCCAGCCGAGCTCTTCCTTGCGGGACTCATCGAGATGGGCGCAGAGCGTGACCTGGAGGTGGCGGCAGTCATCAACGAGGATCAGCTCTTTCCCGAGGCGGCGGCCCGGGGTGCGGTGGAGCTGGCCGGGGAGCGGGGCATGGAGGTGGCCTTCCACGCCACCTATGCCAGCGGCACCGAGGATTTCGGCCACATCCTGGCCGAAGTGGAGGACACCGCCGTCCAGGTACTGGCCATGGCCGCGTCGGCGCTGGATGACTTCGTGACCGTCACCCGGCAGATGGAGGCCGCCGACGTCAACGTCCAGATGTTCGGGACTTCGGGCGCCGTGAGCGAGTACCAGGAAGCGCTGGGGCCCTTGGCCGAGTACACGTACGGGCTCTCGGCGTGGGAGCCGGGCCTTCCGCACCCCGGGATCGACGAATTCGTGGACGCCTACCAAGACACCTTCGGCCAGGCTCCCAGCTTTCACGCCGCCGGGGCCTACGGGAGCTGCCAGCTCTTCGTCGAGGCCGCGGAGGAGGCCGGAACGCTGGAGTCCGAGGCGTTGCGTGACGTGCTCCTGCAGCTCGAGACCACAACCATCTTCGGGGACTACGCCGTGGATCATCGAGGATACCAGACGGCCAACCAGGGGGTCTTCGTCCAGTGGCAGGACGGAGAGAAGGTGGTGGTCTGGCCCGAAGATGTGGCCCAGGCCGACCCCCGCTTCCCCACACCCACCTGGAGCGAGCGCAACGACTGAGGCCTCGCCCAGGAGGCCCGGAGGGGTTTGCCCGGCACGTGTGTGCACCTCCCGGGCAAAGTGTCCCGGCCAATCCACCACTATGGAGTCGGTTAGTCCCATGCTACCGATGAGGTGGACCGCTACAAACCCCTGTGCGTGAACGACATACGGGGGCGAGATTGAACCCGCCAGTTGGCCCGCCTCTTGCCTTGATGAGGGCCGTCCCAACGCATGCCCCCACCAGCAGGAGGAGAACAATGGCCAGCACGATGAAAGCACTCACCTTCGTGGAGCCGGGCCGGGTGGCCCTGGACGAACGTCCCATTCCCGAGATCGGTCCGGGAGATGCTCTTCTCCGGATCACCACCACCACCATCTGCGGCACAGACATCCACATCCTGAAGGGCGAGTATCCGGTGGAGAGCGGCCTCATCATCGGCCATGAGCCGGTGGGCGTCATCGAGAAGCTCGGTCGTGAGGTGGCGGGCTATGAGGAAGGCCAACGTGTCATTGCCGGAGCCATCTGCCCGTCGGGCACCTCCTACGCATGTCTGGACGGACTCCACTCGCAGGACGGTCAGGGCGCTGCGCACGGCCTCAAACCCCTGGGGGGATGGCGCTTCGGGAACACCATCGACGGGTGTCAGGCCGAGTACGTCCTGGTTCCCGACGCCATGGCCAACCTGGCGCCTGTGCCCGACGGTCTCACCGACGAACAGGTCCTCATGTGTCCCGACATCATGTCCACCGGGTTTTCCGCCGCCGAGGCGGGAAACGTCAGGATCGGCGACATCGTGGCGGTCTTTGCCCAGGGTCCCATTGGTCTCTGCGCCACCGCCGGCGCCCGGCTCCGGGGGGCTTCCCTGATCATCGCAGTGGAACGCCTGCCCGAACGGATCGAGGTGGCCCGGAAAATGGGGGCCGACATCATCGTGGACTTCAGCAAGCAGGACCCGGTGGACGAGATCATGAAGATCACCGGCGGCCGGGGGGTGGACGTGGCCATCGAGGCCCTGGGACTCCAACAGACCTTCGAGGCCTCGCTCCGCGTGCTCAAACCAGGAGGCACCCTCTCGAGCCTGGGCGTCTACTCCCAGGACCTGACCATCCCTCTGGACGCTTTTCATGCCGGCCTGGGAGACCACCGGATCATCACCTCGCTCTGCCCGGGCGGGAAGGAGCGGATGCGGCGGCTCATGAACGTCATCGAAGGGGGGCGAGTGGACCTGGAACCGCTGGTCACGCATCGATATGCGCTGGATGATATCGAGGAGGCCTACGATCTCTTTGCGAATCAGAGGGACGGGGTCATGAAGGTGGCAGTGACGCCCTGACCGAAGCTCCGGAGTGGAGTAGCTATGAGGTAAAAATTCCCCATTCAGTACTGGCTGGCGGGTCAGGTGGGAAATGTAGCCTGAAAACAGGCCAAAACTCCCCACGCCCCCCCCTGCGTACCGAGGGTGCGTGGGGAAAACTGGCCTATAGACAGGCCAATCTTCCCCACGGGGCAAATACTAG
>SLNQ01000172.1 GCA_007132965.1 Gemmatimonadota bacterium | reverse complement strand
CCGGACGAGGAGCCGGAGGAGGCTCCCGCCGAGACGGCGGCCACCGATGAAAAGGAAGAGCCCACGGTTCAGGCGGAAGCCGCCGAGGAGCCCGAGGCCGCCGACACCGCCGAGGACGACACAGATGACGAGGACGCGGATGACCGTCCTCGCCGGAGGCTGAAGCTCCCGTCGGACATGGCTGGAAAGGACCAGCCGACGCCCCGACGAAAGCCCGCCAAGGCCCGGGGAGGCAAGAAGGAGGACGCTCCGGCAGCCAAGCCCGTACCCGCCGCCAGCGCCGGCCCGGGAGGCCAGGTGCGGATCCAGGCCGACGGTTACACCCCCGACGGACGCCGGAAGGGCAAGAAGAAGGGGAAGCGCCGCAAGCGGGTCGACCAGGACGCGGTCCAGGACAATATCCAGCGGGTGATGGCTGAGCTGAAAGGCGGAGGCAAGAAGCGTCGCCGCAAGAGCTCGTCCCGGCCCAGCAAGGAGGAACAGGCGGCCCAGGAAGAAGAAGAGCGGCAGCAGGAGGAGCAGGAAGCCAAGACCGTCCGGGTCAACGAGTTCTTGACGGTGGCCGAGCTCTCCGAGCTCATCGATGTTCCCTCGACGGACCTGGTGAGCGCCGCCTTCAAGAACCTGGGGCTGATGGTCACCATCAACCAGCGCCTGGACTTCGACCAGATCGAACTGCTCCTGGAGGAGTTCAACTTCAACGCCGTGCGCGAGGAGGAGTACACGGGCGCGGACGAAGATGAGGAAGAGGAGGAAATCGAGGATCCGGAACTCCTGGAGCCGCGGCCGCCGGTGGTCACCATCATGGGACACGTGGACCACGGGAAGACCCTCCTCCTCGATTCCATCCGGAAGACCAACGTGGTGGCCGGCGAGTCCGGCGGGATCACGCAGCACATCGGAGCCTACCACGTGGAGTTGGACGGCGGTCGCTCCATCGCATTCCTCGACACCCCCGGACACGCGGCGTTTACCGCCATGCGGGCCAGGGGAGCCGACGTCACCGACATCGTGGTCCTGGTGGTGGCCGCTGACGACTCCATCATGCCCCAGACCATTGAGGCCATCTCCCACGCCAAGAACGCGGGGGTGCCCATCGTGGTGGCCGTCAACAAGATGGACCTTCCCGGTGCAGACCCGATGAAGGTCAAGCAGGAGTTGCTCCAGCACGAGGTCACCGTGGAGGAGTTCGGTGGCGAGGTACTCGTGGCCGAGATCTCGGCGAAGACCGGTCAGGGTATCGACGATCTCCTGGAGAAGATCCTCCTGCAGGCTGAGATCCTGGAGTTGAAGGCCAACCCGGACCGGGAGGCCCAGGGCGCGGTCATCGAATCCAAGCTGGACGTGGGCAAGGGGGCCGTGGTCACCGTCCTGGTGCAGAAGGGGACGCTCCGCGTTGGAGACGCCTTCATCTGCGGAAAATTCGACGGAAAGGTTCGGGCCATGCTGGACGAACGAGGCAACCCGGTAGACGAGGCGCCTCCCGGCCGGCCCGTGCAGATTCTGGGGGCGGGCGGTGTGCCCCAGGCAGGAGATACGCTTCAGGTCATGGAAGCGGATCGGGCCGCCGAGATTGCCCGCACCCGCCAGCGCCTGGAGCGGGAGAAACAGCTCCGGATCAAGGACCGGGGCCTCAAGCTGGGCGACTTTGCCCACTTCCTGGCTGAGGGCGAGGTGAGCTCGCTGCCCATTATCGTCAAGGCCGACGTGGACGGATCGGTGCAGGCAGTGGCCGACTCGCTGGAACAGCTGTCCACCGACGAGGTGCGCGTGGAGATCGTTCACCGGGGCGTGGGGAGCATCAACGAGTCCGACGTGCTGCTGGCCGAGACGGCTGGAGCCGTGATCATCGGCTTCCGGATCCGACCCGACACCAACGCCCGGCAGCTGGCTGAGTCCAGTGGGGTGGACATCCGGAGCTACGACGTGATCTACGAGGCGGTGGACGAGATCCGCCAGGCCATGGAGGGAATGCTGTCTCCCGAGGAGCGGGAGACGGTGCTGGGAACCGCCGAGGTCCGAGAGATCTTCAAGATCTCCCGGGTGGGCACCATTGCCGGGTGCTACGTCACGGACGGGATCATCGACCGCAAAGGAGAGGTCCGCCTGATCCGGGACGGTTCGGTGGTCTACACCGGCGAGATCGAGTCCCTGAAACGGTTCAAGGACGACGTCAAGGAGGTTCGGGAGGGGTTTGAATGCGGAATCGGCATCGCCAACTTCAACGACATCAAGGTGGGCGACCTCATCGAGTGCTTCCAGGTGGAGGAATTCGCCCGGAGTCTCGCCGGATCCAGCAGCGCCAGCCAGGACTGACAGCGCGGCCCGCCCGTGTGGGATGACCCATGCCCAGCACCATCGTGGTTCTCACCTGGGAGTTTTCCCTTCCGGGGTGTCGGTCGCTGAAGGAGAAGCGCATGACGGTCCGGTCGCTACGGGACCGCATGCGACATCGGTTCAACCTCTCGGTGGCCGAGACGGATCACCAGGACGTACACGACCGGGCCCAGCTCACCGCGGCGGTGGTCACCTCCGACGGCCGACTGGCCGAGTCCCTCACCGATCGAGTGGACGACTTCGTGGCCGACGACGGCCGCATGGTGATCCTCTCATTCCGTCGCGAGCAGATCTGATGGGACAGGACCCCCTTCACGGAGTTCGTCCCACCTCATAGCAGGGAGGAGCCATGAGCGACAGACGCGCGGCCCGCCTGAACGAACAGTTCAAGCGGGAGATCTCGGACATTCTCAGGCGAGAGACCCGGGACCCCCGCATCGGGATGCCTACGGTTACCGGGGTGGACGCCACCCCTGACCTCTGGTCGGCCCGGGTGTACGTGCGGCCGGGTCCGGAGCGGGAGGGCGAGGAAGCCGACGCGGAGCTCCTGGCAGGTCTCGAGGCCGCGACCCCCTTCGTTCGGAGGGAGCTGGGCGAGCGGCTCACCCTGCGTCGGGTTCCGGAGCTCAGGTTCGAGCTGGACAAGACGCTGGAGAAGGCCATGCGGATCGAAGCCCTCCTGCGGGAAGTCCTCCCCCCGGATGAGCCTCCGGAGGCCGGTGTCTCCGAGTCGTCGGAATCCGGCGGATCCGATACTTCGCGAGATCCCGAGGAGTGACGTTGCCCGGCGACGGTGACGGCTTCCTCCCGGTGGCGAAGCCGGAGGGGCCCACCTCCCACGCCGTGGTGGCCGCTGCGCGACGAGCCCTGCAAACCAGGCGTATCGGGCACACGGGGACGCTGGATCCCTTCGCGTCAGGTCTCCTTCTGCTGTGCGTGAATCGCGCGACCCGTCTGGCGGAGTACCTGCACGGTCTTCCGAAGGAGTACGAAGCCGTGGCCCGGCTGGGTCAGGTCACGGCCACCCTGGATACCGAGGGACCGGTCGTACGGGAGAGCGAGGACTGGACCAAGCTGGACCGGGCCCGAGTTCAGGAGGTTCTGGCCACCTTCGTCGGTAGGGGTCAACAGAGGCCACCGGCGTTCTCGGCCAAGAAGGTGGCCGGTGAGGCGGCCTACCTGAAGGCACGACGGGGTGAAGCGGTGCAGCTGGCCTCGGTTCCCATCGAGGTCCATGAACTGGAGCTCCTGGAGTGGAGTCCTCCCCGCCTCCGATTTCGCACCCGGGTGTCCACCGGCACCTACATTCGGGCACTGGCCCGGGACCTGGGGGAGGCCCTGGGGGTGGGGGCACATCTCACGTACCTGCATCGTACGGCCATCGGGCCGTTTCTCGCGGCCGGCGCCCCCTCACCGGACGAAATGGAGGACGAAGGGGTGGTGGCGTCGGCATGGGTCACTCCCCTGGAGGCGTTGGTTCACCTGCGCAGGGTGGATGTGGGGCCGGAGGAGGCGGCCCGGCTCCAGTCCGGCCAGAGCGTGCCACTTTCCGGCGACTTCTCCGGTAAGGGCGTCCAGGGCGAGCCCCTGGCGGTATCGTACCGAAATCAGCTTCTAGCAGTGGCCCACCCCCACGACGGGCGGATCCAACCCCGAAAGGTCTTCCCCCGTGGATGACGGGATCGTCCTGGGTCCCCGGGGGATTCCCGACGACGGTCGGGGAACTGTGGTCACGGTGGGGACCTTTGACGGCGTGCACCGGGGCCACTGGGAGGTCCTGCGGGAGATCGGTCGCCGAGCTGCCGAGACCGACAGGCGAGCGGTCCTGGTGACCTTCCACCCGCACCCGCTTCGGATCGTGAAGCCGGAGATCGCCCCTGCACTCCTCACCACCCCCGACGAGAAGAAGGAGATCCTCGCCGAAAGTGCGCTGGACTACGCGGTGTTCCTGCGATTCACCCCGGCCCTCTCCCGGTACTCTCCCGAGCGCTTCGTCCGGGAGATCCTGGTGGGTCGCATGGAGGTCCAGGAGCTGGTCATCGGCTATGACCACGGGTTTGGTCGAGACCGCTCCGGTGACGCCGACACCCTCCGCCGATTGGGGGCCGAGCTGGGTTTCGGCGTCGACGTGGTGGATCCAGTGCCCCTGGATGGCGGTCCCGTCTCCAGTACCCGGATCCGGAGGGCGGTGGCGGGAGGGCGCATGGAGGAAGCCCGCGAGGGTCTGGGTCGATCCTACTCCCTCCGGGGCGTGGTGGTGCGAGGCGACGGCAGGGGAAGGGGACTTGGCTTTCCCACCGCGAACCTCCAGGTGGCCAGTTCGCAAAAACTCTTGCCGCCTGCGGGCATTTACGCCGTGTGGGGCGTGTTGCGGCGGGGCACCTTCGCCGGAGCCCTGCACCTGGGGCCCAGGCCCACCTTCCGGGGCTCCGAACCCAGCGTGGAGCTCCACCTCATGGATTTCGACCACGAGATCTACGGCGAAGAGGTTCGAGTGGACTTCGTGGAGTACCTGCGTCCAGTGGAACCCTTTGATTCGGTGGAGGGCCTGGTGGAGCAGATGCAGGCCGACGTCGCCCGCTCGCGCTCGGTCCTCTCAGCCGACACACGGCGGTAACCCTTGTTGTGGGCGGCATGCCCTTATAGTTTGAAAGGCTGACCTGGTAGTGGGACCCAACAACGCACGACCGCACGGTACAACGACCGTTCAGTCTGCTTCCCCTGCAGCGTATGACTCTTGTGGAGGCTACGAAGCTACATGCCCGAAACCAAGCAGGATCTCATCGAGAAGTACCAGCTACACGAAAACGACCGGGGAAGCGCCCCGGTGCAGGTCGCCCTCCTCACGCAGCGGATCAACGAGCTCCGCGCTCATTTCGAAGACCACAAGGGTGACCACCACAGTCGCCGCGGACTTCTGAGGATGGTGGGGCGCCGTCGGCGCCTTCTGGAGTATCTCAAACGAACAGATCTGGAGCGGTACCGGGAACTCATCAAGGACCTGGGGCTCCGGAAGTAGGACCCTCGACACGGCGGACCGGAGATCCCGGCCGCCGTGTCGTGCTTAAGTGCTCGAAGACCGGAGACGGTCGGCCTGACCTTTTTCTGGCTGTTCCGCCCCTGGCCCCCCACCGATGGGCGCCTGCGGCGGCACGGCGGTCGCACCGGCCCGGATCTGCAGAGCATGGCACGAACCGAAGCGGGTAAGGTGCCGGGACGCTCCCGGCGCAGTGCCCACACAAACCTCTGCAGTGAAATGGAAAAGACGAGAATGATTCATCGAGTGGAACGACAGTTCGCGGGACGGACGCTGACTCTGGAGACGGGACGCATGGCCAAGCTGGCCCACGGCTCCTGCCTCGTGCAGTTCGGCGAGACCGTGGTCCTCTGCACCGCTACGGCGCGGGACCGACCCACCCACCTCCCCTTCTTTCCCCTGACCGTCGAGTACCGGGAGAAGTCCTACGCCGCCGGGAAGATCCCGGGCGGGTTCTTCAAGCGGGAAGGACGCCCGGGCGAGAAGGAGATCCTTTCGGCCCGCCAGATCGACCGGCCCATCCGACCCCTCTTTCCCGAGGGGTTCATGAATGAGACCCAGGTCGTCTGCAGCATCCTTTCGGCCGATCAGGAAAACGACGCCGACGTCCTGGGGCTCCTGGGAGGCTCGGTGGCGCTGAACATGTCCAAGATTCCCTTCGACACCTTGGTGGCTGCCGTCCGCATCGGCCGCATTCGGGGGAACTGGATCCTGAACCCCACCTTCCAGCAACTGGAATACTCCGACGTGGACATCGTGGTGGCCGGCTCCGCCGACGCCATCCTCATGGTGGAGGGCGGCGCCGTGGAGGTGCCCGAGTCCGAGATCCTCGAGGGCCTGGAAGTAGCCCACGAGGGGATCAAGCAGCTGGTGGAGATCCAGGAGGAGCTGGTGGACGGCCTGCGCCAGCCCACCATGGACTGGAAGTCCCAGAGCCCCGACGAGGCGTTGCAGGAGAAGGTGGAAGGCATGGTCCAGCCGCGGATCGAAGAGGCCATGGCCATCGCCGAGAAGCAGCAGCGCAATCAGGCCCTGAGCACCGTCCGCGAGGACGTCACCCAGGCGCTGGAGGACGAGTTGGCCCCCGAAGACTACGAGGAGGCGGAGGGTCAGATCGGCGACATCCTCCGTGGCATCGAGAAGGAGGCCATGCGGGAGCTGATCCTCGCCGAGGGTGCCCGTCCCGACGGCCGTGACCTGGACACCGTACGCGACATTTCGTGTGAGGTGGGCGTGCTTCCGCGGACCCATGGTTCGGCCCTCTTTACCCGGGGACAGACCCAGGCGCTGGCGGTGGCCACGCTGGGCACCTCCCGGGATGAGCAGCGGATCGACTCCATCGATGTTCGAGAAGAAGTCACCAAGTCGTTCATGCTGCACTACAACTTCCCGCCCTTCTGCACCGGTGAGGCCAAGCCCTTCCGGGGCACGTCGCGGCGCGAGGTCGGACACGGGGTCCTGGCCGAGCGGGCGATCCAGCCCCTCCTCCCGGCGTACGACGATTTCCCCTACACGATCCGGGTCGTGAGCGACGTGCTGGAGTCCAACGGTTCGTCGTCCATGGCCACCGTTTGCGGCACCTCCATGGCCCTCATGGCCGCGGGCGTGCCCATCTCGGCCTCCTGCGCCGGTGTGGCCATGGGGCTCATCACCGACGGCGAGCGCACCGCGGTCCTCACCGACATCCTGGGCATGGAGGATGCGTTGGGCGACATGGACTTCAAGATCGCCGGCACCCGGAAGGGCGTCACGTCGATCCAGATGGACATCAAGGTGGCGGGGCTCAGCCGAGAGATCATGGAGGACGCCATGGACCGGGCCACTCGGGCCAGGAACCACATCCTGGACATCATGGACGGGACCATTTCCGAGTCCCGGGAGGAGCTCTCGCCCCACGCTCCCCGGATCACCACCATGCAGGTGAACCCCGAGAAGCTGGGCGAGATCATCGGGCCCAAGGGGAAGACGATCCGGGCGATCCAGGACGAGAGCGGAGCCACCATCGAGGTGGACGACTCCGGCCTGGTGAAGATCGCTTCGGTGTCCGGCGAAGGTGCTGATCGCGCCCGAGAGATGATCGAGGCCATCGTGCAGGAGCCGGAGGTGGGTCGGGTGTACGAGGGACCGGTGAAGAACGTCACCAGCTTCGGAGCTTTCATCGAGATCGTCCCCGGCGTGGAAGGGCTCTGTCACATCTCCGAGCTCATCGAGGGCCGGGTGGAGAAGACCGAGGACGTCCTGCAGCGTGGGATGGTCACCCGGGTCAAGCTTCTGGCCATCGACGAGAAGGGCCGTCTGCGGCTCTCCCGGCGCGCCGCCGTCGAGGAAGAGGGTGACAAGGTCGCGGAGGTCGAGGCCGCCAGCCGCTGATGCCGGACGGCTTCGGTAGGCGACGCCGGGACGGGGGAGGCCATCCCCCCGTTCCGGCGTTTCGCCGTTCAGTCACAGCGGGCGAGAGATCTCGGGAGTCGTCCCACCAGGTGGCCGAGACCGCCAACGGACCGGGCGGGGGCCGCATGCGGGAGTCCACCACCCCGGAGGGCGTGCGGATCCTGTCGGAGTACATCCCTGGCGTCCGTTCGGTCTCGGTGGGGATCTGGGTACGACAGGGGGCAGCCCACGAGCCCCGGGCGATCACCGGGGCGAGCCACCTGCTGGAGCATCTGGTCTTCAAGGGAACCCGGACCCGGGGTCCCCGGGAACTGGTCCTGGCGCTGGAGCGGGTGGGCGGGACGCTGGATGCCTTCACCTCCAGGGAACACACGTCGTACCAGGCCCGGATTCTCTCCGAGCACCTCCCCGAGGCGTTGGACGTCCTCTCCGACCTGGTGTTGAATCCGCTGCTCCGGGAGGAGGACCTGGAGCTGGAGAGGCAGGTGGTGCTGGAAGAGATCTCCACTGTGGAGGACACCCCGGACGACCTCGTCTTCGAGCTCCACGGCAGCGATCTGTGGGAAGGCCATCCCTACGGCCAGTCGATCCTGGGAAGCCGGGAATCGGTCTCGGCCATGAGGATCGAAGAGCTTCGGACGCTCCACCGGGATCGCTACCTGGAGGGGGAGCTCGTCGTGGCCGCCGCTGGACACCTTGACCATGATCTGCTGGAGGAGATGGTCCTGGAGCGATTCCAGGGAAGGGGAGGGGGAGTGGTGTCCTCCATTCCCCCTCCCCCGGCGACGGTGGAGCAGCGGAAGACCCACGTAGAGCGCGATTCGGCGCAGACCCACATGGTGGTGGGAACGCGCACGCCGGGGCGAAACGATCCCGTCCGCTTCCCCCTGGTCCTACTGTCGTCCGCCTTCGGAGGTGGGATGAGCTCGCGCCTCTTCCAGCGAATCCGCGAGGAGCTGGCGTTGGCCTACACGGTCTTCTCCTTCCAGTCCTTTTACTCCCGTGCCGGAGTGAGCGGTGTCTATGTGGGCACCCGTCCCGAAGCAGCCCATCGTGCGCTGGAGGCGATCCTGGAAGAATACCAGACCCTGAGCCGGAAGGGGCTGGACGCTTCCAGTCTCCGGGAGGTGAAGGACCAGGTGAAGGGACAGGTCATGCTCTCGCTGGAATCCACCTCCTCTCGGCTATACCGGTTGGCGGGATTCGCGCTGTACGATCAGCCGCACCGAACCCTCGATGAGCTCCTGGACCTCATCGAGGGCGTGACGCCGGACGAGGTGGAGGCCGCAGCCGCCAGATACTTCGATCCCGGTGCGCAGGTGGTGACGCGCCTGGGGCCCGGGTCGGCCGCAACGGCTTGACGCAGGCCCTCGAAACGTCAGATTTGGCGGCGGTGGAAGGGATGCAGGGTTGTATACAGAATGCCACCACCACCGAGAGGCGGCTCCTCAGGGAGGCGTTTCCATCACTCATAGGGACGTGGATCCCAGGAACGAGGAGTCGGCCATGCAGATCGGGGTACCGACGGAGATCAAGACGAACGAGTACCGGGTCGCTCTGGTTCCGTCCGGGGCCGAGGCCCTGGTCCGGGACGGGCACGCGGTGTTGGTGCAGGCCGGGGCGGGCGACGGAAGCGGCTTTACCGACGGCCAGTATCGGGAGGCCGGCGCCGAGATCGTGGACACCGCCGAGGAGGTGTGGGCCCGCGCCGAGATGATCATCAAGGTGAAGGAGCCCATCGAGCCAGAGTGGCCCCGGATCCGCGAGGACCAGCTCCTCTTCACCTACTTCCACTTTGCGGCCTCCGAGCCCCTGACCCGTGCCCTCATGGATTCGGGGTCCGTGGCCATCGCGTACGAGACCGTGCAGGCGGACAGCGGAGAGCTGCCCCTGCTGACGCCCATGTCCGAGGTGGCCGGACGGCTCTCCATCCTGGAGGGAGCCAAGTACCTCGAACGCTTCTACGGGGGCCGGGGCGTTCTGCTGGGGGGAGTGCCCGGTGTGCTTCCGGCCGAGGTCGTGATCCTGGGCGGTGGGGTCGTGGGGACCAACGCCGCGAAGATGGCCGCCGGATTCGGCGCCCGGGTCATCATCATGGACATCTCCCTTCCGCGGCTCCGGTACCTGTCGGACGTGATGCCGGCCAATGTCGAGCTGATGTATTCGAACCGGTACAACATTCGGGAGCAGATCGCCCGGGCCGATCTCCTCATCGGAGGGGTCCTGATTCCAGGCAAGAAGGCTCCATCACTGGTGACCCGGGAGGACCTGAGCCTCATGAGGCCGGGGTCCGTCATCGTGGACGTGGCGGTGGACCAGGGAGGCTGCGTGGAGACCATCCACCCAACCACCCACGAAGACCCCATCTACGTGGTGGACGACGTGATCCATTACGCCGTAGCCAACATGCCCGGTGCGGTGGCCCGGACCAGCACCCTGGCCCTTACCAACGCCACTCTTCCTTACGCCCGCACCCTGGCCCAGAAGGGGTGGAAGGCCGCCTGTCGGGACGATCCGGCCCTGAAGCTGGGCGTGAACGTGGTGGACGGTCAGATCACCTATGCGGGGGTTGCCGAAGCCTTTGACCTCGAACTGGTGGACGTGGATTCGCTGCTGGGGGGAGCCTGAGCCCGGTGGAAACAACGGAAGACCATCCGGAAGGGCTCCGGGTTCGATTCCAGCGCCTGGAGTCGAACCCGGATCTCCCGTTGCCGTCGAGGGCCACGGAGGGTGCTGCTGGCTACGATGTGCGGTCGGCGGAGGACGACTTCGAGTTGGCGCCGGACGAGACCCGGGCCGTTGGCACCGGGCTCGTCATGGAACTCCCCGCACAGGTGGAGTGCCAGGTTCGTCCCCGCTCCGGGCTCGCCTTCCGTGAGGGGATCATCGTTCCCAACGCCCCCGGTACCATCGACCCCGATTATCGGGGGGAGCTGAAGGTTCTCCTGCGCAACCTTTCCCGGCAGCCGGTGCGCATCGGTCGTGGAGACCGCATCGCTCAGCTCGTGTTTGCCCGGTTCGAGGCCCCGGTGGTGGTGGAGGCCTCGGAACTGGGCACGACGGAGCGGGCCGCGGGAGGGTTCGGAAGCACCGGTCGGGGGTAGGCCCCATGGGCCGCTTCCACTCACCGGTGGTTCGGCTCCAGGTGGGTGACCGGTGCGGCCTGGGGGCCCGCTTAAGCGGTGGCACCGGGGCAGAGCCCACAGGTAGGCCGGGAACGCGTCTTGCAAAGGACCCCCCGGGTCTTTACAATCCGGGGCGCCCGGACGAACGGCACGACCGCCCGGGCCGTCTCACAATTCACAAATCCGGCCCACCAACCGACCTCCACGGGCTCCAGCATTGGCCTCGTTCTCCAAGTGGTTCAGCTCAGGTTCCCTGATTCCCGTCAATGACATTGCCGTGGATCTCGGCACAGCCAACACCCTCGTATACGTAAAGGGCGAAGGGATCGTCCTGAACGAACCGTCGGTGGTGGCGGTTGAGAAGGGTTCCAAGAAGATCCTGGGGATCGGCCTCGAGGCCAAGCGGATGCTGGGTCGCACCCCGGAGAACATTGAGGCGGTGCGGCCCCTGAAGGACGGGGTCATCGCCGATGTGGACGTGACGGAGATGATGCTCCGCCACTTCCTGAAGCAGGTCACGTCCAAGCGGATCTTTCGCATCAAACCCCGGGTCGTGGTGGGCGTCCCGTCGGGAATCACGGAATTGGAGCGCCGGGCCGTACGTTCATCGGCCATGGCGGCCGGGGCCAAGGCCGTCTACATGGTGGCTGAACCCACCGCCGCCGCCATCGGCGTGGGACTGCCCATCGAGACCCCCACCGGGAACATGGTCATCGACATCGGGGGCGGCACCACCGAGATCGCCGTCATCGCCCTTTCGGGAATCGTCTCGAACACCTCGATCCGCGTGGGCGGTGACGAACTGGATTCGACCATCGTGACCTTTCTCCGCAAGAACTACAACCTCCTCATCGGAGAACCCACCGCCGAGGCGGTGAAGATCCAGATCGGATCGGCCTTCGATTCCGGAGACGAGCGGAGCATGGAGGTTAAGGGACGGGACCTGGTGTCCGGCATTCCCAAGACGGTGACGATTCATTCCGAAGAGGTCCGGGAGTGTATCCAGGAGCCCATTCAGGCCATCGTCGAGGCGGTGCGCCGTGCGCTGGAGATCACGCCGCCGGAGCTCTCCTCCGACATCGTGGACCGAGGCATCGTCATGACGGGGGGTGGGGCGATGATCCGGGGCCTTGACCGCCTCCTCACCCAGGAGACCAACCTTCCCATCCACGTGGACGAGGAGCCCCTCACGTGCGTGGTCCGGGGGGCGGGACGGATCCTGGACGACCTGCACAAGTATCGAAACGTGCTGGTGACCTGAGGGGAAGGGCGACCCGCCCTTCGTCCAGTCACCGTTCGATCCCCATCTTCAGCTTCAGGACTCAACCCGGGTCATGTCGTCGTTCGAACCGGACCAGTTCGAGTCCCGTGGGCGGAGGGAGTGGGTCCTCTCGCTCTTCTTCATTGCCCTGTCGGGGCTCCTCATCGCCCTTCCGTCGCCGGCCCAGGAACAAGTGGCCGGAGTGTTCCGGGGGACGGTTCTGGCGCCCTTCATCTTCCTCCAGGAGTCGTTGAGTCAGGCCCGCGTCCGCGCCGCGGAGATGGCTGAGCTCCAGATGCAACTGGACGCCGCCACCGCCGCGCTGTCGGCCCAACGGACGCTGCTGGACGAGAACCAGCGGCTCCGGGCGCTGCTGGAGCTCCGGGGGCGGGCCGGTCCCGGATTTCAGTCGGCCAGCGTGATCCGGGCCGGGACCCGGGGCTCGGAGAGCATGATCCTCCTGGACGTGGGACGCGATGATGGGGTGCAGGTGTGGGACCCGGTGGTCTCGGCCGAGGGGCTGGTGGGAGTGATCCGGGAGGTGGGCCCGTCCACTTCAGTGGCCATGGACTGGACTCATCCCGATTTTCGTGTCAGCGCCATGACACTGGACGGGACGGCCTTCGGCTTCGTGGAGCCCCGCCACGGCGCGTTTCGGGAAGAAGATCGACTTCTCCTGAACGGGGTGCCCTACTACACCACCCTGGAGGAGGGAACCGCCGTGGTGACCTCGGGTCGGGGCGTGTATCCCCGGGGAATCCTGGTGGGTGTCGTGGAGTCGCTGGCCGAGATCGAAGCGGGATGGCGCCGGGGGTATTGGCTCGTGCCCGCGGTCCGGCCCGCGGCGGTCACCCACGTCCTGGTCATGACCACGGAGGCCTCTCCCTCCGGAGATCCACGTCCCGGCGAGGAGGGGATGGACGCGTTCTGGGGGCTCTGGGCTGACCCTCCGCCTGACACCCTGGCCCCCCTGGTAGAGACCGACATCCCGGGCGGAGTGGAGGTGGATCCCGGCGTGTCCCCGGATCCGGATACGATTCCGGGGAGCGGAGGGCCGGGCCCGTGAGACGCCTGGGCTTCTACCGCACCATCCTGTGTCTGCTTCCGGTGCTCCACTTTCTGCTGCACGTGGGATTCGGGATGGGCCGGGGCGCACCGGACCTGCTGGCCGTGGGGCTCTTGCTCCTGGCCCGGGAGGTGCGGACGGGAACGGCGGCGGGAATCGGGTTCTTTCTGGGCCTCCTGGAGGACGCCTTCTCGCTTCTGGCCTTCGGAGCCAACGCGCTGGCGTGCACCCTCCTGGGGGTGTTGGGGTCGCGCTCCCGGGAGCTCTTCGTGGGAGAGTCTCTCCTCTTTCTGGTGAGCTATCTGCTGTTGGGCACGTGGCTCCGTGCCGCCCTGCACTGGGTGGTGGCCGGTGACGACGTGCGTCGCGACGCCACCCAGGCCCTTCTCATCGAGGGCCCCATGGATGCGGTCTACGCCGCCCTGGTGGGGGTGCTGATCCTCCTCGTTACCGGAGTCTGGAGACGAGACCCCTCGATGTAGCCGGCACCGGAGGGACTGGTCCCCGTGAGCCACCCGCGACATCTTAGGAGACAGTCAATCCCTCGGCGCTTGCCGAACGTCACGCAGGAATTCGCAGGACACCATGAAGGGACCACACCCCAACCAACAACGATACAAGGCGCGCGGGGCCATGCTGGTCCTGGTGGTGCTCATGGGGATCCTCGTGATCTCGTTCTTCCGGGCCCAGGTGGTGCGGGGATCGAGCTGGGCGCTTCAGTCCGACTCGAACCGGCTTCGCGTGCTCCCCGTGCCGCCCCCGCGGGGCACGGTCTTTGACCGGTACGGCGAGATCATCGCCGACAACGTGCCCTCGTACTCCGTGTCGCTCTTTCCGGCACCCAGCGACTCCATCCGCGCCACCCTGGAGCGGCTGAGCCCCTTCCTCGAGCTGGACCCCCAGCGAGTGGAGGCTCTGGTGGAGGAGGCGGCGTCGAACCGGCGTCACCCGCTGCTGGTGACGGACAACGCCGACTACGACGCCATTGCCCAGGTGGAGGAACGCCGGGCCGAGTTCCCCGGCGTCTTCCTGGAAATGCGCCCCCGACGACGCTACCTGGCCGGCCCGGCGGTGGGCCATGCGCTGGGATACGTGGGTGAGGTCTCCGCCGCCGAGCTCGAAAGCCCGCTCTTCGAGGCCTACGAGCAGGGGATGATCGTGGGGAAGGAGGGGCTCGAGCGTCAGTACGAGTCCCTGTTGCAGGGAACCCAGGGCGTGCGCTACGTGGAGGTGGACGCGGTGGGTCGGGTGGTGGGGTCCTTCGAGGGACAGGCGGCGGCGTCGGCGATTCCGGGAGAAGAGCTCTATCTGAACCTGGACCTGGCGCTCATGGAGTACATCCACCAGATCTTTCCCGACTCCATGCGGGGAGCGGTGGTGGCGCTGAACGCCGAGGATGGAGGCGTGCTGGCGCTGTATTCGGCGCCCACCTTCGATCCCAACGACTTCGTGGGCGGCATTTCTCGGAGCTTGTGGGAGGAGCTGAACCGCGACCTGTCACGTCCGCTGTACAACCGGGCGGCCGTGGGCCGCTACCCACCGGCCTCCACCTGGAAGCTGGCCACTGCCGCCATCGGCCTCGAGCTGGACCTGGTAGAGCCTGATGGGATCATGCCCACCGCCTGCTACGGGTCGTACACGTTCCAGGGAGTGACGCGCCGGTGCTGGCGCCCCGAGGGCCACGGCCACCTGGACCTGGCCGGCGCGGTGGCCCATTCGTGCAACGTCTGGTTCTACCAGTTGGGCCTCCGCATCGGGTTGGAGCGGCTGGTGGCGGAGGGCAGCCGGCTCGGCTTCGGTGAGGCGTGCGGGGTGGACCTTCCCCGGGAGATGCCCGGTCGATTCCCCGACAGTCTCGACTGGTGGCAGCGGGTCTTCGACTACCGTCCGTTCGAGAACGAGGTCATGACTCTCTCTATCGGCCAGGGCCCCAACGACCAGACGCCCCTGAAGATGGCCCAGTTCTACCTGGCCCTGGCCCGGGACGGCAGTGCACCTCGCCCCCAGCTCATCCGGTCGCCTGATCACGATCCGGAGACCGATTGGCGGTTGGATCTGGGCGAGCGCTCGCTGGAAGCGCTCCGGGAGGGGCTCCGGCAGGTCACCTCGCCGGGGGGGACCGCGCACCTTTCGTCGCTGGAGCACTGGGACTTCATCGGCAAGACGGGCACGGCGCAGCGAGCTCAGCAGGACGGTCCCGATGCCTGGTTCGTCGGAATGGCCGGCCCTTGGGGTGGAGACCCGGAGATCGTGCTGGCGGTCCTGGTCGAGGAGGTGGCTCCGGGGGAAGGCGGCTCGAGCGTGGCGGCGCCCGTGGCGGCGAAGGCGGCGGACTTCCACCTGCGTCGCAAGTACGGGATGCCGCTGGACACGATCCAGACCCTGGGTGAACACCTCCGGGCCGGCGTGCCCGCCCCCTGGGCCCGCTGGGAGTGATGTCCAGGGACGTGGCACCAACGGGCTGGCTCCGTCGCTGGACCGGAGATCCGATTCTGGTGGGGGTTGGGCTGGGGCTCTCCCTCTTCGGGATAGCCATGATCTACTCGGCGGGAATCCTGAACGTCCCCAGCCCCGTCACTGAGAGTGCGTGGCGTCGGCAGGTCATCTGGCTCGTGGTGGCGTTGACCGCCTTCGCGGCGGTGTGGAAGGTCCGGCCCCAGTGGATCGAGTGGGCAGCCTTCCCCATCTACGTACTGAGCGTGATCCTTCTTGCGGCGACGCTCGTTATCGGCACCGGGGCCGGAACGGCCGAGGGTGTGGGACGCTGGATCGTGGTGGGGCCCCTTCGGTTTCAGCCGGCGGAGTTCGCGAAGCTGGCCGCAGTGCTGGGGCTGGCCCGGCTCCTGTCCAGCCGGGAGACGCCGCCGCAGACTCTCCGGGATCTGCTGGCGCCGGCGGCTCTCATGGGGCTTCCGCTGGCCCTGGTGGTTCTCCAGCCGGATCTGGGCACCGCCCTGGCCTTCGTGGGCATCCTCTTCGCGGCCCTCTACTGGGCGGGGACACCTCCGTTTCTCCTCTTTCTTCTGGCCTCTCCGGGCATCGCCCTCGTTCTGGCCTTCAGCACCGTGGTGTGGTCCGCCTACTTTGTGGGGTTGGCCCTCCTCCTCTACGCCTTTCGGTACCGGCTCTACCTGGTGGAGTCGGTGGCCGTGCTCCTGGGCAACCTGAGCGCCGGGATCATCGCCAACCCCCTCTGGTCGAGTCTGGCCACGTACCAGCGCAACCGACTCCTGGTCTTTCTGGATCCATCCACCGACCCCAGGGGGGCGGGCTGGAACCTGATCCAGTCGAAGGTGGCCATCGGGAGCGGAGGGCTCACGGGTAAGGGCTTCACCCAGGGGACCCAGAAGCGCCTGGATTTTCTTCCGGAGCAGCATACGGACTTTATCTTCAGCGTCATCGGGGAGGAGCTGGGCTTCATCGGAGCCACCCTGGTGGTG
Source organism: Gemmatimonadota bacterium (assembly GCA_007132965.1). GTDB lineage: Bacteria > Gemmatimonadota > Gemmatimonadetes > Longimicrobiales > Gaopeijiaceae > PWLA01. The sequence continues at coordinate 41,262 of SLNQ01000172.1, read as the reverse complement.
GCGGCCTTCTCGTTCCTGCTGTGGCGGCTGGTGCGGTTGGCCGAGCGGACCGCCGATCCCTTTGCGGGCCTGGTTCTGTTCGGTATCTTCGGAGCCTGGCTGGTCCACGTATTCATCAATATCGGGATGACAGTGGGCCTGGTGCCCATCACGGGGATCCCCCTCCCGTTCGTCAGCTACGGCGGGACCTTTCTCGTGACCTGCTGGGCGTTCATCGCCCTGGCCGTTCGGCTGAGCAGGGAGGCGTAGCCGCAAGGGAACGAGAGATTCCGGATCGGAGTCATCATCAGACGGAGGTTCACGGCATGTCCTGGTTCCGAAAGGCGAAGAAACCCCTCAAGTCCGAGGATCGGCGCGATCTTCCATCGGACGTGTTCGACAAGTGCGAAGGGTGCGGTGAGATCCTCTACCGGGAGAAGCTTACTCGGAATCTGCACGTCTGTCCGGAGTGTACGCACCACTTCCGCGTCGGGCCCGAGATCTACATCCGGCTCCTCACCGATGAGGGTAGCTTTCAGGAGATGGATGCACGCCTTCGCAGCGCTGATCCGCTGGAGTTCACCGACCTGAAGCCCTACGCCAAGCGTCTGCAGGCGGCGGAGAAGAAGACGGGCCACCGGGACGCGGTGGTGACGGGAAGGGGTACGCTGGACGGGATTGAAGTGGCGCTGGCGGTAATGAATTTCTCCTTCATCGGCGGCTCCATGGGTTCGGTGGTGGGCGAGAAGATCGCCCGGGCGGGACGGGTGGCGATTCGGGAGGAGCGTCCGCTGCTCATCGTCTCGGCCTCCGGAGGCGCACGCATGATGGAGGGGATCTACTCCCTCATGCAGATGGCCAAGACCTCGGCAGTGCTGGCAGAGCTTCACGAAGCGGGACTTCCCTTCATCAGCATCCTCACCCACCCCACCACCGGGGGCGTGACTGCCTCGTTCGCCATGCTGGGAGACGTGAACCTGGCCGAGCCCGGAGCCCTCATCGGATTTGCCGGTCCCCGGGTCATTGAGGAGACCATCAAGCAGGAGCTCCCCGAAGGATTCCAGCGCTCGGACTTCCTCCTGGATCACGGCATGGTGGACCGTGTCGTAGACCGCAGAGAGATGCGGGAGATGGTGATCCGGCTGCTCCGACACATGTGGGCTCCGGAGGGAGCGTTGGCGGAGTGAGCCCGGTCGATCCCGGCGAAACGGGTGGCGAGCCTTCGCTCTCCGGATCCTCGGTGGACTTTGGGCCCTCCCCGGACGACCCTCTGGCGGCACGCCTCTTCCCACCCCTGCCGGGAACGGTGAAGTGGGGGCTGGAGAGAACCAGTCGGCTCCTGGCCGGGGTGGGGCACCCGCTCCGGACCACCCCCATCCTCCACGTAGGGGGCACCAACGGAAAGGGGACGGTGGCCTGGCTCTGGGCGGGGATCCTGCAGGAGGCCGGACTCCGGGTCGGGCTGTATACGTCGCCGGACCTCATCTCCTTTCGGGAACGGATCCTCGTGGAAGGCCGGCCCCTGTCGGACCTGGCGCTGGAGGCGGCGGCCGACGAGCTTCGCCCCCTTCTCCTGCGGGAGGAGCCGTCCCGGTTCGAGGCCGCCACCGCACTTGCCTTCCTGGCGCTGGAGCGCGCCCGAGTGGAGGTGGCGGTCGTGGAGGTGGGTCTGGGTGGTCGGTTGGATGCCACGAACGTGGTAGAGCCGCTGGTCACCGCCATCACGAACGTGGGGCTGGAGCATCGTAGCTTCCTGGGCCGAGATCTGACCACCATCGCCGGGGAGAAGGCCGGGATCCTGAAGCCCGGTGTGGCGGCGTACACCACGGCGCGGGAGGCGGATGTCCTGGATGTGCTCACGCGGGAGGCCGCTACCCTGGGGGCCCCGCTGATCCGCGTCCCCGAGCCTTCGGGTACGCTGGCCATGGAGGGCATCACCGTCTCGGTGCCTACCCGCCGCTGGGGGCGGCTCGAGCTCACCTCTCCCCTGGTGGGCCGACACCATTTTTCCAATGTGGCTCTGGCGGTGCGGTCGCTGGAGGGCTTGCCACCCAGGATCGCCGTGGGAGCCGAAGAGATCAGGAGAGGAGTGGCTGGGGTGCGGATCCCCGGTCGGTTCCAGGTGGAGCGGGAGGGTGAGCGGCTCTGGATCCTGGACGTGGCCCACAATGCTGCGGCCGCCGAGGCGATGGCATCGACCCTGGATCGGGTGGCGGCCCCTCGTCCCCGGGTGGGCGTGGTGGGGATCCTGGCCGACAAGGATCACGCCGCCGTACTCTCCCGCCTGGCACCTGCCCTGGACGTGGCAGTGCTCACCATCCCGTCGGGGATCCACTCCTCCCGGGTCTGGAATCCCCACGAAGCGCGCACGGCCCTCCCGTCAGAGATGGAGGTGCATGTGGAGCCGGACGTGGGGCGGGCGGTGGACCTTGCCCGGGAGCTCATGAACGACGGCGCAACGGGGGTCGTCACCGGTTCGTTCCGGCTGGTGGGAGAGGTCCTCAAGGTCATGGGACGGGTCCCTCCCCAAGCCTTGCCCCCGTCCTCCGATTTCGAATAGATTCGCGCCATGTCCAAAGCCAGAGAATTCGCCAGACTTCCGGGGTTCAGGGACTTTCCTCCGGAGGAGATGGCCTTACGAAATCACCTCTTCGACGTCTGGCGCCGGGTCTCCCGGCGCTACGGCTTTCTGGAGTACGACGGGCCGCCCCTGGAAGAGCTGGAGCTCTACACCCAGAAGAGCGGTGACGAGATCGTGGGCCAGCTCTACAACTTCACCGACAAGGGCGGACGAGAGGTGTCGCTGCGCCCCGAGATGACTCCCTCGCTTGCCCGGATCCTGGGCGAGCGCAGTCGGGCCATGCCCAAGCCCATCCGCTGGTTCTCCATCCCCCAGCTCTTTCGTTACGAACGGCAGCAGCGTGGACGCCTGCGGGAGCACTTCCAGTGGAATGTGGATCTGGTGGGCGCCGACGGTGTGGAGGCCGACGCCGAGGTCCTGGCGGTGGCCCTTGATGGTCTTCGGGAGCTGGGACTCGGCGTTGACGATATCCGTGCCCGGGTCTCGGATCGGCGACTCCTGGCCTCGATCCTCACCAGCATCGGGGTGCCGGAGTCATCACTCGTGGCCACCTACGCCGTGGTGGACAAGGTGGAGCGGGAGCCCACGGAACGGACCCTGGAGCGGCTCACTGAAGAGGTGGGGCTCGCGGACGAGGTGAGCCGGCAGATTCTGGAGCTCTTCCGGGAGCCCGAGCTGGAGAGGGTGGCCCGGGCCTTTGCCCAGGACCCCGAGGTGACCCGGAGACTGGCCGAGATGCGGGAGTTCCTGGGCACCCTGGAGGACCTTGGGTTGGCGGACTTCGTGGCCTTCGACCTGACCATCGTTCGGGGCCTGGCCTACTACACGGGGATCGTGTTCGAAGTCTTCGACGCGCAAGGGGAGTTCCGGGCCATCTGCGGCGGGGGCCGCTACGACGATCTCCTGGAGCTGGTGGGAGGCGAGCCGCTCTCCGCCGTGGGATTCGGGATGGGCGACGTCGTACTGGCGGATCTGCTGGCTGACCGGAAGCTCGTCCCGGACTTCCAACGTGGCGTGGACCACTTCATCGTGGTCATCGGCGACGAACAGGCTTCGCTGGCTCGCCGCGTGGCCCGGGCGCTCCGCGATGCGGGTCGCTCAGTGGTGTACGGGGTTCGGGGCCAGTCCGTCCGGAAGCAGTTTTCCGCGGCCGCCAACGAAGGGGCCCGGGACGTGATCATCCTGGGCCCCGACGAGGTGGCTCGCCAGGTGGCCATGCTTCGCGACATGGCGAGCGGGGACGAGCGAGAGGTCCCCCTGGCTGAGCTCCTGGACCCGAAGCCTCAGACGGGGGAGAGTTGACCCCGTGACCGAGGGAGAGGGATTTCGGGAGGTCCGGAAAGACATGGAGAGGGCGATCCGGCGACTCAACGTGCTGGAGTACCTCATCATGGTGGCCGCCGTTCTCCTGGCTCTCGTGGGGGGAGGATTCGTGGCCTTCCTGCTGAGCGCGGGAACGGACCTCCCCCTCAGACCCACGTGGGCGGTGCTCTCGCTCCTGCTCATCGTGATTCCGGCGGCCGTGGTCTTCGGGCGGAACCGCGGCCGTAGCCGGAACGGCTCGGACGACGCGTCCGAACACCCGCCAAACGACACGTGACTCGAGGACTCCTGAAGGAGCAGAGCAATAGATGGCTGACGACAAAGCACTGACGCCCCGCGCCGAAGACTTCAGCGCCTGGTACAACGAGGTGGTGCAGCGAGCCGAGCTGGCCGATCACTCTCCGGTGCGCGGAAGCATGGTGATTCGCCCCTGGGGTTTCGGGATCTGGGAGCGAATGCAGCGGGCTCTGGACGACATGTTCAAGGCCACGGGGCACGAGAACGCCTACTTCCCCCTCCTGATCCCCATGAGCTTCATCGAGCGGGAGAAGGAGCACGTGAAGGGCTTCAAGCCCGAGCTGGCCGTGGTGACCCACGCCGGCGGCAAGGAGCTGGAGGAGCCACTGGTGATACGCCCCACGTCGGAGACCATCATCTACTCCATGTACGCCAAGTGGGTGCAGTCGTACCGGGACCTACCGGTGCTCCTGAACCAGTGGGCCAACGTCATGCGGTGGGAGCTCCGTACACGTCTCTTTCTGCGCACGTCCGAGTTCCTCTGGCAGGAGGGCCACACCGCCCACGCCACCGATACCGAGGCGCAGGAGGAGACGCTCCGGATGCTGGACGTCTATCGCACCTTCATGGAGGAGTGGATCGCCATGCCGGTGGTGACGGGCCTCAAGAGCGACGCCGAGAAGTTCGCCGGCGCGGTCCGGACCTACACCTGCGAGGCCATGATGCAGGACCGGCGGGCGCTGCAGGCCGGGACCTCTCATCACCTGGGTCAGAACTTCTCCCGGCAGTTCGGCCTCACCTTCCAGAGTGAGGAGGGAAGGGAGGAGTATGCCTGGAACACCTCGTGGGGTGTGTCCACCCGCCTGGTGGGGGGCATGGTCATGACGCACGGCGACGACACCGGCATCGTGGTGCCTCCCCGTCTGGCGCCGGCTCAGGTGGTGGTGGTCCCCATCTACCGGAAGGAGGAAGAGCGAGAGGGGGTGGTGGGGAAGGCCCACGAGTTACGGGAGCGGCTCACCGACGTGGGGGTGCGGGTCCGGGTCGACGACCGGGACCACCTGAACCCGGGAGCCAAGTTCTACGAGTGGGAGCGAAAGGGTGTGCCTTTCCGCCTGGAGATCGGGCCCCGGGATCTGGCCAAGGAGCAGGTGGTCCTGGTGAAACGGGTGACCGCCAAAGGCGAGGACCGGAAAGCGTTCCTCCCTGAAGCCCAGGCGGTGGCCGAGCTGCCGGATCGGCTGGACGCCTTCCAGGGTGAGCTCCTGGAGGCGGCTCGGGCCCGGCGGGAGGCCCACTCCCATCGGGGGGTCCAGAGCCTTGACGAGCTGAAGGAGATCCTGGAGGGTCCCGGCGGCTTCGTCTACACCGGTTGGAGCGGCGACCCGGAGGTGGAGGAACGGGTGAAGGCCGAGACGAAGGACACCCTCCGTTGCATTCCCGATCCCGACTTCAGGTCTGAGACGCCACCGAGCCGCTGTATCGGCGGGGGCGAATCCCGGATGGAGGTGATGTGGGCCAGGGCGTATTGACCGGCGATCCGGCCGGTCTGGCCCCGGGGTTCCCGCGGGTCGACGGTGTGCTCCATTGCCGGGGCGTGGCCCTCGACGGGTTGGCCCGGCGCTTCGGTACGCCGCTCTACGTGTACGACGCCCTGGGAATCGAAGCCCGGGTGCGCCACTTCCAGGAGACGTTCTCCGGTGTGGACTTCCTCCTCGCCTACTCGGTGAAGGCCAACGGCAACCTGGCGGTGCTGAACCGGATCGGGAGCGCCGGCGCGGGAGCCGACATCGTGAGCGGAGGCGAACTCCACCGGGCCCTCACCGCCGGAATCCCGGCTAGCCGCATCGTGTTCGCGGGGGTGGGGAAGACCGCCCGGGAGATGGAGGATGCGCTGGAGGCCGGCGTCCACGCCTTCCACGTGGAGGGCCGGGGCGAACTGGAGCTCCTGGAGTCGGTGGCCCGGCGTCTGGGTTCGCCGGCTCCGGTGGCCATCCGGGTGAATCCCGACGTGGAATCGCCGACGCCCCACGAATATACCCGGACGGGGCACGCCGCCTCCAAGTTCGGTGTGCCGGTAAGTGAAGCCATGGAGCTGTATCGGCACGCCCACGGCTCCTCGCACCTCCGGGTCCGGGGGATCGGTGCCCACATCGGCTCCCAGATCGTCGAGGTCGCGCCCTATACCGATGCGCTGGCGGTCCTCCTGGAGATGGTGGACGAGTTGGCCGGGGAGGGGCTGGAGCTGGAGTACCTTGACCTGGGCGGTGGGTTCGGGGTGGGCTATGACGGCGAGCCGGGGCTCCCGTTGGAGGAGCTGGCCGACGCACTGGTCCCCGAGCTGGTCCGGCGGGGTCTGCGCCTGGTTCTGGAGCCCGGCCGGTCGGTGGTGGGTCACGCCGGGGTCCTCCTGACCCGGATCCACTACGTGAAGCGCTCCGGCGGCAAGACCTTCGTCATTACCGACGGCGGCATGACCGAGCTCCTTCGTCCCTCCCACTACGGGGGCTGGCACCGGATCGAGCCGGTGCGCATCGACCCGAAGGAGGTCCGAGAGGTGAGACCGGTGGACGTGGTTGGCCCTGTCTGCGAGACCGGCGACTTCCTGGCCCGGGGCCGACCCCTGCCCCTGCCTCGGCCGGGTGAGCTCCTGGCGGTGGGGACCGCCGGGGCCTACGGCTTCGCCATGGCCTCGAACTACAATGCCAGACGACGCCCTGCCGAGGTCATGGTGGAGGACGGGCGCCCCCTGCTGGTTCGTCGCCGGGAAACGGCAGACGACCTGCTTCGCGGCGAGATCGTGCCTCCCAGAGCAGATTGAGCACCCTCGCGTTTACTCCCTGAGACCACCCCGGAATCCAGCCTTCTCATCATGACCGAAACCCCTCCCGAGAGTGCGAGCCGGCGCGACGACGTCCAGGCCCACAAGCGTATCCTGATCCTGGACTACGGCTCACAGTACACCCAGCTCATTGCACGGCGAATCCGCGAGGAGCGGGTCTTCTGCGAGATCCATCCGCCCACCCGCAGCCTGGACTGGATCCGGGAGTGGGCACCGGCGGGGATTATCCTCTCGGGCGGGCCGGCGTCGGTCTACGACGAGGGAGTGCCCACCCTGGACCCGGAGCTCCTGACGCTGGGGATCCCCATTCTGGGGATCTGCTACGGAATGCAGCTCATTGCCCACCTGGAGGGCGGGAAGGTCCACCACGGGACCCGTGAGTACGGGCGTGCCGACCTGCGGGTGTCGGGGGGAGATCCCCTCTTCGACGGGTTCGACCCGGAGGAGCCGGCTCGCGTCTGGTGCTCCCACGGTGACCACGTGGACGAACCTCCGCCGGGCTACCGGGCGCTGGCCTCCACCGCCACCCTGCCGGTGGCGGCCTTCGGCGACGAGGACCGGGATATCTACGGGGTGCAGTTCCATCCGGAGGTGGCTCACACGCCCCGGGGCGAAGAGATCCTCTCCAACTTCCTCTTCCGGATCGCCGGGTGCGAGCCCACCTGGACGCCCGGTGCCTTCGTGGACCAGGCCGTTGCCCGGATCGCCGAACAGGCCGGCGACGAGCACGTCATCTGCGGGCTCTCCGGCGGAGTGGACTCGTCGGTGGCGGCGGCGCTGGTGCACCGGGCGGTGGGCGACCGACTCACCTGCATCTTCGTGGACAACGGGCTCCTGCGAAAAGGCGAGCGCACGAGTGTGGAGCGGACCTTCCGCAAGCACATGGGCATTCGGCTGGTGGTGGTGGACGCCCGCCGCGAATTCCTGGAGGCGGTGGACGGGATCGTGGACCCCGAGGCCAAGCGAAAGGCCATCGGCGGCACCTTCATCCGGATCTTCGAGGAGACGGCCAGACGAGAGGGCCACGATGCCCGCTTCCTGGTGCAGGGCACCCTGTACCCCGATGTCATCGAGTCGGTGAGCACCGGCGGGCCCTCGGTGACCATCAAGACCCACCACAACGTGGGCGGGCTGCCCGAGGAGATGCCCTTCCGGCTCATCGAGCCCCTCCGGGAACTCTTCAAGGACGAGGTGCGGAACGTGGGGCGCGAGCTGGGGCTTCCCGAAGACTTCGTGGGCCGCCATCCCTTCCCCGGCCCCGGCCTGGGGATCCGGGTGTTGGGAGAGGTGACCGAGGACCGGCTGGCGGTGCTCAGGGAGGCCGACCACATCTACCTCGAGGAGATCCGCGAGGCGGGGCTTTACGATGAGATCTGGCAGGCCTTTGCGGTCCTTCTTCCCATCCGGTCCGTGGGCGTCATGGGCGACAGCCGCACCTACGAGAACGTCATCGCTCTCCGGGCGGTGACCTCCCGGGACGGGATGACCGCCGACTGGTACCACTTCCCCCATGACGTGCTCAGCCGCATCTCGACGCGGATCATCAACGAGGTGGCCGGGGTGAACCGGGTGACCTACGATGTGAGCTCGAAGCCCCCCGCCACCATCGAGTGGGAGTAGGCCACCAGAAGAAGGGGGCTATCGGCCCTCCCGAACCACCACCACCCCCACCATCCCCGCCAGGTCATGGGGAACGCAGACGTAGGCGTAGGTCCCCGGCACGGTGAAGACGTGGCGGAAGACGTCGCCTTCGAACATGTTTCCGGAGTCGAAGGGCTCAGCTCCCTCGGGGAGGGTCACCTGGTCCGGATCCCGGACCCGCTCCGGGTGGGCCGTCACCGTATGAACCTCCTGGCTCGTGTTGGTCCAGACCACCGTGTCGCCCACCTGCACCTCCACCGTGTCGGGCACGAAGCGGAGATCGGCGCTCATGGTAACCTCCACCACGCCGTCGCCGGGAAGGTCGGGCCGGGTCGTCTCAGCGGGTGAGCGAAAGCGCTCGGAGTAGCGGGCGAAGGTCACCGGCACGGTGAACTCGAACCCCCAGGTGGTCCGGTCGCGAGTGGACGCTCCCTGGAGGGTGCCCGTGCGACTGTTGGTGGCCTGCAGCGAGACCGTGTGCGGGGTGGTGGGGATCCGGAGTTGGAGGGCCGCTCCCCAGACGGGGCGAGCTCGTTCGCCGTCGATCCACGAGGCCCCCAGATCGCCGGCCAGGGCCACGTGGTCCCTCAGCCGCACCACGGCGCCCCCGGCGGCGGCCCATCCGGAATCTTCGGATCCCCGAGCGTCGGAGAACCCGCGAACCGCTCCCAGCAGGCGGACGTTCCCCAGGGGGACCGTCCCGGCCACCTCCGCGTCGAGGCTGCCGGCGGCGGTGTTGTAGCCGCCGGTGACGGCCAGGTCCAACGGCCACGCCCCGCTCTGCATGACGCTCCAGCGGCCGAAGAGCTCCCATTCATTGAAGCGTCCACCGGCCACCAGTGAGTTGCTGGCGTAACGGGCCCCCGCCAGGGTGCGTCCGGTAAGGGGCGCCGCCACGAGCATGGTGGGGGAGTTCACCAGCTTGTCGTCGTCCCCTGAGTTTACCACCCAGAAGCGGTGCAGCAGGTTGAAGTGGGCCGTCCCCGGCTCTCCCACCCAGCCGCCCGACACGTTGGGCGAGCGGTCCAGTACGCCCTGCGCCTGTCCGGGTTCGGGCGCCAGGAGGCACATGGCCGCCACGGCAAGGACCACCCCGGTGCGCCCGGCGCCCTGTCGGTCCGACCCCCACCGGCTCATGATCCTTCCACCCGGATCCGGCCCGTCATCCCCACCGCCTGATGAGGCTCACAGAAGTAGGGGAAGGTGCCCTCGTCGTGGAAGGTGTGCTCGAAGACCTGGTCGGCCTCGCTGACGACGGCCCGCTCCCACTCGTCGTGGCCGTCGGGGGTGATGGTGTGCTGGATGGATTGCGCGTTCACCCAGCGCACCGTGGTGCCCGGCTCGATGAGCACGTCGCCGGGCTCAAAGCTCTGGGCCTGGAGCTGGATCTCCACCGTGCCGGTCTGCGGTGGCCCCGTCGGGGAGTCGTTGCCTCCGCAGGCTGAGGTGAGCAGGGCCGCGGAAAGGGCCAGAACGAGGCTGACGACGAGCCGAGAAGACGTTGAGCGGTTCATGGTTCGATCACGATGCTTCCGGTCATCCCCTGGGCCTGATGGGGCTGACAGAAATAGGGGAAGTCTCCGGGGTTGTTCAACACGATCTCAAAGACCTGACCCGCGTCGCTCAAGCTGGCGCTGGTCCAGGCATCGTGGCCCTCGGGTGTGACGGTATGGCCAATGGACTCCTCGTTGATCCACCGGATCCGGGTCCCCGGGGCTGCGGTGACCTGCGAGGGCGCGAAGGTGAGGCTTTCGGTGAGCCCGATCTCCACGGTCTCCTGTTGGGTAGTGGGGGTCAGTTGGATCGTCAGGCTCTCGGATTCTCCCGAGGCCACGGTCACCGTACGCACCGCGGGCTCACCCGTGGCCAGCTCGAAGTAGTCCGGAGGGGTGACCTCGAGCTCCAGGTCGCCGGATTCCTCCGCTTCCAGGTGGAAGTCCCCGTCGGCGTCGGTGGTGGCCTCCACCTCAGCCCCGGCTGGATCACGAAGCAGGAGGTGGACGTCGGCAACGCCCCAGCCGTCGTGCAGGATGCTCCCGGACACCGTCGCGGCTTCGTCCGTGTCGGTGGTCAACTGGAAGCTGGCCTGGGCGGTGGCGTCGGCCTGGACGTTCACGGACTGTTGGGCCGGCTGCCCCGGAGGGAGCACCCATCCGGAGGGAGGTGTGATGCCGAGGGTCCAGCTACCCGTCGGTACCTCATCGAATGTGAAGCTGCCGTCGGTGCCACTGGTGGTGGACCTGGGCGTCTCGCCGGTGCGTTCGAGGCTGAGGTCGGCGCCCACGACTCCCTCACCTTCCAGATCCAGCACCTCACCTGCCACCGATCCGTATTCCGGCCCGGTGGGCGGGTCGTCGCCGTTGTCGTCACAGCCGTGGACCAGAAGGAGCGCGGTGACGATGGATAGGGCCAGGATGGGTGAACGTCGATTCGAACGTAGATGGGCCATGACGATCTCCTTGGTCTCGAGTGCGGGGGCGCCCGGAGCGTCGGACGGGGTTACACGAATCGTATGTCTATGTGTATGATCAAAGAAGGATCGTGTCAACAAACACGATATAGCGCACGAATCATTCCAAAATCGGGACGTGTGTAACGGGATGGTGTTGTGGGGAGGGACGGCACTGGAACTGCTGGGCCGGGGGGAAGGGAACGGGGGTGGGAAGTGGGTCGTAAGACGGAAAGTCGCGTCTCAGGCGGTCGCGAACCCGGAGGCTTCAATCCACGGGAAGCGTCCGGCTCTCCTTTGCGGTGGTGAGCACGATGGTGGTGCGGGTTGAAGCCACGTTCGGGATCGTCTGGATCTGGTGATCCAGGAGATGAGCCAACGCGTCTGGATCACGAACCCGAACTTTCACGAAGAAGCAGTCCTCGCCCACCACCCGGTGGACTTCCTGGACCTCGGAGATCCCGGCCAATGCCTGGGTGATCTCGCTCGCCCGGGCGCCGGGGCCGGTCTGCACCCGGACGAAGGAAACAAGGTCGAAGTCCAGTGCCCGCGGATCGATCCGGGCCTCGTAGCCCCGGATGACGCCGGACTCCTCCAGCTTGCGAATCCGGTGGTGGACGGCCGAGGCGGCCAGCTCGATGCGCCGCCCGATCTCGGCGTTGGAGATCCGGGCGTTCTCCTGCAGGAGAGCCAGGATTTTCCGGTCGGTTTCGTCCAGCCGGGGGAACTCGGGTGTACCTTTTCCATTCTTGCTCATGTCAATCGTTCCAGTCGGTGATTGGGGGGCGCCGGGTCCCCAAGGCCCCCGAAACTCCCCCGGGTCCTGGGAAATCATTTCCGGGCGTGGGGGCGCAATCCTCCGATCCGCCCGGGGTCCCGGTTGGCAGTACCCGCTCCCGCAGGGGCTCCCGTTGGCTATATTGGAGGAGCCGCGAGCGGACGATATGCCGCGGCCCCCGGCAACGTTCCGGGGGAGCCGTCCGGATGTGCTGCGTTGACTCCGGCATCGGGCTTGCTCCGTAATGACTGGCTGCAGTCACGAATATACCACAGAATCTGACACATCCGGGAGCTGGACGCGATGCGATTCACGACATTGGGACTGGTGGCGGGAGTGGTTTTCCTCTTGATGGCGGCGCCGGCCAGGGGCCAGGTGGCGTGGGACGCCCCCCTGTTGGTGGCACCCAACTCACCCGCCGGGTGGGGGGTCTACCTGGTGGATCCGGGTCCAGGCCCGCGGGACGGAATCGGCGTCCTCACCACCTGGAGGGGGTCCACGGCACCCGGCGGCGTCGGATACCGCCTGGGGCTGGCCGAGGGACGCGGGGGCGGCCTGGCCGTCTACGGCGGCCTGGACCTGTCGGGATACCTGGTCCGCCACTCGGCGGACTTTCCCTTGGACGTGATCTGGGTCACCGGTGGGGGACTGGGAGTGGGCGACGACATCCTGGCCAGCTTCCCCCTGGGCGCGACCCTGGGCCGGGACTTCGAGTCGGACGGGGTCTGGTTCAATCCCTATTTCGGTCCCAGGGTGGTCCTGGACGCCTGGTTCGGCGACACCCATCCGCCCAGGGACGAGCTGTCGCTGGGCCTGGCCCTGGACCTGGGCGTGGACCTGGCCTTCGACCCCGGCTGGGCCATTCGCTTCGGAGCTTCGGTGGGGGACCGCAGCGGGTTGGGGATCGGGATGAGCTTCCGGCTCCACTGACCCTTCCGGCTCAGCTTCCCGGTCCGCTACCGGGCCTCACCGCCCGGATCCAGCTCCAGCTCGCCCTCAGGGAGGCCCGGAAGCCCCTCGTCCGGCTCCATCTCCGCCCGGATCCGGTCGGAGACCTCGTGCCATACGTCGTTCATGAAGGGCACGTTGCGACCGTGTACCTCGATGAATTCCCGGAGGTCATCTTCGCTCACCCCGTGCTCGGCAAGGATCCGGTCCCGTTCGGCCTCGGGGACTCTCCCGGACTCCCACTCCAGGGCAGCCAGCCGCAGCTCGACGTAGACCTCCACGAAGGTGTCCCGGTCCACCGACGCCTCACCCTCGGAGGTAGGGAAGCCGGGATCGCAGGCCGTCGGGGCCACGAGGAGGACCATGAGCAGGCAGGCCGGCCCGAGGCCGAAGCGAAGCTGTGAGGAGAGGTTCGTCATCGGGAGGTGGTTGGGGGGGGGTGCGGCAGGGGAAGGTGGTGAGGGGAGCGACCTCTGGTCAAGGCTCGATCCCATCGGTCCTGGGAGCGTGGAGCCCCGGCGGTTGCCCCGTTCGAAGCCACCGGCGTACCTTTGGTCCGGTTGCCTGCGGGCCCGGTGCCCCTGCTCATTGTTCGACTCTCGTGTCACACCTCTGACCACTGGACTCCATGAAGCGTTCCATCTTCCGTGTCACGCTGCCTCTTCTGACGGTGCTCTTCCTTGCACCGTCCACCGTCCTGCAGGCCCAGACCGTCCCGGCCCCCGCCGACGTGTTGGGCTACGAGATCGGCGAGCGCTTCACCCCCACCTCGGGAGTCGAGCGCTACATGGGGGCGCTGGCCGAGGCCTCGGAACTGGTGACGATGGACACGTACGGTGAGACCATCGAGGGTCGGCCCCTGGTGCAGGTGCTCATCGCCCTTCCAGAGCACCGGGACCGGCTGGAGGAGATCCTGGCGGCCAACCGGGAGCTCATGGACCCCGAGACCCCGGAGGAGCGCGCCCGGGAGATTGCCGCCACGAACCCCGCCGTGGTCTACTTCACCTACGCGGTGCACGGCAACGAGAGCTCGTCGCCGGAGGCGGCCATCTGGACGGCATGGGACCTGGCCAGGGGCGCCCCGGACGTGGAGGGCGTGCTGGACTCGGTGGTCGTGGTCATGGATCCGGTGGCCAACCCCGACGGCAGGGACCGGTACGTGAACTTCTATCGGGCTGCGGCACAGCTCCGTGACAACCCCGACGCCCGGATTCGCGAACGCCGCGAGCCCTGGCCCGGAGGACGGTTCAACCACTACCTCTTCGACCTGAACCGGGACTGGGCCTGGCTCAGCCAGCAGGAGACCCGAGACCGCCTGGTCCGCTTCCACCGGTACAACCCCCAGGTCCACGTGGACTTCCACGAGATGGGCTACCGGTCCAGCTACTTCTTTTTTCCGGCGGCCGAGCCCATCAACGACATCTTTCCGGAGCACATCCTGGAGTGGGGTGAGCGATTCGGCCACGGCAACGCCCGGGCCATGGACGCCGAGGGCCTCCTCTACTACACCGGCCAGAACTTCGATCTCTTCTACCCGGGCTACGGTGATTCCTGGCCCTCGCTGGTGGGGGCCGTGGGCATGACCTACGAGCAGGGCGGTGGCGGGTTCGGTGGCCGGACCGTGGAGCGCCCCGACGGGACCATCCTGACTCTCCGGGATCGGGCGCTGGGCCACCGCACCACCGGCAACGCCACCCTCCGCACCACCGCCGAGGGCAAGACCGACCTCCTCCTGGGCTTCGCCGGTTTCCATCGCGACATCGACGAGGGACTGGACGACACCTATCTGGTGCCGGGGGAGGATGCCAGCCGGGCCCGGGCACTGGTCCGCCTCCTGCGGATGCACGACATCGAGGTGGAGGAGCTGACCGAAGATGTGGGTGTGGGCGTGGATCCCCATCCGGGCTACCAGGCTCGGAGCACGCTCCCGGCCGGGACGTACCGGGTGCGGGCCCGACAGCCCCGCGGCCGGCTTGCCGGCGCCCTTCTCCGGCCCGACAACCTGCTGGAGGGAACCTCGTCGTATGACATCACCGCCTGGGCCCTGCCCTATGCGTACGGCGTGGAAGCCCATTCGGCGAGCCAGGCGGTGGGAGGGGAGTGGCGTCCGGTACAGCAGGTGCCTGACGAGGGCGGATCCACCCTCCCGGCTCGAGGCGGCTACGGCTACCTGCTTCCGCCCTCCTTCTCCAACGCCCGGGGGTTGGTGCAGTTTCTCGAGGAAGGGGGCCGGGCGTACGCCATGGCCGACTCGTTCTCCCTGGGGGAGACCCACTACGCCCAGGGGACCCTCTTCTTTCCGCAGGGCCGAAACGAGGAGTTGGACCGCCGCCTGCAAGACTCGGGGCTGGCGGCCATGGTCACCCCCATCGAGACGGCCCTGATGGACACGGGCCCGGACCTGGGGACCAACGACCGCGCCGCCCTCAAGCTGCCGCGCCTGGCTCTGCTGGGCGGCGAGGGCACGGCGGCCACCGGCTTCGGGGCCCACTGGCACTTTCTGGAGCAGGTGCTGGACATGCCCTTCGATGCGGTCAACGTGTCGGACATGAGCTCCCTGGACATCTCGGACTACGACGTCATCGTGGCTCCGCCGGGGACCTCGGCCGGCGCGCTGGGGAATGGAGGAATGGACCGCCTCCGTGACTGGGTGCGGGCCGGGGGCACCCTGATAGTTGCCGGAAGCGCTAGCCGGAACCTGGGCGAGCCGTTGGCCGACATCGAAAGGCGAACCGCGCTGGACGACGAGGAGGAGGATCGGGACCAGCGCCTCCAGGACGCCCTTCGCAGTCGGGAGGAGCGGGAGATGGAGGCCTGGCTGGAGCGGGTCCCGGGCACGATCCTCAAAGGAGTCATGGATCCGGACCATCCGCTGGTCTTCGGAGCGGCGGCGGGACAGCACGACACCGCCCTCTTCGTTCTGTCCACCGGCAACGCCTTCGAGCCCACCGAAGACTTCGAGTCGCCCATCTACTTCCCTGAGGGCCTCGACCGGATCTCCGGGGTGATCTCGGAGGCGAACCTGGAGCGACTGGATCGGAGCGCCTGGTTGGCCGATCGCCGGCTGGGGTCGGGACGGGTCATCCTCTTCTCCGACGATCCCCTCTTTCGGATGTTCTGGTACTCCGGGTGGCAGCTGTACGCCAACGCCATCCTGGTGGCGCCGTGGTTCTGACCGTCTTCCTGGGGTTGAGCTTACCTCCACGTGTGTGGAGGCCGCCGAACAGGGGTCTCGCAAGCGGGTAGAAGTCGGTCCGTCTCCGGGTCGAGCCCCGCAGTCTCCGGAGCGAGCCCCGGCGCCCGGTCAGTGAGATGTCCCTTGCATCCAGGAGAACCGACATGCTGCGCATACTGCCCCGCTTGGCCCCCATCCTGGCCCTCGGCCTGGCGCCCCTTCTCCAAAGCTGTGCAGTAAACCCGGTTACCGGCCAGCGCCAGTTCGTCCTCTTCACCGAGAGCCAGGAAATCGAGATGGGACGGCAGGCGGATCAGGACATCAGCGCCTCGCTGGGAGTCTACGACGACCCGGAGCTTGCCGCCTGGATGGATGACATGGGCCAGCGCATGGCGGCGGACTCGGAGCGGCCGGATCTCCCCTGGACCTTCCGGATCCTCGACGATCCCACCATCAACGCCTTCGCCCTCCCCGGCGGCTACATCTACCTGACCCGGGGCATCCTGACCCACCTGAACTCCGACGCCGAGCTGGCCGGGATCGTGGGTCACGAGATCGGTCACGTCACCGCTCGACACGGGATCACCCGGGTGAGCCGGGCCCAACTGGCCCAGGTGGGGCTGGGGCTGGGCATGATCCTGGCTCCGGAGCTGCGTCCCTTCGGTGAGGCGGCCGGGGCCGGACTCCAGCTTCTGTTCCTGAGTAATTCCCGCGATGCGGAGCGGGAGGCCGATGACCTGGGGCTTCGGTACATGAGCACCCAGGACTACGATCCCCGGGCGGTGGCCCGGGTCTTCGAGATGCTGGCCCGGGCTTCGGGGGCGGAGGACGGCGACCGGATCCCCGGCTTCCTCTCCACCCACCCCGATCCCATGGATCGCCGCGACCGGATCCTGGCCCGCACCACAGGCGAGGAGCCGGAATACCGGGGTACCGTGGACGACAGGGAAGGGTACCTGCAACGCCTGGACGGAATGATCTTCGGGACGAACCCCCGGGAAGGTTACTTTCGGGACAACGTCTTCTACCATCCCGACATGGCCTTTCGGCTGGACTATCCCCGGGGCTGGAGGACCGCGAACACCCGGGACGAGGTGCAGGGGGTGAGCGGCGAGCAGGATGCGGTGGTCCTCTTGCGCCTGGTGGCCGAGGCCTCGCCTTCGGAGGCCCGACGGCGCTTCCTGGCCGGCGAGGGGGTGGAGACCGTCACGACGTCCGAGCAGTCCGTGAACAACCTTCCAGCGGCTTCTGCCGAGTTCCGGGTCCGAGGTGAGAACGCCACCTTTCGGGGGCACGTGGTCTTCGTTCGCTGGCAAGACCGGACCTTCAGGGTGCTGGGGTACTCCACCGAGGCCTCGTGGAGCGCTCGCCAGTCAGCCATCAGCCAGGCCGTTCGCTCTTTTCGGCCCGTCACCGACCGGGCCATCCTCGACGTGCAGCCCCGGACCATTGAGCTGGTCCGCACCCAGAACGACATGACGCTGGAAGGATTTCAGCAACGCCATCCCTCTACCGTGGACCTGGCCACCGTCGGGGTCATCAATGGACTTCGCAGCGGCGACGTGATCCCCGGCGGCACGCTCATGAAGCGGGTGGTGGGCGATCCACCTCCCGGCGATTGACCCCGGGACCTCTCTCCCACCGCGGCATGTCTCCCCCACGCCGGGTCGCCTGGCCCGGATCTTGAGTCACATAGAAGGGCAGCATCCACGAACCAGACCGGTCCCCGCCGACTCGGCGGGATTTCCGGGAGAGGGGCCGGTGCGGCGCCTGCCGTTCTGACAGCCCTTCCTGCATATCAGGCGAACGGAGGAGAGTAGGACCATGGCGAGCATGGAGCGATTTACGGTGAAGGCGGGCGAGGCCATTCAGGCGGCGGCCCGCATGGCCCGGGACCGCGGGCACCCGGAGGTGGCTGGTGTGCACCTGCTGGCGGCCCTCCTGGAGCAGGACGAGGGGATCGTCCGGCCCATCCTGGAGAAGGCGGGGGTGGGCCCGGGGCGGTTGGCAGGACAGGTGGAGGAGGCGTTGGGACGCTATGGCCGGGTGGAGGGAGGAAGTGACCCAACCCTGGCCCGGGCGCTCCGCAACGCCCTGGAGGCCGCCGAGAAGGCGGCCCGGGAGCTGGGCGACGAGTACATCTCCACCGAGCACCTCCTGCTGGGCCTCACCCAGGAGAAGGACGACGCCGGCCGCATCCTGGGCGAGGCGGGCCTCTCCCGGAAGCTCCTGGCCGAGGCTTTGGACCAGATCCGGGGGTCGCACCGGGTCACCGACCAGACCCCGGAGGACAAGTACCAGGCGCTGGAGAAGTACGCCCGCGACCTCACCGACCTGGCCCGGGAGGGGAAGCTGGACCCGGTCATCGGCCGCGACGAGGAGATCCGCCGGGTGGTGAAGGTCCTGGGCCGCCGCACCAAGAACAACCCGGTTCTCATCGGTGAGCCCGGCGTGGGGAAGACCGCCATCGTGGAAGGGCTGGCCCAACGCATCGTGGCCGGTGACGTTCCCTCGTCGCTGGTGGACAAGAAGCTGGTGCAGCTGGACATCTCGTCCATGCTCGCAGGGGCCAAGTTCCGGGGCGAGTTCGAGGAGCGGATGAAGGCCGTACTGAAGGAGATCACCGACTCCGAGGGCCGCTTCGTGGTCTTCATCGACGAGCTCCACACCATCGTGGGCGCCGGGGCCGCCGAGGGCGCGGTGGACGCCGGCAACATGCTGAAGCCCATGCTGGCCCGGGGTGAGCTCCGGCTCGTGGGCGCCACCACCCTGGACGAGTACCGCAAGCACATCGAGAAGGACCCGGCGCTGGAGCGGCGCTTTCAGCCCGTCTTTGTGGCACCGCCGTCGGTGGACGACGCCGTGGCCATTCTCCGGGGGCTCAAGGAGCGCTACGAGGTGCACCACGGGGTGCGGATCCGGGACGAAGCCCTCATTGCGGCGGCCCGCCTCTCGGACCGCTACATCGGCGGACGCTTCCTCCCGGACAAGGCCATCGACCTGGTAGACGAGGCCGCCAGCCGGCTCCGGATCGAGATCGACTCCCTTCCCCAGGAGATTGACGAGGTGGAGCGGCGCATCACCCAGTTGGAGATCGAGCGGGAGGCGCTCAGCCGCGAGGAGGATCGCTCGGCGGTGGAGCGCCGGGAGGCCATCGAGGCAGAGCTGGCCGAGCTCCGGGAAGAGAGCGCCGGAATGAAGGCCACCTGGCAGGCCGAAAAGGAGGCCATCACCCGGCTCCAGGAGCACAAGGAGCAGATCGACGAACTCCGCTCCGAGGCCGAGCGGGCCACCCGAACCGGCGACCTGCAGCGGGCGGCGGAGCTCCAGTACAGCGAGATCCCCCAGGCCCAGAAGGAGGTGGAGCACGCCGAGGAGCGGCTCCAGAAGCTCCAGGCCGAGGGCAAGTTCCTGAAAGAGGAGGTGGACGCCGACGACATCGCCGCCGTGGTGGGGGAGTGGACCGGGATCCCCGTGAGCCGGCTCCTGGAGTCGGAGCGGGCGCGGCTCACCCGCCTGGAAGAGCTTCTGGGCGAACGGGTCATCGGCCAAAGGGAGCCCATTGCCGCGGTGGCCAACGCCGTGCGCCGGGCCCGGGCGGGCCTGCAGGACCCGGACCGACCGGTGGGCTCGTTCATCTTCCTGGGACCCACCGGCGTGGGGAAGACGGAGACGGCCCGGGCGCTGTCGGAGTTCCTCTTTGACGACGAACGCGCCATGGTCCGCATCGACATGTCGGAGTACATGGAAAAGCACGCGGTGGCCCGCCTCATCGGGGCCCCCCCGGGCTATGTGGGCTACGAGGAAGGGGGACAACTCACCGAGGCTGTGCGGCGCAGGCCTCACGCGGTGATCCTCTTCGACGAGATCGAGAAGGCCCACGCCGAGGTCTTCAACATCCTCCTGCAGATCCTGGACGACGGTCGCCTCACCGACGCCCAGGGACGGACGGTGGACTTCCGCAACGCCGTCATCATCATGACCTCCAACATCGGGAGCCAGTACATCCTGGAGGAGGCCGGATCCGGCGACTGGGACCGGGTCGAGGAGCGGGTCCGAAAGGAGATGCACGCCCACTTCCGACCCGAGTTCCTGAACCGGATCGACGACATCATCATCTACCGGCCCCTGAGCCGGGCCGACCTCCGGCGGATCGTGGACCTGCAGCTGGCCCGCGTCCGGGCGCTGGTGGCCGACCAGGACCTGACGCTGGAGGTGGACGACGGGGTGAAGGATCTCCTGGCCTCCGAGGGCTACGATCCCGTCTTCGGCGCCCGGCCCCTCAAGCGGGTCATCCAGAAGCGGATCCAGAATCCCCTGGCCCTGAGGCTGCTGGACGCCGAGCCGGAGGAAGGGGCCCGGGTCCGGGTCCTGCCGCCGGCCACCGAAGGGGGTGAGGTCCGTTTTGAGGTAGAGGAGAAGGTGGAGGTGGAAGAAGAAGAGCCGGTGAGCGGGCCCGTGGGCTGACCCTTCGGGGCGGCCCCCCCACCGGGGTCCGTTGTGCGGGTGCGGCTCGAAGTTCTTTCCGGATCCGGAGGCTCAGGAGCGAACGCATGTCATTGGGTGGTATTTTATAAACACAAGTCATACATAGGGTTATAGGTGTACTGGGTCGTTGTGGCACGGTCTCTGCCCCTCTCATGTCCGCACAAACTCCGCGAAAAGAGGAGGCCCATATGACCGTGCGACATCAACGTTCAGCCGACCCGGAGCGTGCGCCGAACCCCCCGCCAAACGGCCATCGGTTTCCAGGAGATCAGAATCCGGCGACCGTCCCCGGGTCCGAGCACGCCGGACGGCAGGCCGTTCTGATTCGCAGGACCAGGGCAGAGGACGACGACGGCCCCGGCGCCCTGGAGACCTGGTCGAGTCGGCATACCCAGACCATGGAGGCCACGGAACGCCTGGCCGGCGGCGTGGCCCATCACTTCAACAACCTCCTCACCGTGGTGGAGGGCAACGCCGGGTTCCTCCTGGACCACGTGCGGGACCCCCGCTTCCGACAGGAACTTCTGGAGATCCGGAGTGTCTGCCGGCGGGCCGGCACCCTCACGCGCCACCTGCTGGCCATGAGCGGCCGGGCCTGGAGAGATCCCCGGATCCTGGATCTTCGGGAGGTGGTCCAGGAGATGGACCTGGGCCGGTTCGTGGAGGGCGACGTGGCCTTCTGCACGGATCTCTGCATCCATCCCTGCAGGGTGCTGGCCGACCCCGAGCAGGTGGAGGAGGTTCTCTTCCTCCTTCTCCTGAATGCCCTGGAGGCGGTGGCTGAGAAGGGGACGATCCAGCTCTCCGTCCACCACGTGGCCGCCGATGATCCGTCTCACGAGGTGACCCGCGGCGACGACGGAAGCTGGGTCCGAATCGAGCTCCGGGACACCGGTTCGGGGATGGACCAGGCCACCCTGTCCCGTGCCTTCGAGCCCTTCTTCAGCACCCGCTCGGAGGGCATGGACCGGGGGCTGGGCCTGTCGGTGGTATACGGGATCGTGAGTCAGACCGGAGGAACCATGCAGGTCCGGACCGGCCCGGGAGAGGGGACGGCGGTACGCGTCTGGCTTCCGGCCCTTTCCCCCAACACGAGGAGCGCGTCATGAGCAAGAACGCCTGGATCATTCTGTCCCTGGTACTCCTGGCCCTGGGTGTGGGCTCCTTCTTCATGGAAGGCATTGCGTATGTGACCGAAGAGACGGTGGTGGATGCGGGGCCCCTGGAGGTAACCGCCGAGCAGGAGGAGCGGGTGGGCCTTCCGGTCTGGCTCTCCTTCGGCCTGGCGGCCGCCGGAGCCCTGGCCCTGGTGGTCGGGCTCACCCGGCCCAGTAGCGAGTAGACACCACACCCGGAGCGATCCCGGGAGCGGCACGGCACCCGGGGGGGCTACCGTTCGGCGGGTGAAGGGGGCATCTTGGGAGGAGGATTCACGATGCAACCCCCCCGGAACTGCCCATGACCCGTTCCCCCTCCTCGGCCAAGCTCACCGCTCTTCCCGTCCTGCTGGCCCTCCTGGCCGGCTGCGCCTCGTCCGGGGTGCCGCCGAGCCAGATGGCCGGGCCCGAGCCGCAGCTCTCGGTAGAGCGCTTCCTCCAGGCCGCCAACGCCCGGGACCTGGACGCCATGGCGGGAATCTTCGGCACCGCCGACGGTCCCATCGCCACCCGGACCGGGTCCAGCGTGGGGTGCGCGGTTCGTCGCATGGGCTCGTGGATCGGGCTGTCGGAGCGGTGCATGTCGTGGCAGGACATCGAGGTCTGGATGGACACGGTGGCCTACATCCTTCGCCACGATGAATTCCGGATGCGCTCGGAGGACCGGGTGGCGGGCCGGGCCCACCCCACCACCCGGGTGGGGGTGGACCTGAAGCAGGGACAGCGGGAGTTCGCCGACGTCCCCTTCCTGGTGGTTCAGACCTCGAGCGGTGCCTGGCTCGTGGAGGAGATCGGGCTCGAGCGGATCACGAGTGGTCGCTGACCAGCTCCCAGAGGACGCCTCCGGCGCTTCGGGGGTGGAGGAAGGCCACCTGGTGCCCCCGGGCTCCGGGGCGGGCCTCCCGGTCGATGAGCTCCATGCCCTCTGCCTCCAACTCGGCCAGCGCCCGTGCGATGTCCGGAACCCGGAAGGCCAGGTGATGAAGACCCGGCCCCCGTGTTTCGAGGAAGCGGGCCACCCCGGTGTCCGGCCCCCGGGGTTCCAGGAGCTCCAGGGGACCCACGAAGGCCACATTCACGCCCTGGGCGGGTATCTCCTCGACAGAGGAACAAGTGTGGCCGGTGAGGAGTTCGTACATCGAAGCGGCCTCCCGTATGGAGGGCGTGGCGATGGCGACGTGATCCAGGGGATAGGGCGCCATGGGTGTTGACCTCCTGCCCAAGCCCGTGGACCGGCCGGAACCGCCCGCACGGCAGGGGCCTCATTTGAAGACGAAGCAGTAGACGGTGTCGTCCGGGACCGCGGTCCCGGATCCGACACGGATCATAATCGAAAGTCCCGGGGCGTCCACCCGAGGGCCCACCGGGACTGAACCAGGAGACGTGGCATGGCTGAGACGAAGCAGGTGATGACCGTAACCGACGATACCTTCACCCAGACCATCGAAGAATCCGATGGCCTGGCCCTGGTGGATTTCTGGGCCGAGTGGTGTGGCCCCTGTCGCATCGTGGGACCGGTGGTGGAGGAGCTGGCCGGTGATTACGCCGACAAGGGTGTGAAGGTGGGGAAGGTGGACGTGGACGAAAATCCCCGGACGGCGAGCCGGTTCGGGATCCGGTCCATTCCCTCCATCCTCTTCTTCAAGGACGGCGCCCACGTGGACACGGTGGTGGGCGCGGTTCCCAAGTCCCACCTGGAAAAGAAGATCCAGGAGCACCTCTGAGTTTGGAAGGCTCCCCGGGCGGCACCCGACGGCCCATTCGATCCCAGGCGGGGTCGGGTGGGCCGTTTGGCACCCTCTACATCGTGAGCACCCCCATCGGGAACCTGGAGGACCTCACCTTCAGGGCGGCCCGGATTCTGGGAGAGGTGGACGGCATCCTGGCGGAAGACACCCGTCGAACGGGCATCCTCCTCCGGCACCTGGAGCTGGACACGCCGGTTCGCTCGCTGCACGAGCACAACGAGGAGGCTCGCATCGGCGAGAGCCTGGAGCGACTGGCCGCAGGAGAGGACCTGGCCCTGGTCTCCGACGCCGGCACGCCGCTGGTGTCGGATCCAGGCGAGCGCCTGGTGGTCCGGGCGCTGGAGGCGGGCCGTTCGGTGGTGCCGGTGCCGGGCCCCTCGGCGGTGATCACGGCGCTGGTGGTGGCCGGGTTTCCGGTCTCGCCCTTCACCTTCCTGGGGTTCCCCCCCCGGAAGGGGACGGAGCGGGATGCGCTCCTGGAGCGGGTGGCGGCCGCCGACGAGACGGTGATCCTCTTCGAGTCGCCGGAGCGGACGGCCCGGCTCCTGGAGGCGCTGGCCCGGCGGACCGGACCGGAGCGGGCCGCTGCCGTGGCCCGGGAACTCACCAAGATCCACGAGGAGGTCCGTCGGGGAACCCTGGCCGACCTCGCCGCCTATTACCACGAGCATCCACCCAGAGGAGAAGTGACCATCGTGGTCGGGCCCGCTGCCGGCGAGGCGGTCTCCCGGGAGGTCGACGCCGCCGCGGTCGAGGCGCTGGCCACGGCCCTCCTGGCCGAGGGACGGTCACCCAGTCGCACTGCCCGCGAGGTGGCTCGTCGGCTGGGCGTGCCCCGAAACCGGGCCTACGAACTGATACAGGAGCTCTCCCGGACACCGGACTCCGGGTCGTCATCCACCTGAAGCCCCCGTTCCCGCCGTGCCCATTCGACTCCCCTTCGCAGCCGGGTTGGCCCTCACGGGGCTGGTCCTCGCGGGCGCCTGGGGGACCCAGGCACCGGACGCTCCCGCCGCGGAGGTCCTGGGGTCCGAATCGCCCTCCGCCGCCCTCACGCCCACGGTGGCGCGTCTCCAGTACGGTGGAGGCGGCGACTGGTACGCCAACCCGTCGTCCCTGCCGAACCTCCTGGAGGCCATCCGGACCCGGACGGGGATCCCGGTGGCTGCCCGAGAAGAGGTGGTGACCCCCCTGGATCCGGCGCTTCCGGACTACCCCCTGATTCACATGACGGGGCACGGCAACGTGGTCTTCGACACCGAGGAACGGGAGGCGCTCCGGCGCTACCTCGAGGGGGGAGGCTTTCTCCACGCCGACGACAACTACGGCATGGACGAGGCCTTCCGCCGCGAGATGGAGCGGCTCTACCCGAATCGGCCCATGGTGGAGCTGCCGCCGGAACACCCCATCTTTTCGGCGTTCTACGAGTTTCCGGAGGGGCTGCCCAAGATCCACGAACACGACGGCAACCCCCCGCAGGCCTTCGGGATCTTTCACGAGGGCCGGCTCATGGTGCTGTATACCTACGAGACCGACCTGGGCAACGGCTGGGAAGATCCGGAGGTCCACGGCAACCCGCAGGACGTCCGGGAAGAGGCCCTTCGCATGGGAGTGAACATCTTCGTGTACGCCCTCTCCCAGCGGGCGCCGTGAGGGCGATCCCATGAGCCCGTCTCCTCCGCCCACGTCCGACTCCGGCTCCCCCGAGGTCGCCCTCCAGGGGGTCCGTCGGTGGCTGTGCGGGAGAGGTGGGGGGGTGGTCCTCCTTGGTGCGCTGGCGGGGATGGGGCTGGTCTTCGTCCTTGCCTGGATCCTGGTCTCCGAGGAGTGGTCCGCCGGCTCTCCCTTCCCCGCGCTCCTGGTGGCGGGGGGACTGCTCCTGGTGGTGGGGATCGCCGTGGCCGTGGCCCGATACCTTCGGCGCTGGAGCCACGAGCCCACCCTGGCCGGCGAGATGGAGCGGGAGTCGGGTTTGGCGCCCGGCGCTCTGCGGGCCCAGCTCGAACTGGATCGCCAGGCGCCGGAAGGCGTCTCCACCGCTCTCATCCGGGCAGGGGGCCGGGGCCTCCGAGACCGGCTGGGGGGCCGGCCCCGGGAGCTGGCCGGACGGCCGGGCCAGGAGCTGGAGCGCCTGCTCCGGGCGTCGGCGCTGGCGGCGGTCACGGTGGCGGCGCTGGCCCTCCTCCTGGTGGTTCTCTCGCCGGACCGGAGTCGAGCGGCGTGGGCCGGGTTGGCAAGTCCGGTGGCGGTCTGGACGGGACCCGAGCTGGCCCCCCTTGGGCTCGAACCCGGTGACGCGGAGCTTCCCCGGGGTACGGTCCCGGAGGTCGGCGTCCGGGCGGCGGACCGCAGCCGGGTGACCCTCCACTGGCAGGCGGTGGGCCAGCCCCTGAGGGAGGTGGAGCTCGAGGTGACCCAGGGAATGGCCCGACACGAACTGCCGCCCCTGGATGGTCCGGTCCGCTACTGGGCCTCCGCCCCCGACGGAGCCCGGAGCCGGGAGGCCCGTATCGAGCCTTCCGACCCTCTCCTCCTCACCGAGCTGGCAGTGGAGCTCCACTTTCCCGACTACACCCGACTCCCCAACGAGACCCGTCGCGGGGCTCCGACGGAGTTGAGCATGCCCCGGGGCACCCGGGTGGTGCTCCGCGGCCGGGTGGAGGGACAGGAGGGCTCGGCGCTGGTCCTCCGGTGGGCCGACGGCACTGAGGCGCTCCGCACGCCCGTGCAGGAGGGCCGCTTCCAGGGGGAGTGGCGGCCGGGGCGTTCCGGGGAGGTGAGCTGGGGAGTGGAGGGGGCCGACGACGACGCAGCCCTCCCCGACCCCACCCGGATCACCGTGGAGGAAGACCTGCCCCCCGAGGTGGCCCTCCCGGTCCCCGGCGAGGACGGGAACCTCCCGGCGTCCCTCCGCCTCCCCCTCCTCCTGGAGGCCTCCGACGACTTCGGCCTGGCGTGGATCCAGGTCGAGGTGGCCCGGGTGGGCCCCGACGGTGAGGGGGGCGAGCCCCAGGTGGAGCGCATCGCCACCGACGGCGACCGGCAGGTCAGCTTCAGGTCGATCCTGGAGCTGGCGGACTGGGGCCTCGAGCCCGGCGATGAGGTCCTCCTCTCGGCCCGGGCTGCCGACGTCTCCCCGCAGGAGCAGGAGGCCGTGAGTCCGGAGTATCGACTCCGGGTGCCCACCGCCGCCGTCCAGCGCGATGCCGCCCGCACCCAACTGGAGGAGGCCGGCGAGCGGGTGGGAGAGCTGGTCCGGGAGGCAGACCGGCAGGCCGACCATCTCCGGGACCGGGAGCACGAGGCCCGGGCCGGAGCCGATGCAGGGAGCGCCGGGGAGTTCCAGAGGCGCGAGGAGGTCCGGGGGGCGGCGGAGGCGCACCAGGAGCTGACCCGGGAGATCGATCGCCTCCGGGAAGAGATGGAGGCCACGCGCCGCGGGCTGGAGGGGCTGGGCGACGAGGACGGGGGCCTCAGGGAACGGCTGCAGCAGCTGGAGTCCATGCTGTCGGAGCTGGCCGACCCCCAGGAGCGGGCCCGCCTGGAGGAGCTCCTGGAGCGGTTGGCCGACGGCGAAACCCCCGACGCCCTGGGCGAGCTGTCGGAGATGGCCGAGGCCCGGGAGGCCCTTCGGGACCGCCTCGAGGCCGCCCTGGAGCGGCTCCAGCGGGAGGCGCTGGAGGAGTCGTACCTGGGATCCGAAGAGGAGCTCCAGGCCATTGCCGAGGCCCAGGAGGCCGTCGCCGGAGAGCTGGAGACCGCCGAGGGGGTGGAGGCCCAGGAGGAGCTGGCCCGCCGTGCCGATGAGCTGGCGGAGCGGCTGCGGGGGCTCGAGGAGCGGTTGCAGGAGGCCGGCGATCCGGCCGCCGCCGAGCGGGCCGGCGAGACGGCCCGGGAGGTCGCCGAGGCGGAGCGCTCCATGTCCCAGGCCGCCGAGGAGGCCCGGGACGGACAGGCCGAAGGCGCCCGGGACCAGGCCGACGAAGCGGCCCGGCAGCTTCAGGAGGCCCTGGACGAGATGCGGCAGGACCGCATGGAGTGGCTCGAGGAGTGGGAAGAGCAGATCCGCGACGCCCTCCGTCGGGGAGCCGAGAGCTCCCTGGCGCTGGCCCGTCGTCAGGAAGAGATCCGGGACCGCATCCGGGGCGCCGGCGCGGTTGAACGGAGCCGGCTCCAGGGAGAGGAGGCGGTTCTGGCCCAGGGCACCCGCCACCTGGCCGTGCAACTGGGCCTGGCCACCCGACAGGCGCCGCAGGTGGGCCGGCAGGTCACCGAGGCGCTGGGCCAGGCCATGGACCGGATGGAACGGGTCACCGAGGGACTGGGCCGGCAAGGCACAGCAGGCGCCGGGCCCACGGTCTGGGCCGAGGAGGCGGTGACAGCCCTGAACCGGGCGGCGCTCCTGGCCCTCACCGGCATGGAGCAGGTAGGGCAGGGCGCCGAGGGCTCCGGGATGGAGGATCTCATGGACGAGATGGAGGCACTGGCCGGGGAGCAGGAAGCCATCAACCAGGAGGCCCAATCCCTCTCCGGCGACCCAGGCCAGGAGGGGGCCCAGGCCCGCATGGACGAGCTGGCGGCGGCCCAGGACCAGGTGGCGGGGGGAGTGGAGGAGCTGGCAGAACGGCCGGGTGGCGAGTGGACCCCCGGTGACCTGGAGGAGATGGCCCGGGAGGCCCGGGAGCTGGCCCGGGAGCTGGCCGAGGGTCGCCTGGAGCCCGAGACCCTCCGGCGACAGGAGGACCTCCTGGAGCGGTTCCTGGGCGCCGGTCGGATGCTTGAGCGAGACGGTCCCACCGAAGAGCGGGAAGGAACCACCGCCGAGGAGGTGGACCGGCCCCTGGTGACCCCCCTCCCCGACGGTCTCCTGCGGGGCCACCGGATCCCCCTGCCCGACGCAGCCGAGCTGGAGGCCCTAACCCCCGCCGAACGCCGCCTGGTTCTGGAGTACTTCGAGCGGCTGAACCGGAACGCCGGCGGGGCCGGTGGAGGGGGCCGATCGTGAAGGCGGCGCTCTCTGCGGTGATACTTGTGTCGGCGGCGTCGCTGGCGGTGTCGGCGCCGGCGGTGCCGGCCTCGGCCGTGCCCGCGGCCGCCGGCCAGGAGGCGGCGCGGGCCGAGGCCGTCTCCGACACCGTCGCACCCCGGCCGCAGGAGATCCCGGGGCTCCTGGCGTCGGAGGAGGAGCGGGCCCGGGGCCTGGAGGGGATCCGCGCCCGGGCCGGAGAGCTCTCCGGACGTCGGGCCACCCTCTGGATCCAGCTCCTGGCGGTGGCGGAGAAGACGGGACCGGAGGCGGGCGCCCTGGCGGCCCGGGCCCTCCTCCACGCCGACGACGACGAGGCGGCCCGGGGCGCCGGGCTGATCCGGGAGGAGCTGGACGCCGCCGCCGCCGCCGACCGGCCGGCGCTGCTGGCCCTGGCGGCCCACCTGCTGGACGGTTCGGATCCGTCGGAGGCGGCGGAGCTTCGCGCCCGGCTCCTGGAGCTGGCGCCGGACGCCCCCGAGACCCCTGAGGCCACCCTCC
Source organism: Gemmatimonadota bacterium (assembly GCA_007132965.1). Lineage (GTDB taxonomy): Bacteria > Gemmatimonadota > Gemmatimonadetes > Longimicrobiales > Gaopeijiaceae > PWLA01. Next base: position 12,389 of record SLNQ01000172.1, on the reverse strand, counting down.
GGCTGGCCCGCTACCTGGCCGGGCCGGGGGAGGACCGGCCCCAGGCCGAGGAGCTCCTGGAGGCGCTCATCGTGGGGGCGCCGAACCACCCGGTGGCGCCCACCGCCCGACAGCTTCTGAACCAGATCCGGAGGGATGGATGAAGACCCTGATACGGCGCCTACGCCTGCCGATCGTGGCCCTCCCAGGGGCGGGGCTCCTGGCCCTGGTCCTGCTCATGGCGACCGCGGCCCTCTCGTCTCCTCCGCTGGCGGCCCAGCACTTGCTCGTGCCCATGGACACCTCCCAGAGCGATCACCTGAAGGCGTACGGGCTCACCTACTGGGTCCTGGAGCGGGGCGAGACCGCCGAGTGGTTCCTGAACTACCGCGACGGCGCCTTCCTGCTGCCCGACACCGAAGCCGCGCGCCGGGAGGCGGCCCTCCGGGGGGTCCGAACTGAACCGGTGGACGGCGCCGAGGTGGCCCGCATCCGCAGCCGCATCCAGGAGGGGAACATGGAGGCCGTGCCCCTGGAGACGGCCCCTCGGATCGCCATCTACACCCCGCCCAACACCCAGCCCTGGGACGACGCCGTGACCCTGGCGCTGGAGTACGCCGACATCCCCTACGAGACGGTCTGGGACGGGGAGGTGCTCCAGGGTGAGCTGGACGAATTCGACTGGCTGCACCTCCACCACGAGGACTTCACCGGACAGTACTCCAAGTTCTTCCTGGCCTATTCGGGGTCGGCCTGGCTGCAGGAGGAGGTGGCCCGGAACGAGGAGATGGCGGCCCGCTTCGGCTTCAGCGACGTTCCGGCGCTGAAGCGGGCGGTGGCCGAAGAGATCCGCGAGTACGTGGAGGCCGGCGGTTTCCTCTTCGCCATGTGCTCGGCCACCGAGACCCTGGACCTGGCGCTGGCCAGCCACCGCACCGACATCTCGGCGGCCTTCGCGAACGGCCGCCCCCCGGCCCCCGACGCCACCGAGCAGATGGACTGGAGCCGGACCTTCGCCTTCCAGGGAGCCCGGATCGAGACGTCGCCCTCGGTGAATGCCTTCTCCGACATCGACTTCCACCAGGTCAATACCGCGAACCGGCAAGCCCTGGGCAGTTTTCGGCTCTTCGAGTTCGCCGCCAAGATCGACCCGGTGGCCAGCATGCTGGTGCAGAACCACGAGGCGGTGATCCCCGACTTCTACGGCCTCACCACCTCCTTCCGCGCCGATCGCCTGCAGCCGGGGGTTACGATTCTGGCCCAGGAGGGTGACCGGGCCAAGTACATCCACGGCACGGCGGGCGAGGGGACCTGGACCTTCTACGGCGGACATGACCCCGAGGACCCGGAGCACCAGATCGGAGATGCTCCCACCAACCTGGAGCTCCATCCCAACTCGCCGGGCTACCGGCTCATTTTGAACAACGTGCTCTTCCCTTCGGCTCGTCCAGCACCGCTCAAGACCTGAGGTCTCCCCTGAGCACTCCACCGCCCGATCCGGCCCCCGGTCCCGTCGCCGGCCTCACCCTGGAGGCCGAGGCCGCTCGGCTGATTCGCACCGAGATCCAGCGGGCCGGTGGCCGGGAGGTCTGCTTTCTGGCCCGGGTGGACGAGGAGCGGCGCATCGTGTGGCCCCGGGCGGTGGCCCGCGGGAACCACCAGGCGGTGCTGGCGGCGGCCCGGGACGCCGAGGTGGGCGAGATCCTCCTGCACAACCACCCCTCGGGTCTCCTGGAGCCGTCGGACCCGGATCTGGCCCTGGCCGCCCGGGTCTACGAGCACGGTCTGGGGACGGGGATCGTGGACAACGAGGCCCGGAACCTCTACGTGGTGGTGGAGCCTCCGGCCCCCCGGAGCCGGGAATTCCTGGATCCGGACCGGGTGGAGGAGGTGTTGGCCCCCGGCGGCCCTCTGTCCAGACGACACGGCGCTTTCGAGGACCGACCCGGGCAGCGCACCATGGCCCGTCGGGTGGCCCAGCGCTACAACGAGGGCGGGGTCCTGGTGGTGGAGGCGGGCACAGGCACCGGCAAGTCGCTGGCCTACCTGGTGCCCGCGGCCCTCTGGGCGCTGGCCAATGGCGAGCGGACGGTGGTCTCCACCAACACCATCAACCTGCAGGAGCAGCTGGTGGGCAAGGACCTTCCCCTGGTGCGGGACCTGGTGGGCCCCGACCTGGAGTGGTCGCTGGTGAAGGGGAGGGGGAACTACGTCTCCATCCGCCGGCTCCTCCTGGCGGCCCAGACCGCTCCGACCCTCTTCGAGACCGACCGGAGCTCCGAGCTGAATTCGCTGGTGAAGTGGAGCCGCTCCACCGACGACGGCTCGCTTTCGGACCTGCCGGTGGCCCCGTCCTCCGACGTGTGGGAGGAGGTCCGCTCCGACGGCGACATCTGCCTGGGAGCCCGCTGCGCCCACTTCCAGGAGTGCTTCTACCAGCGGGCGCGCCGCTCCGCCGCCGCCGCCGACGTGCTGGTGGTGAACCACGCGCTCCTCTTCAGCGACGTGGCGCTCCGCGAGGCCATGGAGAACTGGTCCCAGTCGGCGGTGCTCCCGCCCTACCGGCACGTGATCCTCGACGAGGGGCACAACGTGGAGGACGCCGCCACCTCCCACCTGGGCAGCGAGGTGACCCGTCTGGGCCTGTTTCGCACCCTGACGCGGCTGGACCGGAACGGGAAGGGGGTGCTGGCCAGCGTGGAGGAGGTTCTCCGGGGGAAGGGAGGCGAGGCGCCCCGGATCCTGGAGCGGGTGGAGGCGCGCCTGCGGCCCATCCTGGAGCGGGCCAGGGAAGAGCTCACCGGTTTCTTCGATCTCCTGGAGCCCCGGGTGCCCGGCGGCGACGACGAGCCGCTGCGGCTGGGCCGGGGAGACCCCCGGGATCCGGGAGAGAGCCAGGAGGTCCTGGCCCGGCTGGACCGCCTCACCGCCGCCTTCAGCCGTCTGGGCCGTGAGGTGGAGGAACTGCGCCTGCGCCTGGAAGACGACGAGGTCCTCCGGGACCCTCTCGAGGGCCGGATCCTGGACCTGGGGGCGCTGGAGCGGCGCCTGGAGAGCGCCCGGCATGGGCTGGCCCTGGTCCTGGATCCCGGAGACAGGGGCGACGCCTTCGTGCGCTGGATCGAGGGCCGGGGGAGCGGGGGAGAAGGCTTCCGGAACGTGCGGCTGGCCGCCGCCCCGGTAGAGCCCGGACGAAAGCTCCGCAAGGGACTCTTCCAGCAGATCGACACCACCGTCATCACCTCGGCCACCCTCACCGTGGGCCGGGGCGGGTTCCGGTTTCTGCGCGACCGGCTGGGGCTGACCGACGACGTGGTGGAACCGGGTCCGGACGGCGGGACTGCCGCGACCGCCGAGCCCGCCCCGGAATCCGCCTCCGAACCCGCCCTGGCCTTTGCCGATGCCGTCCCCGTCATTGCGGTGGACGGAAGCGACCACGCCGCCCCCCTGGTGGTGGAGGAGGCCCGGGTTCCCTCTACCTTCTCCTACCCGGAGCAGGCCCTCTTCGGGGTGCCCACCGACCTGCCCGGCGCCGGGGGAGGTCACGCCTTCCAGGAGGCCACCGCCCGGGTGGTCCGGGAGCTGGCGCAGCTCACCGGGGGCGGGGTCTTCGCCCTCTTCACCTCGCACCGGGCCCTCCAGACCGTGGCCCGGATCCTCCGGGACGCCGCCGACGACGCCCGCTGGCCGCTCCTGGTGCACGGCGAGGGGCCCCGGCACCGGCTCCTCTCCCGGTTCGTGGCCTCGGAGCGGGCCATCCTGCTGGGTACCAGCTCCTTCTGGGAGGGGGTGGACGTCCCCGGCGATCCCCTCCGGGGGCTGGTGATCCAGAAGCTCCCCTTCCACGTGCCCACCGAGCCCATCACCCAGGCCCGTATGGAGGCGCTGGAGGGCCGAGGTCAGAATCCCTTCCGCTCATACCTCCTGCCCCTGGCGGCGCTGCGTCTCAAGCAGGGCTTCGGTCGCCTCATCCGCTCCCGGACCGACCGGGGTGCCATCCTCCTCCTGGACGACCGGATCGTGACCCGCAGCTACGGTCGGGTGCTCCGGGACGCCCTCCCCCCGGCACCCCTGGTGCAGGGCCCCTGGACGGAGCTGCGCCGTCGGCTGGAGGCCTTCTACGGGGAGGGCTGGGACGCGGGTGGGGGATAGATCCAGCGCGTCGGGCCCGTGGGCTTCCTGCCCGACCCGGCTTGCCTCGCCCCGCCGCCATCGTAGATTACGACGGCCTTTCGATCATCACGCAATCGCCACGCTCCACCGGAGCTGATCTTCATGTCTCGAATTCTGGGATTCGCCGCCGGCGCGGTCTGGCTCATCTTCACCCTCATGGCCTTCCGGGCGGCATCGGTGGGGTGGGCGGCCGACCAGGCCGACGTGGGCTTCTGGTACACCGTCACCGGCGTGCTCCTGGGGATCGCCACCCTGGTCATCGTGGTGGGCACCCTCCGCCACCGCCCGTCGGGACCGAGGAAGTAGCCCCGGCGTGGCGACGCCGCAGCCGTCCAAGATCGTCTGCGTGGGACGCAACTACACGGCTCACGCCCAGGAGATGGGCGGCCGGGTCCCCGACGAACCCCTCATCTTTCTGAAGCCCCCCTCGGCCCTCCGTCCGTCCGGCGAGACCATCGTGCGGCCCTCGTGGGTCGGCCAGGTGGACTTCGAGGGAGAGATGGCCTTCGTGGTGGGACGCCGGGTCGGCCCCGCAGACGTGGGTGCGGGCCTGAGCCCGGAGGACGGGTGGGCCGCCCTCTCCCACGTCCTGCCGGCCAACGACGTCACCGCCCGCGAGCTCCAGCGCTCCGACGGCCAGTGGGCCCGGGCCAAGGGCTTCGACACCTTCTGCCCGATGGGCGAGCCGGTCCCCCTGGACACAGTGGACCGGAGCGCCCTGGCGCTTGAGACCCGGGTGAACGGCGAGCTCCGCCAGGAGGGCAGCATCCACCAGATGGCATTCTCGCCGGCGGCGCTGGTGGGCTTCATTGCCCGGGTCATGACGCTGGAGCCCGGAGACTTGATCCTCACCGGCACCCCGGCCGGCGTGGGCCCCCTGGCCCCCGGCGACGAGGTGGAGGTGAGGATCCCCGGGGTGGGGGCGGTGCGAAACCCCGTCACAGGCGACGCTCCGTGAGCGAGGGCCCCTTTCCTCCCCGGTCCCGGGCCCTGGACTCCCTGCCCGGGTATCCCATGGCCGGCATCGCAGAGCGCCGCCGAGAGCTGGAGCGGGAGGGCGTCGACGTCATCGACCTGGGGGCGGGCGACGCGGACCTGACGCCTCCGCCGGTGGCGGTGGAGCGGCTCCGGAGCGCGGTGGGGGACCCCTCCTTCTCCCGCTACCCCTTCCAACTGGGGCTCCCGGACTTCCGGGAGGCGGTGGCCGCCTGGATGGAGCGCCGCTTCGGGGTCGGCCTCGACCCCTTCTCCGAGCTCCTGCCCCTCATCGGCTCGAAGGAGGGGATCGCCCACCTGCTCATCTCCATCCTGAACCCCGGCGACGTGGCGGTCTATCCGGATCCGGGCTACCAGGCGTACCGGGGCGGCACGGTGCTGGCCGGGGCCACCCCGCACCCGGTGCCCCTCCGTCCGGAGGACGACTTTCTCCTCCCTTTCCACCGGGTTCCCGAGGACGTCCTGGAGCGAACCCGGGTCCTGATCCTGAACTATCCCAACAACCCCACGGCGGCCACGGCGCCTCGCTCGTACCTGGAGGAGGCGGTGGCCTTCTGTCGGGAGCGGGAGATCGTGCTCCTCCACGACCACGCCTACTCGGAGGTGGCCTTCGATGGCTACCGGCCGCCCTCCGTGCTGGAGCTGGAGGGAGCCCGGGAGGTGGCGGTGGAGTTCCACTCCCTCTCCAAGACCTACAACATGACCGGATGGCGCCTGGGCTGGGTGGCGGGACATGCCGGGATCATCGCCACCCTCGCCCGGGTGAAGACCTTCGTGGACACCGGCGTCTTCCTGGCGGTGCAGGCGGGGGGAATCGGAGCCCTGGAGTCGTGGAGCGAGTGGGTGCCGCAGAATGTGGCCGTCTTCCGCCGACGCCGGGACGCGGCGGTGGAGGCGCTCCGGGACGCCGGATTCCACGTGGAGGCGCCCCGGGCCACCATGTACCTCTGGATTCCCGTGCCGGGCGACGGCGACTCCCGGGCCTTCGCCCGCCGGGCCGTGGATGAGCGCGGGGTCATCGTGTTGCCGGGTGCGGGGCTGGGTGAAGGGGGCGAGGGCTTCTTCCGGGTGGCCCTCACCACCTCCGAGGAGCGCCTTCGGGAGGGCGCCGTTCGGCTGGCGGAGCTGGTGTAGCGGTGTGAAGGGACCGGGAGGGGGAACCCCCGCCGGGCGGACCAACAGCGGCAGCACCTCCGCTTCCGCCGGACTGCGGACACCATGCCCGTTGTCCCTGTATTCCCGTTGAGAACCGGAACCGGTCCCCGGCAAGGGGTGTTCTAAAAACGATGGCGTCTCCCACCCCCGACCCCGACGATGGTTCTGCGGCCCCGGACGTGAGCAGCGCCCCGCGGCGGGAGCGGCGGGCTCTCACCTGGGGCATCGGGATTTCCATAGCCCTGCACGCCGTGCTCCTGGCCGTGTATCCGATTCTCATGGACCGGCTGCCGCCGCCCACCGACCCGGTCCCCGACGACGACCCGGAGCTGGTGGAACGGGGCATGGAGGTCATCGCCTTCCAGGAGCTCCTGGACGACCCCGAGCCGGAGGAGGAGCCCGAGGAGCTCCCTGACGACCCGGTGATCCCGACCCCCGTGGCACCTCCCCCCGACGATCCGGTGGACGATCCGATCGACGATCCCGTGGCCGACGACCCCGTGGAGGTGGAGACCGACGAGGAACGTCGTCACATCGCCGAGCGGCTCCAGCCCCAGACCCCCGACGGCCGGCTCTGGGCGCCCCTGGACGCCGACTACATGGACCTCACCGAGGAAGAGAAAGCCCAGCTCCTCCTCTACGGGATGATGCAGGACTGGAACGACTCGGTGGCGGTGGCCGCCGCCATGGCCGAGCGGGCACGGGACTGGACGGTCACCGACAGCGAGGGGCGTCGCTGGGGGATCTCCTCCGGCCAGCTCCATCTGGGTGACTACTCGGTGCCCCTGCCCTTCAGCTTCGACGTCCCCGTAGCGCCGGGGAGCACGGCAGCGCACCGGCAGTGGGTCTACGAAGACCTGATTCGCGGGGCCGCCACCCAGGCCATCCGCGAGACCTGGGCCGAGCGGGCCCAGGAGATCCGTCGTCGCATGGACGAGGAGCGAGACCGGCAGCGGGGAAGTGGAGGCGGATGAGGGCCGCCCTGCCTGCATTGACGCTCTCCCCCGTCCGGAATAACCTTCGGGCGATCTGAACCGTCCCACCGGAGCACCGACTCCGGTCCACCCGTTTCCGAGGTACCCGTGGCCGACGCCCTCCCCCCGAGACTCGATCCTGAAGCCATCGAAGGACCCCTCTACCGGCGAGCCCTGGACGCCGGGCGCTTTCACGTGCCCGCGAGCCGGGTCCTGGAGGAGGGCCGGGACCCGTACGTCATCGTGATCCCGCCGCCCAACGTGACGGCGGTCCTGCACATGGGCCACGGCCTGAACAACACGGTGCAGGACGTGCTCATCCGGTGGCGCCGCATGCAGGGGCGGGCCGCCGTCTGGGTGCCCGGGACCGACCACGCCGGGATCGCAACACAGAACGTGGTGGAGCGGAAGGTGGCCGCCGAGAGCGACCGGACCCGGTTTGACATGGGCCGCGAGGCCTTCCTGGACGAGGTCCGGAGCTTCGTGGACGACACCGGCGGCACGATCCTGGAGCAGCTCCAGGCCATCGGCGCCTCGTGCGACTGGGAGCGGACCCGCTTCACCCTGGATCCGGAGCTCTCCCGGGCGGTGCGGGAGGTCTTCGTGCGCCTCTACGAGAAGGACCTCATCTACCGGGGCGAGTACATCATCAACTGGTGTCCCCGCTGCGGCACCGCGCTCTCCAACGAGGAGGCCGAGGGAACCGAAGTGGAAGGCCGGCTCCACCACATCCGCTACCCCCTGCCCGAATCGGCCTGGCACGCCGCCGCCCGGGCCCGGGCGGCCGGGGCGGAGGCGCTGGGCCGCATGGACGACGGCCGGTGGTACCTCACCGTCTCGACCACCCGACCCGAGACCATGTTGGGCGACACCGGGGTGGCGGTACACCCCGACGACGAGCGCTACGCCGCCCTGGTGGGCAGCGAGGTGGAGCTCCCCCTGGCGGGCCGCACCATTCCCATCGTAGCCGACGAGTGGGTGGACCCTGAGTTCGGCACCGGGATGGTGAAGGTCACTCCGGCCCACGACCCCAACGACTTCGAGATCGCCCGGCGGACCGGACTGGAGGTGCTGAACATTCTCACCGCCCAGGCCGCCACGAACGACGCCGTCCCGGAGCGATTCCGCGGAATCGACCGCTTCGAGGCCCGCAAGGCGGTGGTGCAGGCGCTGGCCGAGGAAGGGCTTTCCGCCGGCGACGAGCCGCACCGCCACTCGGTGCCCCGCTGCTACCGGTGCGACACCGTGGTGGAGCCCCGCCTGTCGGACCAGTGGTTCGTCCGGATGGAGCCCCTGGCCCGGCCGGCGCTGGCCGCCTCCCGCGACGGCACCATCCGCTTCCACCCGCAGCGTTGGACGAAGGTGTACGAGGAGTGGCTCGAGAACATCCGGGACTGGTGCATCTCGCGACAGCTCTGGTGGGGCCACCGGATTCCGGTGTGGTACTGCCGGGCCGAGGAGTGCGACGAGGTCATGGTGGCCCGCACCGACCCCACGGAGTGCGCCCGCTGCGGGAGTGCCGAGATCCAGCAGGACCCCGACGTGTTGGACACCTGGTTCAGTTCGTGGCTCTGGCCCTTCTCCGTCTTCGGGTGGCCCGAGGAGACCGACGACCTGGAGGCCTTCTACCCGGGCCACACCCTGGTGACGGCCCCGGAGATCCTGTTCTTCTGGGTGGCCAGGATGATCATGGCCGGCTACGAGTTCCAGGGCGAGCCCCCCTTTCGGGACGTGTTCCTCCACGGCACCGTCCGCGACGCCCAGGGCCGCAAGATGTCCAAGTCGCTGGGCAATGGGATCGACCCCATGGAGGTGGTGGAGCGCTTCGGCGCCGACGCCCTCCGTTACACGGTCCTCAGCATGTGCGGGGTGGGCACCGACATCCATCTGGACCACGAGGACCTGGAGGCGGCGTTCGCCCCGGGCCGCAACTTCGCCAACAAGCTCTGGAACGCCGGCCGCTTCACCCTCATGAGCGTGGGCGAGGAGCCGGTGCGGCCGGCAGGTGCGGTGCGGGACGCCATGGAGGACGAGGACCGCTGGATCCTCTCCCGCCTCTCGGCCACCGCCGAGGAGATGACCCGGGCGCTGGAGCGCTTCCGGATCCACGAGGCCGTGGAGCGGGCGCACCACTTCTTCTGGGGCGACTTCGCCGACTGGTACCTGGAGATGGTGAAGGGGCGGCTCCGGGCTGATGCCGGGGACGATTCGCGGGAGGCGGCTCGGGCGGTGCTGGTGCACGCCTTCGACGGCATCCTCCGGCTCCTGCATCCCCTGGTGCCCTTCGTGACCGAACACCTCTGGGACCGGATCCCCTGGCCGGCAGAGCCCGGCGAGCGACCCGAGAGCCTCCTGGTTGCTCCGTGGCCCCAGCCCGATCCGGCACACCGCGACCCGGAGGCCGAGGAGGCCATGGCCCACTTCAAGGAGCTGGTGACGGCCGTCCGGAGCCTGCGGAAGGAGTACGGGGTGGGAGAGGGCACCCCGGTGTCGCTGGTGCTGGAGGGTGCGCCGGAGGGCTTCCGGGTCTCTTTGGAGGCGGCACGGACCCGCCTGGAACAGCTGGCTCGGATCCAGGCCCTGGAGTTCGGCGCCACCGACGGCCGGGGGGTGGGCGCCACCGCCGTCCTCCAGAACGGAACTGAGGTCTTCCTTCCCCTGGAGGGGCTGGTGGACCTGGACCATGAGCGTGAACGGCTCCAGAAGGAGATCGGGCGCCTGGAGGAGCAGCTCGCCGGCGCCCGGAAGAAGCTGGCCAACGAGAACTTCGTGACCCGCGCCCCCGACGAGGTGGTGCAGAAGGAGCGGGACAAGGAGGCCACCTTCCAGGATCAGCGCGACAAGTTGCAGGAGAAGCTTAACCTCCTGGAGGGCGCCTGATGGCCGAAGGATCGCTGCTGGCAGGAGCACGAACCCCGGCGCCTGTGGCCGGGCTGCTGGGGGCGGCCCTGCTGCTGGGGCTCGCCGTCGCGGCCTGCGCCCGGACCGCCTCTCCCGAGGGCGGGCCCGTGCCCGAGACGCCCATGCAGGTGGTGAGCACCTCGCCGGACACCTTCGCCGTGCTTGAGCCCTTCGACGGCCGGGTGAGCTTCGAGTTTGATCGACGGCCCAGCGAGCGGCCCACCACGGGCCAGCTCCGGGACGGAGTGGTGGTCTCGCCCCGCACCGGCGAGGTGAGCGTCGAGCATCGGCGCCACGGAGTGCGGGTGGAGATGGAGGGGGGCTTCCGGGAGAGGACCATCTACCGCATCACCCTCCTGCCCACCATCAGGGACCTCTGGCAGAATCCGCTGGACGGCCCCTACGACCTCTTCTTCTCTACGGGCCCCGAGTTCGAGCCCAACGTGCTGGGCGGGCTGATCACCGACCGCCTGACCGGCCAGGAGGTGGAGGGCGCCCGGGTCGACGCCGTGCCCCTGGACGAGGGACCCACCCACTCCACGGTGACGGATTCCACCGGGATCTTCACCTTCCCCTTCCTGCCGGCGGATCGCTACCGGATCAAGGCATACGAGGACCTGAACCGGAACCGCGAGCCCGACTTCGCCGAACCCCAGGACTCCATCGACGTGGAGCTGGCCCGGGGCGACACCCTCATCGTCACCGAGTTGGCGCTCCTGCTTCCCGACACCACACCGGCGATCCTGGACGACGTGCAGGCGGTGGATTCCATGACGCTGCGCCTCGGCTTCGACGACCCACTGGATCCCGAGCGCTCCCTGGAGGGCGTAGGGGTGCGGCTCAGCCGGGAGGACGGCGAGCCGGCCCCGGAGGTGGCCGAGCTCCTGCACCTGCACGAGTGGGAGGCCCTGCTGGAGGCCCGGGAGCGCGAAGAGGTGGAGGGCGACGACCCCCCTGACGAGGAAGATCCTCCGCCTCCGCCCCCCGAGCCCGCACCCGAGCCCCAGGAGCTGCTCCCGGAGTTCGAGATCGTAGCCATTCTGGACAGCCCCCTGGAGCCCGAGGTCACCTACACCGTGGTGGTGGAGGGCATCGTGAACCTGAACGACGTGCCGGGTGGTGGCGGCGAGATGGAGGTGGAGGGCCCCGTGCCCCCTGAGGAGCCGGAGGAAGTGCCACCGGACACCGTACCGCCTCCGGACACCGTACCGCCTCCGGATACGATTTCGCTACCGGACACGATTCCGCCGCCGGACACGATTCCGCCACACCAGACGGTCCCTCCGCCTGGCGCGGCGTTTCCTGCTATCCGCCTCCGGCCACCGAGCTGACCTCGCCGCGAACGACCCCGCCGCGGGTCGAGAGCACGGTGTAGCTGGCTTCGAGGCTGTCCACCTCGCCGTACGTCCGGATGGTGAAGACCGCCTCCACCGTCTCACGGCCCTGGATGTGGCGCTCCATCTGGAACGAGGGCCCCGAGGGTTCGACAAATCGCGCCTCGGGGTTCGGGCCGCCGGTCTCGAGCCCCTCCAGTGAGAGGACTACCCGGTCGGGTCGCACGATCTTGACCCGCTCGGCCTGGCGGAGGGCGGTGGGCAGGAAGGCGTCGTTGCGCACCGGGATCCGCACCTCCCAGGTGGTGCTGTCGGCCTCCGCGGCAATCCGCTCCACCCGGGGGGCGTCCACCTGCAGGTCGGGCAGGCTCGGCGCCAAGTAGAGGTTGAAGAGCGCCTGGTTTGCCGCCCACTTTTCCAGCACCTCGGGGGGACCGTTGCGGGAGAAGAACTTGGGGTGCCAGCCCCCGATCTCCACCTCGCCAAGGGTGGGGTGGTCGAAGGCCGTCCAGTCCTTGAAGGCTCGTCCGCCCGTCACGCTGTCGGACCAGATGAGCTGGTCCAGCTCGTCGATCTCCCCATCGTTGTTCAGGTCCTCCACCTGGCCACCGTCCCAGAGCTCGTCTCCGTACCAGATGGAGCCGTAGTAGAAGTAGCCGAAGTCGGGGCCGTGGCCGAAGAGGGGGTTGCCCGTCTCCCGGCTGCCCCGGGTGGCGTAGTCGTAGTAGACGTCTCCGGCCCAGGGATACCCGGTGATGCTCATCCCCACCGAGTCCATGTGGAGATACAGGTCCAGGTCCTCCGGAAACATGGACTCCTCGCCCCGGGATGTGGACGGCGGACGCAGGTGCATGGGCACCCGGGTGTCCATGGAGTT
>SLNQ01000035.1 GCA_007132965.1 Gemmatimonadota bacterium | reverse complement strand
GCTGGTGGTGGTTGAAGACGATCTGGGGATACCACTCGTGCCAGAGCTGTCGGGCCACCGCCTGGGACTCGGCCTGCCGCAGCATGAACCAGTCCCGGTTGATGTCGTGGCCCACGTACTCGTGCCACACCTCCGGCGGGCCGGTGAACTCGTGCTCGGTACGGGCCACCCCCCGGTACCAGTCCACCACGATCTCGTGGCCGTCGGGGTTCATCTGGGGCATGAGGAGGAGGATCACGTCGTCCCGGATCCGCCGCACCTCCGCCGACTCGTCGGTGGCCATGTGGTGGGCCAACAGGGGCGCGTGCTGGGCGTGGGCCACCTCGGCCGAGTGGAGCCCGTTGTCGATCCAGACGATGGCTCGCCCCTCCCGGGCCAACTCCCGGGCCTCCTCGTCGGTGAGGTCCCGGGCCCGGGCCAGCCGCGCCGAGATCTCCTTCCAACGGTCCAACCGGGCCAGGTTCTCCTCCGAGGAGATGTAGAGCAGGTACATGGGCTCACCCCGCACCGAGCGACCGATCTCCTCCTTCACGACCCGCGGGCTCGCCTCGGCCAGCACCTCGTAGTACGTGTAGAGCTGCTCCAGGTCGGCCAGGTTGTAGTCGGAGCCCAGCTCGAAGCCGATGACATCATCCGGGTGCGGAACCTCCTGCGCCGCCAGCGTGGGTGAGAACGAACCCCGCTCCTGGGCGGTATCAAGCGCCGGGAGTACGAGGAGGAGGCAGAAGGCCACGAGGCCCATGGACCGAAGGGAGGCAACTCGACGCATGATGGGTTCCGGACGAAGTTGGGGCACGAAGGGTTGTGGAAGGGTCAGCCGTCAGAATACCGGCCCCCGACCGGTGGCGTCAACGCAGGGGGCCGGGCCATGAGCGCCGAGGCCGCCCCCCACCAGCCGCCCTCCGGAGACTCACCGCTGGATCCCTCCCTCTGGATCCGGCTCACCCGGCCCGAAGACATCCCCGGTGTCATCCGCCTCTCGCACCGGGTGTACGGACCCGAAGGCGCCTGGCTCACCCCGGAGCTGCGCTCGCACCAGCGGGTCTTCCCCGAGGGCCAGCTGGTGGTGGTACGACGGGACTCCGGCCGCATCGTGGGGCTGGCCGTCTCGCTGGTCATCGCCTCCGACGCCTTCCCCCTGAATGCCAGCTGGAACCGGATCACCGCCCGGGGCCACCTCACCACCCACGACCTGAGCCGGGGCGACACCCTGTACGGAGCCGGCGTCGCGGTGCATCCCGACGTCCGGGGAATGGGGGTGGGCCGGGCGCTCTACGGCGCCCGGGAGGCCATGGTCCAGCGACTGGGTCTGGCCCGGATCCGGGCCGGCGCCCGCATTCCCGGCTACCACCGCGTGGCCCGACGGCTCAGCCCCGGGCAATACGTGGACGAGGTCGTGTCGGGACGCCGACGCGATCCCACCCTCTCCTTTCAGCTCCACATGGGCTTCCGGGTGCTGGCAGTCGTCCCCGATTATCTGCCCCAGGACCGGGAGAGCCTGGGGCACGCCGTTGTGGTGGAATGGACCCCGGACGACTGAGCGTCCGATCGGAAAGTGGAGCGAGCCGCGCGGCTGCATCCCACCCTCCGATCGGACTCATGGATCAGGGCGTGAGCACCATGGTGATCACGTGAATGATCCCGTTGGAGGCCCTGACGTTGGCCGTCAGGATGTTGGCTCCGTCGATGAGCACTCCCTGCCGGGTGTCGGAAATCTCCAGCGTGGTCCCCTGGGCCGTCTCCAGGCTGCTGAGCTCCCGGATCTCGGCCTCCGTGTAGATGCCGGGCACCACGTGATGGAGCAGGATCTCAGCCAGGGCGTCCGGGTCCTCCATGAGCTCGTCCAGCGCCCCGTCGGGCAGCCCGGCGAAGGCCCCGTCCGTGGGAGCGAAGACGGTGAACGGACCCTCCTCCTGGAGTGTCTCGGCCAGGCCGGCCGCCTGCACCGCCCGCACCAGATCACTGAACTGACCGGCGGCAATGGCCACGTCCACGATGTTGTTCTGCTGCACGTCCTCGGCTGCCGGATCGGCGTCCGGGGCCGGCGCTTCAGGATCACCACACGCACTGGTGACCAACACGATGCCGAAGATCAGGGCCGCGGCGATGGCCACACCGCGGCCGATGCGCGAGCCGGCGGGTTGCAGGAGAGAGGGTCGGGACAGCGGGTCCTTGGGAGGAGAAGGCATGACGGAACCCTTTGCTGATTGTGGATGGGGCGCAACCGGACTCACCCATCGTAGTGTATCCGCGCCCTCTCCTCCGTCGGGAACCCTACCCTTTCCGGCGTAGGGGAATCCCCTACAGGCCGATGGTCTCCCGATTCCGGTCAGCCCGGCAACCCGGGCGGCTCTCCACCCCAGGCGAACCAGACGACGACGATGAGAGCCACCAGGAGCCCTCCCCAGAGGAGAGACGCCGTCCAGACGGCGCCGGACCGGCGCTCCTCCTCCCACCACGTGTTGGGGCGCACGCCCTGGGCCAGGAAGGCCACGGTGGCCGCCAGGTTCACGCAGACCACGTTTCCCAGGACCAGGACCAGCGCCCCCACCCCCAGCTGCCAGTGGCCATCGCCCAGCAGGAGCCCCGCGTTGGCCAGGGGGGGCAGGAGCGCCACCGCCACCATGACCCCCACCAGCCCGGTGCCCACACCTCGGGTCAGCGAGATGGCCCCGGCGGCTCCCGCCGCCAGGGCCAGGGCCAGGTGCTCGTAGGTCAGGCGGGTCCGGCCCACGATCTCGGCCTCGGTGGGGTCCACCGAGAGCCCGATCCCCGCAGCCAGCGCCACGGCGAAGGCTACCGCGGCGCCGAAAACCGAGGCCAGGAACGCATCGCGGCCCAACCTGAGATCGCCCAGGGTGGTGGCGAAGGAGACCCCCAGGTTGGGGCCGATGAGGGGGGCAATGACCATGGCGCCAATGATGACCGCCCCGTCGCCCAGGAGCAGCCCTGCGCTGGCCACCACCGACGAGAGGGCCACCATGGTCAGGTAGTAGCCGGTGGTGCGGGAGGAGTCGGCCAGATCGGTGTAGAGCTCCTCCCGGTTGATCCGGGACGGCACCCACTTCTCCTCCTCCTCCACCTCGCCGGTGCGCAGCGAGGCGGGAAGGCCGGGAGGCTGGGGCTTCCCCGGGCCCGGCCCGCCCTCCGCCTCGCCGGACTCGTCCTCCTCCTTCTCCTGGATCCGGGGAAGCGTGGCCTCCACGGCAAAGAAGAGGATCCGGAATTCCTCCGTGTTCCCGAAGGCCTCCTGCAGGTCGTCCAGGATGGGCTCGTTCCCCTCGCCGGGAAGGATCATGTCGATCATGGCCCGTCCGCCCTCCACCGGCATGCACCATCGAGGCGTCACCTCATGGACGTCCAGGATCTCCAGCGCCCGGTCCCGGTGGGATTCGGCCACCAGGAGCTTGACCATTCGGAGGCTCATGTGGCTCCCCTCCGACCCGGCACCCTCCCCTCGGCCACGGCCAGCTCGGCGGTGAGGAGCGCGCCTCCGGCGGCCCCCCTGAGCGTGTTGTGCGAGAGGAGAACGTAGCGGAGCGAAAAGAGGGGGCAGTCCCGCACCCGGCCCACGGGCACGGCCATCCCCCCCTCCAGCTCCCGGTGCAGGCGAGGCTGGGGCGCATCCTCCGCCTCCAGCACGTGCAGGGGACGGCGCGGCGCCGACGGCAGGGCGAGCCCCTGGGGGCGCCCCCGGAAGTCGGCCATGACCCGCGCCGCCTCCTCCGGCTCAGGCTCGTCCTCGAGCTCCACCGAGACGCAGGCCAGGTGGCCGTCGATGACGGGCACCCGGTTGCACTGGGCGCTCACCTGGAGAGAGGCCGGCTCCAGTCCCTCCTCCCCCAGCGTCCCCAGGATCTTCCGCGTCTCCCGCTCCATCTTCTCCTCCTCGCCACCGATGAAGGGGATCACGTTGTCCAGGATCTCCATGGACGAGACTCCCGGGATTCCGGCCCCGGACACCGCCTGGAGCGTCACCACGTGCAACCAGCGCACCCCGAAGCTCCGGTGGAGAGGCGCCAGGGTCAGCGCCAGGCCGATGGTGGAGCAGTTGGGGTTCGTGACGATCCCGCCGGGCCGGGTGGGCTGGACGTCCAGCAACTCCAGGTGATCCGGGTTCACCTCCGGCACCACCAGGGGGACGGCGGGGTCCATCCGGTGATTTCGGGCATTGGAGACCACCAGCGCGCCGGCCTGGGCGAAGGCCGTCTCCACCGGGCCCGCTACCGCGGCGTCCAGGGCCGACAGCACCAGGGGGGCCTCGTCGGTGGCCCGGGTGGCCCGGACCTCCATGTCGGCGACTCCCGGTGGGATGGGACGGCTCTGGGCCCACCGCGCCGCCTCCCGGTAGGGAAGCCCCCGCGAACGTTCCGAACCGGTAACGTAGGCCACCCGGAACCACGGGTGACCCTCCAGGAGACCCACCATGCGCTGGCCCACGCTCCCGGTGGCGCCCAGGACGCCCACCGGGATCGGACCATCGGCGAGGGCAGGTGCGGAAGCGTCGGTCAAGTGGGGACCCCGTGGCGGAAGGACAGGCGTCATCTCCCCGGGCGAGGGAGGATGCGGCGATTCCAACCCCGGGGCCCACGGAAGCGTTCCCCCGGCCCCCGCCTTGCTCCCGACCCCGACCTGAGGGATCTTTTCTGGGTTCGTAACCTCCACGCGCCCTCGCTCCAGACGGTCGGGATGTCCACAACACTCGAGACACCACCACGGGAGACGTCCCCGGACCCGGCCCGCCGGGCGCGGGAGAAGGCTGCGGCCGCCGACCGGGAGGCGGGGGCCATCGAGGATCGGCTCCGGACCAACTCCCGGTTCCGCGTGGGGGCCTTCCTCCTCATGGTGGGCCCCCTCCTCCTGCTGGAGACCTCACCCCGGGAGTGGTGGCCGGCCCTCCTGTCGGCCGCCGCGGTGGGGGCCGTCCTCTTCGCGCTTCTGGTCAGACGCCACCGACGGCTCCGCAGAGGGGCCCAGCGGGAGCGGTTGCGGGAGCAGCTTCAGCATGAGTCGCTGGCCCGCATGGCCCGGAACTGGAAGGGAGCCCCCTTGCCTCCCCTGGGCGCGCCCCCTGCGAACCACGCCTGCGCCACCGACCTGGATCTGCTGGGCCAGGGCTCGCTGGCGCAGCTCCTGGGGCGGGTGAACACCGGACCGGGACGCGCCGCCCTCCGCCGGAGCCTGCTGGATCCCCTGGCCCCCCTCCCCACCCACGCCGCACGACTCCTGGAGGAAGGCGAGGCCGATTCGCCCAGCCAGGCCGATTCACCCAGCCAGGCCGAGGCGCCGGACGACCAGGAGGCGGTATCGTGGATCCGTCGCATTCGCCGCAGGCAGGAGGCCGTGGAGGCCCTGGCCCGTAACCCCGACCTGGTGGAGGAGCTGGAGCTGGCGGCCCGGGAGATCTCGGGCGACGCCTCGGCGGACCGCACGCTCGCGTTTCTCCGGTGGAGCGGAGGCGGGACCTGGCTGTCGTCCCGACCCGGGCTCCTCTGGGCCGCCCGGGGCGTCGCGACCTTCAACCTGGTAACCCTCACGGTGTGGTTCATGGGATGGGTGAGCCCTCCCGTGTGGCTCCTGGGCATGGCGGCGGCCTACATCGTGAACCGCATGGGGGCCAAAGAGGCCCACCGACGCTTCACGGCGGCCGAGGGAGGAGAGGGCGACCCGGCCCGCTGGGCCGCCCTCCTGGAGGTAGCCCGCCGGCTCCCGGACGACGACCCCACCCTGGCCCAGCTCCGCAGGCAGGCCGAGAGCCCCCCGCCCGGGGCCGGCGGTGCCCTCCAGCGGCTCCGATCGGCCACCGACGTGGCCTCCGTGCGCTATTCCGGCCTGGTCCACTTTCCCCTGGTGGTGCTGGTGGCCTGGGACGTCCACGCCCTTCGGAAGTTGGAGAAGTGGCAGGCCCGCTACGGCACCCACGCCGAGGACTGGGTCCGGGCCGTGGCCGAGCTGGAGCTCCTGGTGGCACTGGCCGGCCTTCGCCACGAGCACCCCGACTGGAGCTTCCCCTCCTTCACGCCCCCTGCCGCCGATCCCGGGGGCTGGGGAATCCGGGGCCGGGACCTGGGCCACCCCCTCCTTCCCACCGAGACGTGCGTGGGCAATGACGTGGAGGTGCCCGGGCCGGGGACGCTCCTGCTGGTCACCGGCTCCAACATGGCGGGCAAGACCACCCTGCTCCGGGCGCTGGGCGCGAACCAGGTCCTGGGGCTTCTGGGCGGCGTGGTGGCGGCCCGCTCCATGGACACCCGCCCGCTGCTCCCCTGGACGGCCATGCGGGTCCAGGACTCGGTGCAGGAGGGGGTCTCCTTCTTCATGGCCGAGCTCCAGCGGCTACGCCGGGTGGTGGATGCCGCCCGCCGGGGCCCCGTCCTCTTTCTCCTGGACGAGATCCTGCAGGGGACCAATACCGCCGAGCGCCGAACGGCGGCCCGGATCGTCCTCCGCCACCTGCTGGATACCCGGGCCGTCGGCGCCGTCACCACCCACGACCTCACATTGGCCGACGCCCCCGACCTGCAGGAACGGAGCGTAGACATCCACTTCAGGGAAGACGTCGTGGAGCAGGACGGGCGGCGAAAGCTCCACTTCGACTATCGTTTGCGGCCGGGTCCCGCCACTTCTCGCAACGCACTCCTGCTCCTGGAGCTGGTGGGCCTCAGTACCGGCGAGCACGACGAAACCGACGAGACAGCTTGACCCGGGCGCATTTCTGGATAGACTTCCAGTCCGCCGGGGGAAGATCGTGGTCCCCTCCGGCCGGCTTTGATGGGGTGTAGCTCAACTGGCAGAGCGCCTGGCTGTTAACCAGGAGGTTGAAGGTTCGAGCCCTTCCGCCCCAGTGCTGGATTCCCCGCCGCTTGTCCCACCTGACGTCGCCTCATACAATGAAGCTCCCGGCCCGGAGGTCGGTGGCCCCGGGCTCAAGCACACCGCCTTCCTTCCCAGACCGTTCCTCAGACCGAAGGCTGCGCGCTGACGATGGCCACCCAAGACCCCTCCCCTTCCGGATCCAGGCCATCGGACGTCACGGCCCTCCTGGTCGAGCTGAGCGGCGGTGACTCGAGGGCGCTGGACCGCCTCTATCCCCTGGTCCTGGACGAACTGAAGCAGATCGCCCGCAACCACCTCCGGTCCGAACGAAGCGGCCACACCCTGAACACCACGGCCCTGGTCCACGAATCGTACGTCAAGCTGGTGGAGGGAAGTTCGGTGGAGTGTCGCAATCGCTCCCAGTTCTTCGCAATAGCGTCCAGAGCCATGCGACAGCTCCTCATCGACCATGCCCGGCAACGGAAGGCCCGGAAGCGCGGAGGCGACCGCACCCGGGTGACTCTGGATCCGGGAATGGCCATCGCCGAAAGTCGGTCCATGGAGATCATCGCCCTGGACCAGGCCATGGCCCGACTGGGCGAACTGGATCCGCGCATGGAAACGGTGGTGGAATGCCGGGTCTTCGGGGGCATGACGATGGACGAGATCGCCGAGTCCCTCGAGGTCTCCCGGCGCACCGTGGAACGAGACTGGCAGCGGGCACGAGCCTATCTCTACCGGGATCTCCACCCCGACGCCAACGAGAGCGCTTCGGACTGAACCGCCGGCCGCGAGGATCGAGCCGCCCATCCCGAGCGCCTCGACGAGAGTCCGACACCGCTTCTTCGGGAGTTCCCCCTCATCATGCCACCAGGCCCAACCGGTCCCGACGCCCGGGACCCCGATCTGGAGTGGGCACGGTGCGTGGACCGTGCCTTTGCGCGGCTCCTGGAGCTGCCTGCGGACGCCCGGGTCCGCCGCCTGCGAAAGCTCGACCGAAACGCCCCCCGCCTGGCCTCTGAGCTGCGGCG
>SLNQ01000383.1 GCA_007132965.1 Gemmatimonadota bacterium | reverse complement strand
CTGAGGGGACCTCCGTCGCCGTCTCCCCTCAGCCTGCCGCCGGTGCGGGTGGCCCCGGACCGGGTCATCCGCACGGTGGCCGGCCTCCGTCCCTATCGGTCCGAGGGGTTCGTGGTCCGGGCTGAGCGCTTCGACCGGACCACGGTCATCCACAACTACGGGCACGGTGGCGGCGGGATCTCGTTGGCCTGGGGAAGCTCGGAGCTGGCCGCCCGGCTGGCGGAGGATGTGGCACGCAGCGGCGGTCCCCGGCGCTTCGCGGTGCTGGGTTGCGGGATCATGGGGCTCACCACCGCCCGGCTTCTTCAGGACCGGGGGTTCAAGGCCACCATCCACGCCCGGGACCTGCCGCCCCACACCACCTCCAACGTGGGCGGGGGCCAGTGGTCACCCTTCAGCGTGTACAGCCCCGCCGCGGTGGACGACGCCTTCGAGCGTCAGTACGAGCGGGCCGCCCGGATCTCGTACCGTTACTACCAGGACCTGACGGGATCCAGGTACGGAGTTCGCTGGATCCAGAACTACTCCCTGCGGTCCAGCCCCGGGCGAGCACGCACCGGGATGCTGGAGGACCTCTTCCTGGACCAGGAGGTTCTCGGGCCCGGCCAGCACCCCTTCTCCACCCCCTATGCGGCCCGCTTCACCACCATGCTGGTGGAACCCAACGTCTTTCTGCCCGCCCTCATGGACGATTTCCTCCTCCGGGGTGGCAGGATCGTGCCCCGGGAGCTCCGCCACCTGGACGAGGTTCTGGCCCTGGAGGAGAGCGCGGTAGTGAACTGCACCGGCCTCGGCAGCCGAACCCTCTTCGGCGACGACGAGCTGGTCCCCATCAAGGGGGAGTTGGTGGTGCTCCTTCCCCAGCCGGAGGTCGATTACATCACTCTGGGCGGTGGCGGCTACATGTTCCCCCGGAGCGACGGCATCGTGCTGGGCGGCTCGCAGGAGCGGGGTGAATGGTCGTTGAGCTCGACGCCCGCCGTGGTGGAGCGGATCCTGGACCGGAACCGTGCGGTGTTCGACGAGATGCGCTGACCTTCCGGGCTCCATCGGGGTTGTACGCACCGGTCCCGGACCGTACCGGGCACCGTACACCGCACACCCAGAACCTGGAGCCTGAATGACCCCGAACACCGTCGCCCTCCTCGGATGGAGCCTTCCGGCCATCGAGAGCGTCCAGAAGTCCGGCCGCCCCTACGTGGTGGTGAGCTTTCCCGACTTCGAAGCGTATGCCGCCGAGCACGACATCCCCTTCGTGGCGTGGAACTACAACGACTGGAACGAGAAGTCCAACGCGTTGCAGCTCCAGGAGCTCCTGGCCCCCTACGACGTGCAGTTCGCGGTGCCCCTCTTCGAGGAGACGGTGGAGTGGGCCGGCGCGGTGAACTCTCTTCTCCGGGACGATCCCCGGCTCCTGAACCGGGGATACCTCTTCCGGAACAAGGCCATGATGAAGCGGAAGGCCCTCCTGGCCGGCTTCCGGGTGGGCCTCTTCGAGGAGGTGCACAGCCGAGACCAGGTGCACCAGTTCATGAGCCGTCTGAACGAGGCCGAGCTCCAGCTCGAGGGAGAAGACGACGCCTGGGTTCACCTCAAACCCTTCAGCGCAGCCGGAACGGTGGGACACAAGCTGCTGAAGAGCCACGCGGCCATCGACGAGCGGACGGTGGACGAGGACTTCCCCTGCCTGGTGGAGAGTCATCTCCCGGGGCAGGAGTTCTCCGTGGAGGCCTTCATTCATGGAGGCCGGGTCCGGTTCATGAACATCACGGAGTACGTCAAGCTCGGGCATTCCAACCACGTGCCCGCCAGCCCGGAGCTGGAGGCGAAGCGCCCTCGGATCCGGGAGGCGACGGAGCGTCTGGTGACGGCCTTCGGGATCGAGTACGGGATGATCCACCCGGAGTGGTTTCTCACCAAAGACGACACCCTCAGCTTCGGCGAGGTGGCCTGCCGCATTCCCGGGGGGCACATCTTCGAGCTCATCGAGCGCGGCCACGGCTTCGACCCGTACCAGGCCCTGGTCCTGTGCAGCGACCCGGCCACCTCCGACGAGGAGCTGGAGCAGTTCTTTCCCGATCCGACCCGGAAGCCCGAGTCCTATGCGGGGTGCGTCATGGTGTATCCGAAGCCCGGCCGCGTCACCGGCCTGGAGGTACCTGACGAACTCAAGGAGGACCCCTTCTTCGAGAGCCACACCCTGGTGCCCCCCTCCGAACACAAGGTGCCCGAGGGCCGGGAGGGGTTCGGCAATCACTACGGCACCATCTTCTTTCGGGGATCCGACCCGGCGCGCATGAGGGAGCTTCTGGTCCATTACCAGGACGTGGACTTCTTTGCGTAGGGCGCTGCGGCCGATGACCAGTTCGGACACCTCGCTCCCGCGGAACATCGTTGAGGGCTTCGGCGAAACCCTCGACGCGCTGGCCCAGGGCTCGGCCCTTACGCGTCCCAGCCATGTGACCCGGCTGCTCAGCCAGGTGGACGTCCTCACGGACTCACCCGAGGGATTCGAATTTCTCCTGGGGCACATGGGGCCGCTGGTGGAAGCCGGCATCTTCCGCGACGGTCCCTGGGAGCACCCCGAGCGGCTGGTCCCCGCCCTGGTGGCAGGCACTCTGAAGGCCGGCGGGCAGACCACCCTCATGGAGATCCTGAGCGAACTCAGGCTCCTGGCCATCGCCCGCGGAGAAATCCGGAACCGGTCCGTCACGGCAGAGGATGCACGGGAGTTTCTCCGGGACGTCCTGGTCAACAGCCTGAACCTCCTGTTTCCCGGAGAGACGGAGGAGGACCGCACGCTGGATCCGGCCGTCCGGGCCAAGATCGATCACCTCATGGGGCTCCTTCGAGACGAGGTGCCCCTGGAAGCGATCAAGTCGGCGCTGGCCACCGAGATCGAGCTCATCTGCCATCAACGTCCCATCGTGACCCGGAGGGCGCTGGAGATCATCTCGCTGGTGAAGCGCGAGGTAACCCTGGACGCGAGCGGGGAGGCCGACCGCCGGCTCCGGCACTTCCTGGAGGCCGTCTACGGCCCGTCGCCGGGCTCCGTTTCCCGGTCCCCTTCCGAGTACCGGGCCTACCTCGAGTCCGCCACGTCCGCCCAGCTCGAGGAGGAGAGTCGTGCCCTGGCCGCCACCCTCCGGGACACCGGGCTGGCGGTCTGGCCCCACGCCCTCCTGGCCCGGAGGGTCGCCTCCGAACCTGAGCTGCTGGGCCGACTTCTCAGCCTGAGCCGCAAGGGCCTCGCCGAACTCGAAGAGCACGCCGAGACCGTGGCCGGCCTGGTGGACGAGACCATCCACCCGTCCTCGGCCCGGGCCGTCTACGGCCTTGCCCGACTCCTGGACCGAGGCCTTCTCTCGCATCAGCCGGTGCGCGAGGGGCTGGGTCGAATCGGGTCGCTGGACCTGGCGCCGGAGGTGGCCGAGGCCATCTCCAGCGCACGCCCGGAGAGTCCGAGAACCCCGAGACAACTCCTCCTGGCGGACTGCCTATGTGTTCTGGGCCAGCCCCTGGGCCTCGGTCAGGGACGGAACCCCACCTGCCAGTCGGCCCGAGGGATCAGCCTCTGGAGCCGCCACGCCCCCGGCAAGCTCCTGGAGATGATCCGGACGGTGGCGCGGACCAACGACCTGGGCATGCGCTTCGAAGGCACGACGATCCGGTCCAGCCTGGTGGGCCAGGGGCTCCTGGAGCCGGAGAACCTGGACGATCAGCTGGACGCCGTGAGTCTGATCCTGGTCCCCCACCTGGACCGCATCTACAACGAGATGATGCGCCGAGCCGGCGGGCGGGGCGAAGATCCCCACAAGTGGGTGAATCCGGCCATGTACGGTCACTGGATCCCCAATGGGTTCGCCGCCGCGTACAATGCCATCACCGGGACCATCACCGACTATCCCACCTTCCTGCGGACCTTCTACGCCACCCATCACCCCGATTACAACCGGGGCCACGACCTGGCCTATCCGAACCCGGTGGGGATCTTCCTCACCTCCTCGTCAGGGGCCCTCATCGGCTTCCACGCCGTCTCCATCTTGCGGGTGCGGCGGGTGGAAGGGCAGGTCCGGGTCTTCCTCTACAACCCCAACACCGAAGGTCGCCAGCGCTGGCACGCCGACATCAGTCCCTCCGTGGTGGGCCACGGAGAGGAGCCGGGAGAGTCGTCCCTCCCCTTCCACCAGTTCGCGTCGCGCCTGTACGCCTTTCACTACAACCCCAGCGACGCAGGCGACCTCGACATGGTGGACTCCGACGCCATCGCCCCGGTAGAGGCCGCGGCCCGGGAGAGCTGGGGCCGATCGTACCAGTGGCTCACTCCGGCGGTGAGCTGAGCTACCGGCCTCCGTCTACCCCGGCAGCGGCCTCCAACGCCTCTTCGTCATCGGCCACCGCCGGCGCTTCGAGCCCCACGTCCAGGTGATTCCAGTTCAGGACCGCGTTCCAGACGAAGGCGAAGCCGCCTCGGGTATTGTTGCGGTGCATGGTACGGAATCCGAAGAGCACCAGGTGCCCGTCACCCTTGGGTACCGAGAGGAGCGCCGGCCGTCCGCCGAGCTGATCCGCTCCCCGGACCAGGCCGCTCAGGAAGAGCTCGTCGCTGTCGGCATACCGCAGGAGCACGTTGTCCTCCAGCCGACTGGGGACCGTGAGATAGGGGCCGAACCGTTCGAAGATCGGGGGGGCTTCCTGATACCCCCAGGTCACCGGGTGCGAGGGATTCGCCACTTCAGCCTGGACCACCGACCCCGGGATGAACAGGTCGTCTGGAACCCTTACACCCAACCCCCGCACAAACCCGAACTCCGCAGGCAGGGTGGTGGCCGAACCCATGGTCACCAGGGTGCCGCCGGCCCGGACGAAGTCGCGAAGCTCCAGGAGCCCGTCGTGCCCCATGCCACCCGTCATGTCCGGGGTGCTGGACGGGTACCCAAGGGTGGGGAAATCGTCGTGGGGTTCGTAGGCGAGGGGGCCGTCGTCCGGACTCAACCCCTCGAAGATGGCCCGGCCGCTGGAGCGCGCTCCCTGCTCCGGGAAGAGGATGACGTCGAACCGGTCGCGGAGGTTCCCCTCCCGGAGCCGGTCCTCTGGAAAGTACGTGTAGGGAATCCCCATCTCGTCCAGGGCATAGCGCACGGACCCATCGTCCTGCGTTCGGCGCCAGGTATGCAGGAGGGCGATCCGGGGGAAGTCCTGCCGGTGGCGGTCCACTCCGTCCACCACGTCGCCCGATACGCCCACCACCTCGAGCCCGAACCGCTGGGCCCAGTCCTCCACCTCAGCCTGCTCCAGCTCACCTGACGGAATCATCCAGGCACCAGGGCCGAAAGCCTCACCTCCGGGGACGTCCACCGTCTCCCGGGCGGCGAAGACCTCCCGGTCCCCGAGTTCGTGGCGGGCCTGGAGGGTGCGAAAGGAGGCGTCGTAGCGGGCCACCCACCACTCCGGGGAGCCTCCCCCGGCGGTGCGCACCGTCCCCGGCAGGTGCACCGGCTCGGCGGCCTGGTCCATGGCCAGCTCCAGCACGCCGGAATCGTCTACCTGGTGCACCTCCACATTGAAGTTCAGGGGGAAGGTCCACGCTACGTCGTCGTACGGCGCCGGGCGGCCCTCCGGGTACTCCTGCACCTCCATGAGGTTCTTGATGAAGTGACGGTACGGCTGGTCCATCCGCACCACGTAATCGCCGGCGGCGACGGTCACCGCCTCGTCCCCCTCCCCAAAGCTCCCTCCGGCGGCGGCCCGGTGCACTTCAATGCCCTGGCGCTGGAGCACCTGGAGCATCTGGGTGGCGTTGGCCTTTCTGGTCTGATCTGCCGGAACCACCCAGGCGTGCGGGGCCTGGGTCCGTCCCAGTTCCACCGCCTGCTCGTTCTTGGTCCGATAGTTCCCCAGCACCCGCTCGCGGTTGGTGGCGACCAGGTGGAGGGAGTGGAGCACGCCTGTCTGGGCGTAGTTGATGTTGTTACGGAGCGACCAGATGACCTCGGAGTAGGGCGGATTCGCCCGGAACCACTCCTCGCTGGTGCGGCCCGCTCCCACCGACTGCTCCATGGTAATGGGCACCGAGTGGTTGAAGGTCTCGTAGAAGCGTCCGATGGAGTTCCGGTTGTTGGCCACCCAGAAGAGGTAGCTGGGATTCCAGCCGGTGTAGAAGTCGTGGGTCCAGACCCCGGGCATTCCCAGCGCCGTGAGGGAGCTCACCTCGTAGTGGGACACCCACTGCCACTCGTGGCGGGTCACCGCCGGCACGTTGGGGTTGTACGGACCCGTACCGCTGGAGACGTACAGAAAGGGGACCGACTCGTGCAGGTCGATGGTGATGGGCGGCTTCCACTCCTCGAAGAGATCCACTATCTCCTGGTAGAGGCGCAGGGTGAGCTGCAGGCCGTCCCGGTTGTTGTCGTGTCGCAGATACTTGCCCCAGTACGGAGGTCCCGGGATCCGGGTCTGCTCCTCCTCGATCCAGTCGGCGTGCAAGCGATACCAGTCGATGACCCGGTTGCGGCCATCCGGGTCGGCGGCGGGCACGATGAACAGAAGCGCGTCTTCCCGGATCCGCTGGATCATGGGATCGTCGGAGACGGCCAGGCGGTAGGCCAGCTCCGGTGACACCTCCGGGTGTCCCGTCTCCGGCGAATGGAGTCCGGTGTAGATGAGGTGGATCACCGGCAACTCGGCGATGAGGGCGTCGGCCTCCTCCGCCGAGGTGTTCCGGGGATCGGCCAGGCGCTGGTAGCCCTCCCGGATCTCATCCAACCGGGCCAGGTTCTCCTCGCTGCCCACCTTCACCAGGGCAAAGCGGTTGCCCTCCTCCGACTCTCCCAGCAGGTCGAAATGGACCCGGGGCGAACTGGCGGCCAGGGCTTCGTAGTAGTCGTAGAACTCGTCCACCCGGTGCAGGTGACCCGGCATTCCCGAGGCGTACCCCCAGTGGTCCAGGGGCGAGACCACATCCGGATCGTACGGAAGGTGATCCACGTGCTTGTTCGTGAACTCCGGCGCCGTCGTCCAACTCAGCATCATCCGGGTGGCCGTGGTGTCCACCGGCTGACCCCAGGGGGTGGTGGAAGGGATCCCGCGATCCGTCCACCAGTCGAATTCCTGGGGCACGCGGTCCGGGTCCTCGGCGGCGGCATCCTGGGCCAGGAGCGTGGCGGGAGCCGGACCGGCCAGGACCAGGGCGGCGATGAAGAGCAGAGCAGTGGAAAAGCGGACGTTCATCGTGGATCCTCCGGAGTGACATGCGACGCTGGCTTGGACAGCGGATTCCGTAACACAACATTCAAAGTATGACGGTGCGCCCCAGAAGGCATCCCCTCGCTCCGGCCAGGGCATCCCTCGCTCCGGCCGGCGAACCCACTACCTTGAGCCCATGAACTCCGCCTCCGTGCAACAGCTTGAGGAGCTCGCCGCCCTGCTCCGGCCGCGACTGGACGGCGAGCTCCGCCTCGACGCGCTCTCCCGGGCGCTCTACGCCACCGACGCGTCCATGTACCAGGTGGAGCCGCTTGGAGTCGTGATCCCCCGCCACCCGGTCGACGTGGCGGCGGCGGTAGAGACCGCGGCCCAACTGGACCTCCCGGTGCTCCCCCGAGGATCGGGATCCAGCCTTGCCGGGAGCGCGGTCGGGGCGGCCCTGGTCATTGACACCACCCGGCACCTGGACCGCATCACCGCCTTCGACCCCCAGGCGCGGCAGGTGACCGTGGAGCCCGGCGTGGTGCTGGACCACCTGAACGAGCGGCTCCAACCGTACGACCTCCGCGTGGGCCCGGACCCGGCCTCGTCGAATCGGGCCACGCTGGGGGGAATGGTGGGCACCAACGCCACCGGCACCCGCTCCATCCG
>SLNQ01000289.1 GCA_007132965.1 Gemmatimonadota bacterium | reverse complement strand
GTCACTGGACGTCGTTCGTCACTGGACGTCGTTCGTCACTGGGCGTCGCTCGTCATTGAATGTCGCCCATCACTGGGCGCCGCCGGTCGCGGCCTGTCAGCCTGCGGCGGCCGTCCGTCAGCTTGCCTCGGCCAGCGGATGTGGTCGGCCGTCATCGAAGCGCGCTCTCGATGCGGTCCAGCGCTTCCTCCAGGTGGATCCGGGTCATGCGGTCGCCGGCGTCGCGCTCGAGGCGGCCCCCGATCTCGCCCCGCAGCAGCCGGAGCTGGTCGCGGACGAGGGGCCGGATATCGGACTGGCCGATGTGGAGATCGGCGTTCAGGGGGGGATCGTTGTTGGAGCTCACTCTGAGGTTGCCGCTCCCGGGGGGTGACCAGTGGTCGGACTCGGCCTCGTGGAGCAGGTAGTGCGCTTGCTCCAGGTAGGCGCGCTGAAGGTTTCGGCGGAAGGTGTCCACCGCTTCCCCCTGCCGTACTTCCCGCCAGACCACTTCCCGGAGATCGTCCAGCATCTCGTGGGGAGCGTAGGTGTCGGTGCCCAGGAAGGTCTCGTGCTCGATCATGCGGGCCAGCCGGGCATGGTTCAGCATTCGCTGTACTGCCAGCTCCTGGTAGGCCCGGATTCGCTCCACCGCCCCGGCGTGCTCCAGGCGCCGCAGCACCTCCAGGTCCAGCGCCCAGTGCGGGGTCTGGAAGACGTGCTCGTCCAGGAAGGCCAGGGCCTCCCGCTGGTAATCCGGCGGGACGGCCTCGTAGAGGACCCCGGGCTCGCCCGCCCGCTTCAGGTGGGTGAAGGAGCCGCCCACCGCGGCCGCCGCGTGCTCGGCATAGCGATTCCACTGGGTGAGGCTCTGAAGGTAGTGGGTCTCAATCTCGTAGAAGTCGTCACCCTCGTCCAGGAGCCACTCCCGGAGGTTGGCGGTGGCGGCCTCCAGGTTGCGCATCCCGTAGCGGGCCGCCCGGACCGGGTCGTCGCTGATCCCCTCGGTCATCCGGTAGGGATCCCACTCCACGTCCATCCCAAACTGGGCCGAGCCGAAGCGGAACCACGGCTCGTCGGCCCGTTCGGTGACCCACCGGTTGAGCGTTTCCAGCTCGTCTTCCGGGGTCTCGGCCTCCGGAATCGGCCGGTAGCCCCACATGACGGCGAAGCGGTCCCAGATGCCGATGCGGCGCTCAGGGTTCACTCCGTCGCCGGGCTGGGCCACGTAGTTGAAGCGGGTGCGACCCACCGACGAGCCCGAGTGGCCCCTGCGCTCGGTGAACTCGGCGCTGCGCAGCGAGTCCACCGGAAACACGAAGTTGGCCCGCTGGTTGTGGGGAAGCCCCACCGCGTGCGCCTTCTCGTGCGAGACCACGTACCGGAGGGCTTCTCCCATGTCCTCCTCGGCCAGGTGGCTGGACTGGAGGTGGGGGTTGGCGGCGCCCACCTGGCTGAACATCTGCCAGCGCATCCGCTCCATGAGGGCGTGGTACATGTTCATGTGGGCCCGGATCACCTCACCGGAGCGAGGGTCCACCACGTCGCCGCCGGCGTTGGCCGAGCGGGTGGTGGTGGCCACGTAGCGGATCACCGAGTAGCGGGCGTCCAGGAGGCTGAACTCCGGGTCCTCCTCCTCGGTGGGCGCCACCCGAACCTGAATAGCGTTCCGGAACCCCGCCTCCTCGAAGCCCTCGTTCCACTCCAGGATCCCTTCCTTGAAGTAGGGAATCCACTCCTCGGGGGTGGCGGGATCGATGTACCAGACCCAGGGCTCCACCGGCTCTACCAGCTCGCCCCGGGCGAAGGCCTCGGGGTCGGAGGGCTCGAGCCGGTAGCGGCGGATGTAGCGGTAGGGACGCGTGCCCTGCCAGTCCCGGGAGTAGTCGGTCTGGACCACCGACCCGTAGCCCACCCGCTCGTCGTAGAGCCGGGGCATCATGGGCTCCTCCGGCAACAGGATCATGGAGTGGTTCACTTCGAAGGAGACGCTGCCGCCCCGGCCGCTGGAAGGGGGCTGGGTGGCGGCGTAGCTCCTCACCACCCGGACCTCTACGTTGGTGGGGAACGACCGGGCCCACTCCAGCCAGCCGCGCTCGGCCACGTGGCGCTGCACGCCGAGCTGCGAGCGGCGGGCCGAGGGGAGGGAGAAGGTGGGGTGGTCGCCCCGGTAGAGTTGGGTCGCGTCCACCACCCACGTGGGCGAGCCGGCGCCTTCGCCCCGGGCCTCCACCGGAAGGGAGGCGATAATAGGACTAAAATTCGAGTTCTGAACCGCCAGGTGGACGTTGGCGTCCTCTCGGGCGGTATTGCTGTGGGAGATGGCCCGCACGAGGATCCGGTCGTCGCGCCGCTCCCACCGGAGGACCATGTTCGGCGCCATTCGGTCGCCACCGTTGGCCAGCCCCGTCTGCGCCTTGGCGTAGCGGCTCATGAGGGCCATGTCCCGCCCCAGGATGCTATCGGGGATCTCGAACAGGAGCTGGTCGTCCACCCGGTGCACATGGAAGAGTCCCTCCTGCGTGACGGCGCCGGCGGGGACCACCTCGGCGTAGCTTCGCTCCTGCGCCTGGAGGGCGGGAGCCAGGTGCGTGGCCAGGGCCAGGGTGGCGGTGGCACCGGCCTGGAGAGGGCTCTCAGGCGCGCCGGTGGTGGCGGTGGTACCTGGGGGTCCCGCGGTGATGGCGGGGCCCGCAGTAACGGCGGGGCCCGCCAGGAGGAACGCAAGGGCCGCAGCGACGGTTGCGCCGCAGGAGTTGGGGGTCATCGAGGGATCTCCGGGGTGGGGTGTCGGGGCACGTAACGAAACGCCCCGGGCCGGACTCTGGTCTCCGGTCGGGGGGGTCCGGATCCGGAGGGCGAGGGCTGCGCAGGGGTGTCGAGTGTCCCTGGAGCTTGGGCTTCCGGGCGTCTTCATGCAAGTTTGCGTGGCGCGGTGGGCCGGTGGTACCCATTGGCCGGGCCCGGCCATCCCCTCAAACGGAGACGCATGGAGAACATCGAGATTGCCCGCAGCCTGGAGGAGCTGGCGGACCTCCTGGAGATCCAGGGCGCCAACCCCTTCCGGATTCGGGCCTACCGGAACGCCATCCGGACGGTGTCGGCGGAGACCCGCGCGCTGGCGGGCATGGTGGCCCGCGACGAGGACCTCACCGAGCTCCCGGGCATCGGGAAGGACCTGGCGGGCCACATCCGGGAGCTGGTGGAGACGGGCACCATGGAGGTCCTGGAGGAAGTGACCCGGGAGGTGCCCCGGGAGTTGGCCACCCTCACCCGTCTGGACGGGGTGGGACCCAAGAAGGCGGCCAAGCTCTGGAAGGAGCTGGACATTACCACCGTCGACGCCCTCCAGGAGGCCGCGGAGGCGGGGCGGGTGGAGGAGTTGGAGGGGTTCGGGGCCCGGAGCGTGGAGAAGATCCTCCAGGCCATCGAGGACTACCGGAGCCACCAGAGCCGGTTTCTCCGTGCCGACGCCGTCCAGTACCTGCGGCCGCTCCTGGAGCACCTGGAGGGGGCCGAGGGCATCCACCGCCTGGAGGTGGCGGGAAGCTACCGGCGGGGGAAGGAGACGGTGGGCGACATCGACCTGCTGGCGGTGGTGGAGGCTGAGGATGCCCCGGCGGTGATGGAGCGCTTCACCTCCTTCGCCGGAGTGGAACGGGTGGAGATGGCCGGCGAGACCCGGGGCAGCGTCGTCCTCCGCTCCGGGCTCCCGGTAGACCTCCGCCTCCTGGGGCGAGAGAGCTGGGGAGCGGCCCTCCACTACTTCACCGGCTCCAAGGAGCACAACGTGGAGATCCGGAAGCGGGCTCAGGGAAGGGGACTCCGGGTGTCGGAATACGGGGTCTTCCGGATCCCCGACGATGCCGCCGAGGGGGGAGCCGAGGGCGGGGCCGAGCCTGAAGCCGAGGCGGATCCCGAGCGGGGCGAGCGGATTGCCGGCGCCACCGAGGAGGGGGTCTTCGAGGCGGTGGAGCTTCCGTGGATCCCGCCGGTGCTCCGGGAGAATCGGGGCGAGATCCAGGCCGCAGAGGCCGGGGAGCTCCCCGGGCTGGTGGAGTTCGGCGACATCCGGGGCGACCTGCACATGCACACCACCTGGAGCGACGGCGCCAACTCCATCCGGGAGATGGCGGAGGCCTGCCGGGAGCGGGGCTACGAGTACATGGCCATCACCGACCACTCCCAGGCCGTGACGGTGGCCAACGGTCTCACCCCCGAGCGCATCCGGCGTCAGTGGGACGAGATCGACCGGGCGCGGGACGAGGTGGACGGAATCCGGATCCTTCGGGGCTCGGAGGTGGACATCCTCCGGGACGGCTCCCTGGATCTGCCCGACGAGATCCTGAAGGAGCTGGACATTGTCCTGGTGGCGGTCCACAGCCACTTTGGGCTGGACGCCGCGACCCAGACCGAGCGGGTCACTCGGGCCCTGGCCCACCCCCTGGTGGACGTACTGGTGCACCCCACCGGACGCCTGCTCAACCGCCGGGAACCCTATGCCATCGACATGGAGACGGTGCTGGAGGCCGCGCTGGAGCACGGCGTGGCGGTGGAGCTGAACACGAACCCCCGTCGCCTGGACCTCCACGACCGGCACCTCTTCCGGGCCCGGGAGCTGGGAGTGCCGGTGGTGGCCTCCACCGATGCCCACCGGATCGCCCACCTGGACTACATGGAGGAGGGGCTGAACCAGGCCCGTCGGGGATGGCTTGAGGCTGATGACATCGTCAACTGCCAGTCGTACAATAAGTTGGATGAGTGGCTCCGGAGACGGGAGGAATGATCCTCCTCCCCGCCGTGCTGGTGGTGGCAGGCGTGGTGCTGCTCTACCTGGGTGCGGAGTGGCTGGTCCGGGGGGCCACCCACATCAGCGCCGTGGCCGGGGTGTCGCCGGTGGTGGTGGGCCTGACCGTAGTGTCTGTAGGCACCTCGGCCCCCGAGCTCGTGGTCTGCGTCCTGGCTGCCCTCGAGGGCAGCCCCGATCTGGCCGTGGGCAACGTCCTGGGCTCGAACCTGGCCAACGTGGGCCTGATCCTGGGCCTGGTTGCGGTGATCCGTCCCATGGAGGTGGCAGGCGGCGTGATCCGGCGGGACATTCCGTGGATGCTGCTGGTCACCATGATGGTGCTCCCCCTCATGCTGGACCTCGAGGTGGGGCGCCTCGATGGGTTCATCCTTGCGGTGGTTCTCAGTTTGTATCTGGTGTACCTGGCCCGGGTCTGGCGTCGCCAGAGTCCCCAGGTGCTGGGCGAGGCCGCCCGGCGACTTGAACCGATACCGGGCGCGCCGGCGGCTCCGAGCCGGGGAGGAATGGTCCGCCCCATCGCCCTTGTCGTCGTGGGCTCCCTCATGCTCATGGGAGGCGGACACCTGGTGGTCACCGGGGCCACCGACATAGCCGAGCTCCTGGGCGTGGGACAGCTCACGATCGGACTCTCGGTGGTGGCGGTGGGGACCTCCCTGCCCGAGTTGGCCGCCACCCTGGTGGCCGTGGGTCGCAAGGAAGCGGACCTGGCGGTGGGCAACATCGTGGGCTCGAACCTCTTCAACCTGACTCTCGTGCTGGGGGGCACCGCCCTGGTGAGCCCCATCGCCATCCCCGAGCGGGTGCTCCTGGTCGAGTATCCGGCAGTCCTGCTGCTCTCGCTGGTCCTGCTCCCGCTGGCGTTCAGCCAGCGCCGGATCACGCGGATCGAAGGCGCGTTTCTCCTGTGCCTCTACGCCGGCGCGTGGTTCTGGATCGCCAACTCCATGCCAGTCTTCTGAGGGGACCGGCGGGCGGGGCCTCGGGGGTTGCGCGCCGGGGTTCGGGAGCGGCGGGCGAAATCTACAGGGTGCGCGCCGGGGCTCTCAGCGGCTCGGAGGATTGGTTCCCGACGGGGGGCGCCTTTCATTACAAGAGCGACAGCGCCTGGTCCAGGTCCGCAATGAGGTCGCCCGTGTCTTCCACACCCACCGAGAGCCGGATCATGGACGGGGTGATGCCCATGGCCCGTTGTTGGTCCTGCGGGATGTCGGAGTGGGTCATGGTGGAGGGGTGCTGCGCCAGCGACTCGGTGCCTCCCAGGCTCACCGCCAGCTTGATGAGCTGCAGTGAGTTCAGGACACCGAACGCCTCGGGCTCGCCGCCGTCCACGTCGAAGGAGACCATGCCCCCGGCCTCCTCGCACTGGCGGTTGAAGGTGTCGTAATCCGCGTCCCCTTCCTCCAGGTGCCCCGGGTAGTAGACTCGGGTGACCCGGGGATGGCCGGCCAGCCAGTCGGCGATGACCCGGGCGTTGGCGGCCTGGGCTGTCATGCGCAGCTTGAGGGTCTCGAGGCTCCGCATCAGGAGCCAGCCGCTCCAGGGGCCGCCCATGCTCCCCAGAAAGGTTCGGGTCTCCTTGATCCGACTCACCAGCTCGCCGGACCCCAGACAGGCCCCGGCGATGACGTCGGAGTGCCCTCCCACGTACTTGGTGAGGGAGTACAGGACCAGGTCCGCGCCGTGCTTCAGCGGGTGCTGGAAGACAGGCCCCAGGAAGGTGTTGTCCACCGCCACCATGACCTTCCGCTCCTCGGTGCTGAGCTCAGCCGCTGCCTCGGCCACCTGGGCGATGTCCACCAGGTGATTGGTGGGGTTGGCCGGAGTCTCCAGGAGAATGAAGGCCAGCTTTCCGTCGCGGCCGGCGTCCAGGACCGCTTCTCGCACTTCGTCGGGGCCCATGGCGGCGAGGAACGACCGGGTCTCGATGCCGAACTGGGGGAGGATCTGGCTGAAGAGATACTGCGTGCCCCCGTACACCGGCTCGCTGTAGAGGAGGCGATCGCCAGGGCGGAGAAAGGTGAGGGCCGTGGTGGAGATGGCTCCCATGCCGCTCTCGAAGACCGCCGCGGCTTCGGCCCCGTCCCAGAGGGTGAGGCGATCTTCCAGGATCTCAAGGTCCGGGTTGTTGAGCCGCGAGTATATGAGCCCCAGGCTTTCGCCCACCTCCCGCTCCCGGAGCCCGTAGGCCACCTCGAAAAAGGCCTTTCCCTCCTCTGCCGAGTTGAAGATGAAGGTGGAGGTCTGGAAGATGGGGCACTTGAGGGCCCCCTCGGAGAGGGCGGGATCGTAGCCGTAGCTCATCATGAGGCTCTCGGGTGAGAGCTCCCGGTCGCCGATCCGGCGGGACTTGTCCTTCTTGGACACGGGGTGTTCTCCTTGTGGGAGGGCGTAGCGAACCGGCCTCGCCCTGGCCTGGCCCGGGCGGCGGTCCCGGGAAGTCTACCCGCCTGGATCCCTTGCTTCCAGGGTGGGGACATCTTGTCCGGTCCGGACCCGGCCCGATGTGGGCGGCGGGCAACCTTGATCTGATCCCAACGGAGACCGACCATGAGCGAGTTCGACCCCGGTCCCCTTCTCCCGGCCCCAAATCTGCGGGTGCCGCCGCCTGGTCCCGCCAGCCGCCGCCTCATGGAGCGACTCCGGGCGGTGGAGTCGCAGAACGTGACGTGGGTGGAGCAGGACTTTCCGGTGGCGTGGCGCCGGGCCCGGGGCGCGGCGGTGGAGGATGCCGACGGAAACGTGTACCTGGACTTCACGGGGGCCTTCGGGGTCGCCGTGGCCGGGCACGCGCATCCCCGCATCACCCGGGCCATCCAGACGCAGGCGGCTCTGCTCCCCCACGGCATGGGCGACGTGCACCCGCCCGTGCGGAAGATAGAGCTCCTGGAGCGCCTGGGCGGGCTTCTTCCCTGGGGCGGCCAGAGCCGCACGGTGCTGGCCAGCTCCGGATCCGAGGCGGTGGAGATCGCTCTGAAGACCGCGCTGCTGGCCACGGGCCGGCCCGGGATCGTGGCCTTCGAGGGGGGCTACCACGGACTCACCCTGGGGGCGCTGGCGTCCACTGCCCGCAAGGACTTCCGCGAGCCCTTCCGCCCTCGGCTCTATGCGGGGGTGGAGTGGGTGCCCTTTCCGGACCGGGAGCCGGAGGCGTCGCTGGCGGCTCTGGAGCGAGCGTTGGCTGAAGGCGTTGGCGCC
>SLNQ01000376.1 GCA_007132965.1 Gemmatimonadota bacterium | reverse complement strand
CTTGGACAGGGGCGTCAGCTCCCGGCCCGTTACCGCCACCACGAAATCGTTGTCGTTGGTGTCCATTCCGTGGCAGGCCAGTCGGATGTCGTGGGCGTAGTCGGCGCGGCCGTACTGCATTCCGATCTGACCGTGCTCCTTCAGGTGCTGCTTCTGCTCCGATTCGGGGAGCTGGGCGAAGGCGCCGGACCGGCGCAGCGGGTACCAGACCACCCATCGCCAGTCGGGGTGAAGGGCGGTGCGGCGGGGACGGTTCACCAGAGTCTCGTCAAGGTCCGGTTCGTACCCCAGGGCGTATGTCCGCCCCAGCATGGTGAAGCGCGGCTTCAGCCGGAGTTGGCCGAAGTCGGGTCCCCGGAGAAGCTCGCGCCACGGCCCAAAAAAGAAGTTGGGATCCTCACTCATGGTCACGACTCCCACCCCGAAAGGGTCGTGCATGTCGTGGTAGACGGCGCCGGGAATCCGGGCCTCCTCCATCGCTGCGATCACGGTGTCCGGGTCATGGCACTCCCCGAAGGCCATGAACTGCATGAAGAGGCGACGGTTCGACTCCCGCCCTCGGGTGCCGGTCTCGGCCATGTTGAGTGTGTTCTCGGCAGTTTGGCTCATGGTGATGAAGGCTAGTGGGGCACCGCGTTCCAATCAAGGTTGTTCAGGGTGTCGTTCAGAATCGTAGCGTCGGTGGATCGACAAGGGACACTGCCGACATCAGGAGGGAGGTTGCTACCGGGTGCGCATACTCAACGGAACGGGGCCGGAGTCCAGGCGAACCCGGCCTGGAACCCCAGCCCGTCCTCCCCCGAGTCCAGGTGAAAGCCGTGGCTCACGAAGAGGACCAGTCGTTCCGGCACCACCTCACTCCAGAGGCCCACGTGGAACTGGGTCTCCTCGCCGCCAAGGCCGAACAGTTCGGCCGTTCCTCCGAGCCTGGAGGTGAACTCCACGTCAGATCTGGCCCCCCACACCAGGAAGTGCTCCGAGTCGGTCCCCTGGGGCTCGGGGAATCGCGCCATGCTCCAGCCCAGGTTCAGGTGAAGGATCAGGGGACACGCCTCCGGTGCCCAGGTGACCGGCACGTATCCGAACACCTCCGCAGGCCGCGCCAGCTCCGAAGCGGTGGGGAGCGCCGCACCCAGCACGACGGCCCAACCCCATTCCTCTTCGTCGGGGCTGCGGAGCTGGTACTTGCCCTCGAGGATGCCCGCTAGATCGCGGGATCCGGCACCGAAGTCGGTGAAGAGGGCCCCGGCGGTGATCTCCAGGTTCGGCACGAACTGACAGGCAGGGAGGATCCAGCTCTCCGCCTCACCGGCCCACGCCTCGAGCTGGCAAGCCGAGGGGTCCGCGATCCCGGCGTCGTCGGTGGTGAAGACCTGTCCGGCCAGGGCTCCGGGATGGAGGACCGCGGCCAGAAGAAGGGCCGGCGAGGCCAGGAGAAGGGCCAACGGATGAATCGCCTGCGAACGTTTGGGCATGGCGAACGGGCTTCTCCTTTCACCGGTGGTCCGGTCGCCGGTGGTCCGGCCTTCAGGTAGAGATGTTACAAGTGGCGGTCTGACAATGGTATACAGTGGACTATCCTGGTGGGTTCAGCGACGGTTCCCTCCGGCTCGGGCCGGACGCGGGTGGTGCCCACGGCGAATTCCCCGTGAACCGCCTCCGTAGGAGGTGGGGGCGGCCGGCCGCTCTCCGGGCCGGCCGGCCCAGCCCTTCAGGTCAGTTCAGCGCCCAGAGCTGGACGCTCCAGGCCAGGTCGTAGAGCGCCCAGAGGACGTAGGGCAGGAGGATCCAGAAGGAGACGCGGTCCCGGTTGAAGAGGAGAACGGCAAGCCAGAGGACCAGGGTCACGAAGACCGCCATCCCCAGCACCGCCGCCTCCAGGAGCCGAAGTTGCATGAAGACGGCGTTCCAGATGGCGTTGACTCCCATGACCACCAGGGTCAGCGTGACCGCGGCCCGGCGCACCGGGCCCGCCGGTACGTGGACCTGAGCGCGGTAGAGGACCACGCCCATGATGAGGTAGTACAGGGCCGACATGAGAAGGACCAGGAGGGTGGGGGGCTGAAGCTCGGGCCGCTCCAGCTCCTGGTACCACTCCAGCGCCGCCTGATCGCCCCCGGTGAGCGTTCCCACGATGATGAACACCAGGCACGCCC
Source organism: Gemmatimonadota bacterium (assembly GCA_007132965.1). Taxonomy (GTDB): domain Bacteria; phylum Gemmatimonadota; class Gemmatimonadetes; order Longimicrobiales; family Gaopeijiaceae; genus PWLA01. The sequence goes on along the minus strand of SLNQ01000376.1, from coordinate 5,832 downwards.
CCAGCGCCACCGCCAGGGGCCGCGATTCGAGTTGGGTGGTGTCGGAGGGGAAGGGGTCGGGTCGGGTCATGGGTCGGCGGGAGGGGGACCACCCTGTCCCTGCGGGAGGGCGCCCGGTATGATCCGGGAGGAGTGGGCTGGATGATGTGGCGCTCGGAACGCGGCTCGCCCCACGTTCCGAGCAGACCTCTCTACACCTGCGCAGCCCTCATCATGAAAGACGCCGGGGATTCGAGCAATGCCCGGTCCCCCAGCAGAACGAGGAAATCGTATGACGCGGAAGCTTGGAGCCGATGTGGGTCGAGTCTGGTTCCTCATCGGAGCCCTCGCCCTTGCGTCCTGTTCACCCTTCCCATGGGAACCCGGCGACGGATCGGCGCCGGAGGGTCGGCCCCTCTTTCCGGACCTGGAGGGCTTCACGGCACTGGGCGAAGCTCCGGAGGAGTGGGCTTCCAGCCAGTTCTGGGACTGGTGGGGAGACGGGCAGGCCGAGCTCTCGGGCTACCGGATGGTGGTGAATCGCTACGGCGCGCCTCGGGAGGCGGAGCTGGCCCTCATCTATGTCACCGAGCCCCACGACCGTCGCACCTGGATCAAGGACGACCACGTGGAGGAGCCGGACCGGATCAACGTAATGAAGCTGAACCAGAACGTGGCCTTCCTCACCGGAATCTACCCCTACGCGGTCATGACCAGCGTCTTCGCTCCGGTGGATCGCTACCGCACCGAGCCCTTCTCCCCGGTCCGCATCGTGCACTCGGTGCAGGAGTGGTGCGGGGCCTATAGCCATCTCGTCTGGCCCGGCCCGGACCGCTACCGCTCGTTGCGCCTCTCCTACTTTGCCCACGAGGGCGAGCGCGTTCGCGAGGTCGAAGCCGACGGCCCCCTCCTCTACGAGGACGCCCTCCTGGTGCAGCTCCGGGAACTGGACGGTCCGTTCGCCGGGGGAGGGGACTGGGAAGGAATGCTTGTCCCGGAGCTCTGGCGGCTGCGGGCGGGCCATCGGGGCACCGACCCGGTGCCGGCGCGGATCACCCGGGAAGAGGGGGTCCACGAGCACCAGGGGCAGGAGGTGCCCGTGACCCGCTTCTCCCTCCAGGCCGGAGAGTACCAGCGAGTTTTCCATGTGGAGCGCGACCGGCCCCGCCGGATCCTGGGGTGGAGCACCTCCACCGGCGAGGCGGCGGAGCTGCTGGCCACCGAGCGTCTGGCCTACTGGGAGCTGAACCGTCCCGGCGACGAGTCGTGGCGCGAGGCGCTGGGGCTCAGCCCCCGGGGCCTTCTGCCTCCCGGCGCCGGCGACGCACCGGCCGGCGGCTGTCCGGAGTAGTCAGGGGAGGGTCGTTCCGGAGTCTCCCCCTTCAGGCCTCCACCGGTTCCCGGGGCTGCTCCGGGCCCGCGGGCTCTGCGGGCGTCCGGGGGTCGGCCGGCCGGATCGGCACCCCGGGCTCCCAGTCCGTCACGTAGCCGGCGACCGCCGAGGCCGCCACCGAGTAGGGCGAGGCCAGGTAGAGCTGGCCCGGGCCCGACCGGCCGGGGAAGTTCCGGTTCTGCGACGAGACGGAGACCTCGTCCGGTGAGCCGGTAACCCCGGGACCCGCGTTGATGCAGGCGCCGCATCCCGGCTCGATGAACTCGGCTCCCACCGCCTCGAAGAGGTCCAGGTATCCCTTCTTCCGGCAGTACTCCCGCACCTCGATGGAGCCGCACTGGATGTAGCAGCGCACGTCGGGATGCACGCCGTGACCATGCTCTTCCCGGGCCTCCCGGAAGACGGCGGCGTACATGTCCATGTCCTCCTTCTTGCCCGCGGTGCAGGAGCCGGCGTAGGCGATGTCGATCCGGACCCGGCCCTCCTCGTCGAGCCCGGCCGGCGCGTCGGCGGCGAGCCGCTCCGCCAGCTCGTCGATGTAGAGCCCGTTTCCAGGATCGCCGGGGAGGGCCACCATGGGCCGGATCTGCGAGGCGTCGACCTCGATGATCTTCACGTAGTCGGCGTCGGGGTCGGATTGCATTCCCTGGCAGAGGGCCTCGGCCCGCTCCCGGTCCATGCCCCGCTCGCTCACCAGGTACTCCACGGACTTCTGGTCGGCGGCCACGATGCCGGTGAAGGCGCCCACCTCGGCGGCCATGTTCGTCATGGTGGCCCGCTCGTCTACCGAGAGGGCCTCCACCGCCGGGCCGGCGTACTCGATGATCTGCCCGATGGCGTGTCCGTCCCGAATGTAGGGGTGCCGGAGGATCTCCAGCATGTAGTCCTTGGCCGTCACGTTCCGGGGCGGGGTCCCCTTCACCACCACCTTGAAGGAGCGCGGCACCTGCACCCGCACGTCCTTGGTGATCCACGAGTTGAAGATGGCGGTGGTGCCCACCCCGAAGGCCACCGCGCCGATGGCGCCGGCATGGGGGGTGTGCGAGTCGGAGCCGATGATGAGCATCCCGGGCTCGGCGTACTCCTCCAGGATCTTGGAGTGGCAGATGGCCTCCGACCCCATCCGGTGACCCTTCTGCTCGCCGTACAGCTTGATCCCCTGCCGCTCGGCAAACTCCCGCTGCTTGACCTCCAGCTCGTTGGCCACGTCCAGGAGCCCCTCCTCGATCCGCTCCTGGGTCATGGCCTTGTGCAGAAAGGTGAGGTGGTCGCGGAAGAAGAGGACGCTCTCGGGATCCACCACCTTCCCGTCCGGGCCCACCTTCTCCTCGAAGAAGATGGCGGACATGGGGGTGACGTACTCGTGGGAGAAGCGAATGTCGGTGCGGAAGAACCCCGCCTCGCCGGGCCGGACCCAGGGGGCGCCCACCCGATCCTCGGCGGCGTTCACCACCCAGTGGCTGGCGAAGATCTTCTCGGCCACCGTCATGGGTCGGTGGGCCGGGGGAAGCGATGGCTCCCCGGAGGCGGCCCGGGGCGAGGCGTCGGACGCGGCGCCCCCCTCCCCGCCCTCGCCTACGTAACGGTCGATCTCCATCTCCGGGGGGTTGGAAGGCTGGGAGGTGGCGGCCAGTTGAGCGGCGGCGGGGTCGGTGTCCCCGTCTTCCCCGCTTCCCCGCAACTGACGGAGCTCCTGCTCGTCGACGGCGGGTCGTGCCTCATCTGCGGGCGAGGTGCCCTCTGCTCCGGTGTGGTCTCTCGCAGGCCCCTCCAGGCTTTCCGGGAGGAGCGCCGTGGTCTTGCCCTGCAGGCGAGCCACGTTGTACTCGAAGAGCCCGCCGTACTCGATGATCTCCCGGGTAATGGTGTCCTTGCCCCGGGTGAAGTGCTCCAGGGGAATCTCCTCGCCGGAACGGATCCGGTCGATGACCCCGAAGTCGGTGGTCGTGAGGATCCCCAGGTTCTGGCAGTTCTCGTTGTAGATCCGCTCGATGGACTGGGCCACCACCACTTGGATGCCGGCCATGAGCTCAGCGTAGGGAGACTGCTCCCGCGAGCTTCCCTTCCCCCGTCGCTTGCCCGCCACGGAGCAGACGAAGCCGCCGGCCTTCACGCTCCCCCGGCTGACGGGGAACTCCGGCTTGCCCGTCTCCCGGTCCACCGCCCTCAGCCCCAGGTACGGGAATTCGCCCAGGGTCTCGTCGTAGAAGTAGCAGATGTAGGCCGGGGTGATCTCGTCGGTGGAGATCTGGTCCCTGAGGAGCGAGCGGAGCTCATCGTCCAGCTCCAGGTCCTCGCCGTCGAAGAGCTGCCGACGCATGCCAGCGGCGTCGTCCACGAGGAAGAGGACGCGGCCGGAGAGGGAGAGGGTAGCCGGGCGCTTCTCGATGGTACGGGAGAGGAGGTCCTGGATCATGGATGCTTGGGTTCTGGATGAAGCCGAAACGCCGCGTGGTCTCGGGTGCCACCGTCCTCCTACCCCGCGCCGCCCCGGCGTTTCCCCGGGTTCCTTCTACGCGTTGGGCTCCGAACGCTGGATCTGGATTCCGCGGCGCGCCAGGCCGTCGAGGTAGACCGAGGGCCGGATCGTTTCGTCGGGCGTGCGGACTCCCAGCTCCCGGACGTCTCCGGAGCACTGCATGACCCCCGTCAGGGCCAACGAGAAGCCGGTGGTGCGCATCATGGCGGTGATCCCGGTGGCTTCGTCGTAGTAGTCTACCAGGTCGAAGCGGATGCCCCGGGGGCGGCCCTCCTGCGAGCCCCGGACCTCGACCCTGAGCACCACCAGGTCCCTGCCCTTGGGCCGGCGAAGGTGGGGCGTCACCCGATCAATGAAGAACTGACGGGGCGTGATTCGGGCCCCGTCCACGGCAACCGGCTCGTCGCTCAGGAGCCCCAGGTCACGAATCGCCTTCATGATGGTGGCGTGACCCGGGTACCTGAGGGTCTTGTACTCCATGGTGCGGAGCGAACCCTGGTACCGATAGGGGAGGGTGGAGATGCCGCCGGCGGTGTAGAAGGCCTCCAGGCGCCCCAGGGGCTCGGGAAAGCTGACCTGTTCGAGGCCGGTGAGCGCCTCCACCTCGGTGGGCTCACCCTCGTGCAGGACGAGCCCCGGCGTGGTGTAGTAGTCCAGGACGCCTTCCATGGAGTACACGATCTGGTAGTTGAGGGGAGGCTCGGGATCCTGCGGCAGCCCCCCCACCCACATCCGGACCGACTCGGCTTCGTCCAGCTCGTCGATTCCGGCCTGGGCCAGGATGTTGACCATTCCGGGAGCCAGCCCGCAGTCGGGGATCACGCTGACGCCCTTTTGGGTGGCCAGGTCGTCCAGAGTCCGTTGCTGCTCCACGATTTCGGTGTTGCCGCCCAGGTCGGCGAAGTGGGCGCCGGCCTCGATGGCCAGGCGGGTCATGTCGTAGTTGAAATAGTAGGGGAGGGCGCAGACCACGGCATCCATCCCCTCCATGGCGGCCAGGGCGGAGGCTTCGTCGGCGGCGTCCACCTCTACCAGGCGCAGGCGGCCGCCCCGGAAGGCCTCCAGGAAGGGCGCGACTCGGTCGGTGCGTTGGTCCCCGATGACCACCTCCTCCACGCGGTCGTCCTGGAGCAGGTCGTACGCCGCCGCGGAGCCCTGAGCTCCGCCCCCGAGCACCAGCATCTTCATTCGATCGCCCTCTCGTGTTTTCGGTCCATGAGCGGGCCCTGAGGGGGTCCGCTCTCTTACGGGTGGCCGGCTGGCCGACGGGTGGTTCGGCGTGCCCTTTCCGGCCTCACGCGCCACAGCTATACAGCCTCGTCGGGCGAACGCGGCGCGTCAATCCCCTGCGCAGTGGACCTTCCCCATTCTTTCCGCCCCGCCCTCCTGCAGGTGGCTCACTGTGCCCGTCCGACGGCGCCTCCAGCCAGACCGTGGAGAGGCCCCGCGACGGGCTCCCTCCTGGGTGGCACAAACTCTTCAAGTGGGAGTTCCTCGCGGTTGCTCGTGCCTGTCGGCGGCGAGCCTTTCCCTTTTCCCATTTTTCCCGCTCCTGGCTTGGAGGCCGTCTCCCGGCTGGAGGCCGTCTCAGCGACAAAAATTCCCCTCGGAGTGACATAGTAGTTGCCCTGTGGGGAAGGTTGGCCTGTTTTTAGGTCAGTTTTCCCCACGCGCCCTGGGAATGGAGGGGGAAGCGCGGGGATTTTCGGCCTGTCTTTAGGCTACATTTCCCCATCTGTCCCGCGAACTGGCACTGAATGGGGATTTCTTACCTGTGGGGGGAGTTCTTACCTGTCCGGGTCCCTGCAGACCGCACTCCGTGCACCCCCAGACAACCCGGCTCGCCCTACTTTCCGATCAGACCTCGAGGTAACGCCGTAGCGCCACGGAGGGAGAGGGCGGTTGCAACACTCTTCTCGGTCGGACCGCAGCCGGCCGAACCTTCTCCTCTTCAGGGCCGCTCCAACCTCAATCTACACTG
>SLNQ01000120.1 GCA_007132965.1 Gemmatimonadota bacterium | reverse complement strand
TGCATTACTGAGCAGGTGCATTACTGAGCAGGTGCTCCAAGGCTGGCCCAGGCCCGCAGGTGCCCCGGAGTCGTCCGGGGCACCTGTCGCCATCGCCGGCGTCGACCCGCCGCTTGGGTCAGCCGCGGCGAGGACGTCTGGACAGCCAGGCTGGCGTCACACAGGGAGCAGTGACCGGGAAGGCCCGGCCGCCGGTCGGGTGTGCGGGTCACGCTGTCGCCTGCAAGCTGCCCGCAAGCTCCGAAGTCGGCTGGTGCGTGGTCAGCCCGAGCTTCGTAGCTTGGCTGCGGTGACGAGGCAAGAGTCGGCGCCGAACCGGGCGACAACCGCTGCGAATCCGAGTGGAACACACGACGCGTTATCCGCTAAGTCGAGCCAGATGGGCTCGGTGGCAGCATGGTCACGTAGATGCGAGCGCGATCACCCTCGCCCACGGCTAGCAGGCACGATGCCCTCGCTACGCCTGTTGGCGCCCCCCTGGAAGCCGGTCGTGGACTCACAGTCAACGTCGGTGACCAGGGGCGTGGCGTCGGCCATGCCCTCAAGCGGAGCCTCGACCGCCGCGGTGGCGGGGCGCGGTCGCCGGCAGATCGAAGCCAGCGAGTCCGAGGGCTGGGTCGGGTGGCAACGTCGCGTCGCCGTCGGCGTCGCGGATCGCGCGTAGGCGGGCCTGCGTGACGGCGGTGTTCGGCGGAGTTGCGTCGGTGGACCGGCTCGGGGTGGGCCGATCCATGGAGGCTCCTCGCCTCGTAGGGTCCGGGTGACCGTAGTGTGCGCCGGGGACATGCCTCCCGCCTCATCGGTCGAGGGTGGGTTCGGGAGCGCGTGTCGATGGATGGGCTCGATGTGCCCGGCCGACAAGCCACGGAGGGCTTCGGCGTGGACCCGGCGCTGCTGCGCGTGACCTACCGTTATCAGCTCACTGGCCGGCGAAGCCACAGGAGGCGCCACCGTGTCCCCCGACCAGCGGGCGGCCGCCGTATCCGCGATCGAGGCGAACTGGCGGCAGACGTTCCGGTTGTTGGCGTGCCATGCATCCCAGGGGCACGTCGCCGAGCACGGTCCGATCCTGACCGCGTTCGCGGGTGTGCCGCTGGCGTTCTTCAACCAACTGTTCCTCGCAACGGGGCAACCGCGGGAACTGGACGCGGCGCTCGTTGCAGCCCGCCAACGGGACCTGCCCTTCATGGCCACCGCGCGGGAGGAGCTCGCTGCCCAGCTGGAACCTCAGCTGACCGGTCGAGGACTGCAGTCTGCGGCGTCGACGACTCCGGGGATGATCCTGATCGGTCCGACCCGGGCGGAGACGCAGCCGGGATCGCCGGTGAGGATCGACCGTGCGAACAAGCCCGAGGCTTTCGACGCGATCGCCGCGATCACCGCTGCCGCGTTCGGTCTCCCGCGCGACGTCGCAGCCGCCATCACGCCGTCCACGATGGCCAAGGACGCCCACCTGCACTGGTTCCTCGCGACCGCCGACGCCACACCCGTCGCCTGTGGCCTCCTGGCGGTCACCAACGACGATGCTGGGCTGTACAACGTGGCCGTGACGCCGTCCGCGCGAGGGCAGGGCTACGGCGCAGCGATCAGCTGCCACCTGCTCGAGGTCGGAGCGCGGCTGGGGTGCCGGCGGGCTGTCCTGCAGTCCTCTCCGATGGCGTTCCGGCTGTACCAGCGCCTGGGCTTCGAGCATGTCATGGACTTCCACCATCACGTCTGGGACCCGGGCGGCACACCAGGTTGAACTCGCTCAGCCAGCTACCGAACCGTCGCCCCCGACGGCCAGATGCACTCATCCGGGCAACCAGCCGCAGCCATCGCTGACCGCACGCCGAAGATCGGCGCGGCAGCAGCATTCTTCGGGAGGTCGCCGCTGGGTCGTAGGCACCATCAGGCGTTGACCGGCGGTGGGGCCGTTGAGACACTCCGCGCGTCGAACGCTGGGGTCCTGCTTCGGGACTTCAACCGCCTGGGGCAGGCCGTGCGTTCGGCGACGAGGACCTGCACGCGAGGCGAAGGAGAGATGATGCGACAGATCTTCGCACTGGTTAGCGCGATCGGACTGCTGATGATGCTCGGCGCCGGTGCCGCGGTGGCACATCCGCACGACTGGGACGACGTCACCTACATGGACCCTCATCCGCATGCATTGCTGATCGGGGCCGACTTCACCGTGAATCTGCCCCCGGAGGAAGGTGAGCCCCCGATCCTCGTGCATGGCTACGAGCGCTGCGTGGATCTCGCGGCTGGCCAGACCCTTCCTACGGCCGCTCAGCACAACCTCGTCCACCAGGGCCAGCCCGGCCAGCACGCGCTGCTGAGCAACGCCGGGCACCTCGTCGTGCCGTACAGCTGCGGCGAGTTACCGATCGTGAACGGCGACTGACGACCTACCGGATGCTGTCTGGGGCCAGGATGTGAGGTCCTGGCCCCATCTGTTCTGTCGGCCTCCGCCGGGTAGCAAGGCCTGCTCGGCTCCGATAGGGCCAGGGAGCGGTGGCAACCGCCGCTACGCACGTTCGCGGTCAACCGACCTACATAGGCACAACCGCCGCAGCGATCTGGCACATGCTGTAGGGCGTTATCGCCGGTTGGCATCTCGGAGATCCTCGTAGCTCCAGGGAGCATCTTCGAGCAACAGCTCGGGATCACCGGTCCACAGGGTCGCATCGTGTGCGAGCGCGGTGGCGGCGGCGAACGCGTCCGCGTACGCCATCGGGTACTCGGCCTTGATCCGGGCTGCCTCCAGCACCCGTTGCTCGGTCGGCAGGTCCAGACGAAGGAGTGGGCGTAGGTCACGTAGGACCTGCTCGCCTTCCGCCATGCTCAGGTCCCGGCTGACGACGTAGAACACTTCGCCGAGATTAATCCAACTCATCACCGGCTGCTGTTCGCCGAGCAGGTCCTGCACCCTGCTGGCGGCAGGCTCGCTGCCTTCGAGAAGTCGCAGCACCGCCCACGAGTCGAGGGCGATGGTCACCGGGCATCCTCGCGGGCTCGATCCGCGGCGCGCTCGCGTTCGAGACGGTCAGCGAGCCTGCGGCCGGCGAACCGACCCTTCAGCGGCGGCGCATCGTCACGACGGCGTACGACGACGTGGTCACCTTCGCGCCAGAAGGTGACCTCATCACCCGGCTCGAGACCGAGCTGGTCTCGGAGGTTCTTGGGAATGACGACTTGCCCTTTCGGGCCCACCTTGTGAGTCATACCTGGGAGTATAACCACGCAGGTGAGCTAGGGCAACGGCACAGCTCCGACAGCCAACGCAGACATCAGGGAGGTTCGAGTGCGGGCACTACTTGAGCAGGACCCTCGTGCGGGCCGTAGTAGGGCACTGAGGATCGGCACTTGTCTGCTGCGGTCAGTAGACCCCGAAGCAGAACGGGTGACCCGCCGGACTGGCATAGACAGCGAAGCTCTCGTCGCCGCCGGGGTTGTCGGCTGGCCTCCTGGCGGCCTGAAGTTGACGCCCTCCAAGCTCCTCAGCGAGCCGGCCCGCCGCCTCTAGGTCGTCCACATGCAAGTCGAGGTGCACCTGTTGCTGCTGGGGACCGCTGGGCCAAACGGGCGCCACATGGTTCGGAGCATGTTGCACGCCCATCACCCAGTCGCCGTCGACCACAATGCTGTGCCAGCCCTCGTCGCGATGGACAGTGCCGCCCAGGAGGCCGGCCCAGAAACTGCTCTCGGCTTCGATGTCGCTGGCGTCAAACACGACGACTCGCCTCATGACCTTCACGTGAATCTCGATTCCGCGCTCGATGGTGGGCCAGCGATCGCAACAGGCGGCGGTCTCCACCAGGGTCCGACAGCCCAGCGGATAATGCCTGCTCGCCGTCGCTGACGCCACACCGACCAGGAACTTGCGGGCGGTCCTGCCCACACCTCCAGGTCCACGGGCTGGGTCACAGATTGCGACCGGGCGGCACATCGGTTGCACCGCCAGCCGATGGGCCGCCAAGGAGGAGTGCAGCACGCACGAGCGTTCTCCCATGGGGCGCCCGCACGTGCGGTATCCGGCGGTGCTGAACGGTCATGGCGCCACGGGCCGTGAGCGTAATCGACCGCCTCGGGGATGCAGCGGATGCTCTTCGTATCCCCACGAGGAGCGCCTCCATGCCAACTGTCACCTTCCCTGCTGTTGTCGAGAGCTACCTGGCTGGCTACAGCTCGGCGGCCACCGTCGCGGCCTACCGCTGCGACCTCGCCTTGTGGCATCGCCACTGCGACTATCACGACCTCGATCCGCTCGGTGGTGTCGTGCGGGCCGATTTGGAGCGTTTTGGCTCTCCATGTAAGCGGACCTGCCGCACAACCATGCATCGCCTCACGGCCATTACGCCACAGGAAGCAATTCAGCGAGCGGTTTGTGCGAAATCACGCAGAAGTTTGCACCAAGTCCGGTTAAGTGGAGAGCCCAGTGGAGCGTTACGCCCGCCAGCTCGAACACGAGGGCCGGGCTCCCGCCACGGTCGCCCGCCGGCTGGCCACACTTGTAGGCTTCTACCGCTGGTGTGCCGACGAACAACTGATCGCCCACTGCCCGGCACTCAACCTGCGCCGCCCCCGACGGCCTTCCGAATCGCCCCGACTCGGGCTCTCGCGCACCGAGCTCGCCGACTGGCTGGATGCCGGCGAGCAGGTCGGCGGCCACCCGTATGCGCTGGCGTGTCTGCTGGCCCTCAACGGCCTGCGCGTCGGCGAGGTCTGCACCGCCGACGTCGCCGATCTGGCCCAGGACCGCTGGCACCACACCCTGACCATCCTCGGCAAGGGCGACAAGCCCGCCATCGTGCCACTGCCTCCACGCACGGTCGATGCGGTGCGCACCGCGGTCGGCGACCGGCAAGCCGGCCCACTGTTGCTGACCCGCACCGGCTCTCGCATGACCCGCGGTGCCGCAGCACGCATCGTGACCCGTCTCGCCGTAGCCGCAGGGATCGACAAGCACCTGACCCCGCACTCACTACGCCACTCGGCGATCACCGCCGCGCTCAATGCCGGGGTCGGCCTCCGTGATGTGCAGGAGTTCGCCCGCCACGCCGACCCTCGCACCACAATCCGCTACGACCGGGCCCGCCACTCCCTGGACCGTCACGCCTCCTACACCGTCATGCAGTACGTCTCCGGGGCCTCCTGACCCAACCGCGTGCCTGTGGATCCATCGACCGGCCCGGCCGGCCCCGGCCTACAATGCCGGTATGGCCTTCGAGCGGATCACGACCAACCCCGCCCGGATGCAGGGGCTGCCCTGCATCCGCGACACGCGCGTGACGGTTAGCGCCGTCCTCGGCCAGCTCGCGGCGGGACAGTCGATCGAACAGATCCTGGCGGACTATCCCCAACTCGAGCGGGAAGACATCCTCGCTGCCCTGGAGTATGCGGCTGCGATCGCGCGTGAGCGAGAGATCCCGCTACCCACGGCCGGATGAGACTGCTCGTCGACGAGAACCTCTCGGTACGCATCGCCGCACGACTGGGGCAAGCTCGGCACGACGCGGTGCACGTCACGTCCGTGGGGCTGGGCAGCACCGACGATGCCGTGATCCTCGAATCAGCAGCCGAGGGCGGTCAGGTCGTGCTCACCGCGGATGCCGACTTCAGCACCATGCTGGCACTCCAGGGGCGCAGTCAGCCCTCCGTGCTCATGCTGCGCTCCTCAGACCACCTCACCCCGGATGAACAGACCGACCTCATCCTGCGGACACTCGAACAGGTCGGTGGCGAACTGGAAGACGGCGCGATCGCGAGCGTCACCCCGAAGCGAATCCGCATCCGCACTCTGCCCATCTCCCAGCCCTGATTATCGACCGCTGACACGTGACGTCGGCCAGCGAAAGAGCGGGCGATCTCGCAGGGTTTCGTACTCCGGTCGTGGGGTGCGAGGTGGTGGTCTTGTCGGCGATGCGCAGCATCACGTTGCGGTCGGGGCAGGCTTGGGCTCGACTCGGGTGACGGTCTCGGTCACGATCGCGATCGAGCATCGCCGTCACGTCGACGGCGGCGCCCCGTCGGGCCGGTAGTCCAGCATGACGATGCGTCCGTCCAGAACTGCCTCGGCCTGAAGATCAAGGGCGACGTCACCGACCGCCTGGAACGCCGGCTGTTGTCCGCTCTCACCCAGAACAAGCGGAAAGACCATGAGTCGCAGTTGATCGACCAGTCCGGCACCCAGCAGTTGCTGCACGAGCGACAGACTGCCGATCGTCCGAAGGTCCGAACCTTCAGCGCGCTTCAACCGGCGCACGGTCTCGACTGCATCCTGCGCGCAGATCTCCCCACCCGGCCAGTCGGTGGCCGTCAGAGAGCGCGAGAAGATGGTTGTCGGCGTACGGGTCGTGTGCTCCCAACCGGCGTCGCGGTGCTCCTCCGGTAGTGACGCGAGCGCCTCGTACGTCTTGCGACACCATCAGGTGTCGACGCCGCCTCGACATCTCGTCGCGGATCCATCGGTCAAGATCCGGCCCGAAGTAGCCGAAGTAGCCCGGCGAAGTCGTGCCCGAGGTAGATCCATCGACGCTGACGAAGAGGTCGGCAACCAGTTTCGGCATCCTGTCTCCAGTCGGTAGCTGCTGTGATGGTGTAGACGGCGACGCGCTGCGGAATCCATCGCTGCACCGGTCGTCGACGTATCAGCGTGCCCCCGCTCCGGTATCCCATCTCACCCTCGACCTCATGCTACGCACGTGCGCACACCTCCCACGGCGTGCGCCCGAAGTCACTGCGATGCGCCACGTCATGTATCGAGCCGCGGAAACTGTGCGCGACCGGGCGATACAGCACTCCCGAGGGGAAGGCGGGCACGATCACCAGATGAGGCGGCTTGGCAAGCCGGTCGCGAGCTCCACGACGCCGATCGCTCCGCCAACCGCGAGAGCAAGTGCGGCCGCCTGCCACCAACCTTCGCGCCCACCCAAGACCGAGGCGCCGGCAAGCCCACCAGCCGCCTGGACGAGGGCCAGTGTGCTGCTGAACATCGGATGCGGCAGGCCACCAACCGACAAGGCGAGGATCTCGCCCATGATCACGCCCCCAGCGAGTCCCGCCGGAAGCCAAGCGTGGACCGGCTGCTCACCCCACCAGCCGCCCAGTGCACCGAAGACGAGCCCCACCACCAGCCCCACGATCAGCCAGAATGGCCGTACGTGGAACATCGGGGAAGGTGCAGAGCCTTCCGCGGGGATCGCGAGTCCGTGTCTGACCTGGCCATAAACATCATAAACAACGACGGCCCCAACCATCGCCACGGCTCCGGAAACCAGACCACTGAGTCGACGACGGCTGAAGGCACCGACAGCAAAGGCAGCCGCGACCCAAAGGCCCCCGACGTTCTCCAACCAGAACGACAAACCTCCCTGTCCCGAACCACGTCCGGCCGCGCTGACAGCGCCGAGCGCGGCGCCACCGGCGAGTCCCGCCACGATCGCAATCATCAACCGACCGCCGCGGGTTCTCGGAGTCATCGGCGCCGCGACTCCCTCACCGTCCACTGCGACCCTTCACCGCTACCCGAAAATGGAGTATGTCACGAGCTAGCACGGTGGGCACGAGCAGGGAAACCCAGGCTACGGCGGGCACCTTGAGGAGCCGCCTCAGGAAAGCGCATATCCGCCGTGTTGTAGCGATTGGGGGTGTCGGGTCGACTCGTCACTCGAAGGGGGAGTTGTGAAGCGTCCCAGGTTGTCTGCCGCTGGCGAAGTCCATCGTCGGGCCCGCTCTGCGACGCGATCGAGGGCTGGCCTCCGAGAGGTGCGCATTGGCGGCGGTGAGCGCATGGGCGAGGATGTGTTGCTGAGCCTCAGCCGCATCCGCTGTGGGTCCGACTCGAACCTCGACGCGGTGGCTCGGACGCTCGTGGGCGGGTCGTTCACGGTCGCGTATCGTTGCCACGGCAGGGCGCCAAGCCTCGGAGCTGTTGGCAGCCAGCTTGGGAGGACCAGCGTGGCATGTGATGAGCTGCTGAAGATCGTCTACCACCTTGAACGGGTCCTGTCCGGTGAG
>SLNQ01000243.1 GCA_007132965.1 Gemmatimonadota bacterium | reverse complement strand
TCCCAGGGGAAGACCAGGTAGTTGCCGTCGCCCCGGAAGTAGTACTCCACGTGACACTGGGCGCAGACCAGGGAACGCATCTCCTGATGCGTGGCTCGCTCGACGTCCCGTCCCATCCGCTCCCACGCCTCGATGAGGGCGGGGCGGGTGATGGTGAGGCGCATGGTCTCGGGATCGTGGCAATCCTGGCATCCGATGGGATTGGCCACCTCGGGACCCAGATCGCGCCAGGACTGCTCGTAGAAGCCCTCCACGCCGTACTCGTCCATGAGCCGGGGCACGTCGGTGCTCTTGCAGCTGAAGCAGGTGGCGGGCTGGTCCAGGTTCGTGCGGAGGGTGCCGTGGAGATCCTTCACCGCGTAGTAGTGGCCCCGGATCTGGTCGTAGTCCCGGGCAAAGGCGTAGCCGGCCCAAAGGACCACCATCTCCGGGTGCTGGGCCAGCATGTCCCGATGACGCGCCCCGCCCCATCGGGACACGAAGGTGGTGTCCAGCGTCTGGAGGTAGGTCTCGAACTGCCGGGGGAACTGCTCGCCCCACACGGCGTTGCGGGGCTCAAACTCGGGGAGGGGTCGTATCGGGACACCGGTGGCCACGGCCTCGCTCCGCCGCTCGATGATGGATGCCGCAAAGAGTCCAACCCCGAAGACCAGCGCCACCGTAGCAAGGAACAGGAACCAGGCGAACCAGGGCTTCTTGGCGGCGAGTTCGGCGATGTTCATGGGTTCGGCAGTCCTCCGTTCATGAGTGCCCGGAGCCATTCAGGTGAAGCGAATCCGGGAAGGGGAACGTGTTCGTAGGGCACGGCGGAGAGCCCCCGGACCTCACCGTGGGGGGTGGATCGGTGGCAGTGCCAGCACCGGACGCCGTCCACACCGTGCAGGTCGTCTCCCTTCGCCTGCAGGAGGTGGGTGCCGGCCACGGGCGAGGCGTGACAGCGCACACAGTTCTCCTGGACCACCCGCTGGCCGGCGGGATGGATCCGGATCACCTGGGGTTCCAGGCGGAAGGTGAACATGAACGCATGGCGGGCCCCGTCCGACGCCTTGAAGGCGTAGTGGCGAAGATAGTTGTCGTGCGGCACGTGGCAGTCGTTGCAGGTGGCCACCTCCCGGTGGGCGCTGTTGGCCCAGGTGACGTACTCCGGAGCCATCACGTGGCAGTTCACGCAGGTGGCCGGGTCGTCCGAAAGGTAGGAGGTGGCCCGGGAGACCTGGGCAACCAGCGCCCCCAGCCCCACCAGTGCCCCCACCGCGAGGAGCACCGGAAATCGCCAGGCCGGGGGCGGAATGAAGGGATCGAGGAGTCGCCGAACGGAACCGGGACGACCATCCGCGCCCGGCTCTCTGGCATCGCTCTCCTCGTTCACGCTCCGCTTCCCTCCACCGTGTAAAAAGGACCTGAGCCCGGTCACGTTCCCGGTGAAGGCCCCCAATGGAGGGCCTCCTGACCCCCGTGCGTGCGCACTTTAAGCAAAGCTGAACGGATCGTGCAACCCGGTGGGGAGAAGGCACCTCTCCGACCTTCAGCCGCGTTGGCTCGGGGGCGGCCCTACCTCCCGCCCCCGAATCCGAAGACGAAGTTCAGGACCGGGGCGCAGCACTCCACCCCGTCGTCGATGAGAACGCCGAGGCCGAGGTCGCCGGAGAGGCGGTCTCCGAAGAAGCGCACGCCTCCGCTGAGCACCCCGCTCGCGCCGTTTCCGAGGACGAACCATCCTTCGCTCAGGAGCTTCGTACGTGCGCCTGTCCGCGTCTCCCCGCCGAGGACCAGGACTGGCTCGTCAGAGACGAAGGCGTCGTCCCCCGAAAGCCTGAATCCCCATCCCGCTCCCGCAGTGAGCGCCCGGTCGGCGTCGCCGAAGGTGCCCACCCCGTAGACGATGCCGAAGGAGCCCCGATCCAGCTCGCGCGTCAGAAAGAGGGCGAGGGTCCCGACCGCCACGTCCATTCCCGGCCCGCTCACCAGGGTGTACTTCGGCGCCAGGTAGAAGACCTCCCCGATGATCTCGGGAAAGAGCGGCGTGCCCCCGGCGATGGAGAAGCGGTCGCTCAGCCCGTAGGCCACAAAGGGGAAGAAAAGCATGTAGTTCGCCACGTAGGCCTCGCCTCGCAGCATCGGTCGGGCGCTGGGGGCGAAGAGGAGGCGGCTCCTGGTCGGGTCCGCCGGCCAGAACCGGCCGTCCACGATCTGGCCCCGGGCGGGCGCCATGGACTGGATTCGCTCCCGGGGAAGCTCCACCCGGGCGCCGCCTGCGGTCTCAATGACCACGAGCGTCTCCGTCTCCTGCACGATCCTCCCGTGGAAGACGGAGCCGTCGGTGAGGCGGACCTCCACGATGGTGTCGGCGGGGGCGGCGGTGTTGGGGGACGGCGTCGTCGCGGCTTCCTCGATGGCGCCATCCGCGGTCAGTCCCCGAAACGATCCGTGCCCATGGTGGGCCCCTTCCGGCTCCCCGGGCTGCATCCCTTCGAGTCCCCCGGCCGCCAGAAGCAGGAGAAGCACCGCGGCACAGCCCACGCGCCAGAGGGGGAGCAGGCGTCTGAGCCGGCCGACCCGTCCCTGCCGGCCCAAAAGCGCCGGACGAGCCGCGGAAATGGCTTCCCTCGGAGACCTCGAAAGCACAGTGAACCTCGCAGCTGGAGAAGAGCGGGGGCACCCGAGGTACCGCACGGATCGGGGACGTCCCGCACACCACCGCGTCCGATGGAACCCGCCTCGGGCGACGGGGCAGCTCGCACGGTAACGGCCTCCGGATTCAGGACGCAAGAGCCGCCGATTCCGACTGGGATGGTTCGTACAAGCGCCCGGGCCCTGGGGCTGGAAGACGACTACGGCACCAAGGTCTACCACCCCACTGCGCTCACGCCCTCCAGGCGATCAACGCTCCTTGATGGCCTTCAGAAGCTCACCCTCCAGGTCCTCGTCGATCTCCTTCATCCCGTGGGCGTCCCGGGCGTGCTTCCGGACGCTCGTCATGAGCTCTTCCACCGTCCGTCCCCGACTGATGTGGGGACAGCCGGCAATGAACTCGCCGCAGTGGATCTCCTTCATTGGACCGTCCTCCTCATAATGGTGATGATGCCGTGGAACTCGGCCCCCGCGGGATCCTGGGCCTGTCCCTCCTCGTGTACACGGGCGCCGGCCAGCCACCCGTCCACGACGGTGCCGTTCATGACGACCTGACCCGTCCCGGTATTCAGGGTCCCCGAGGCCTCGAAAGTGAGAGACTGCGCAGGCTCATCTGCATCGATGATCCAGAGGAAGTCTACATGCCAGATGGGTCCCGCGACCCTGAGTCCCTGAAGCTCGGTCCTCAGGTCGCCCTCAATGTCGCCGGCGACCCAGCCTTCCCACACGCCCAGGACCGGATCCACGATGGTCTTCTCGAAGGTAAGGTTCACCTGCTGGAGAGTGCTGGGCCTTTCCACGGCGAGCGAGGAGAGCTCGCCGGGGACTGCAACCTGAGCGGGGGGTGAGGTGGGGACTGCCTCGCATCCGGTCCCGAAGACGATGACGAAGATCGCCGCCAGGGGGGCGATCCTCGAGGGGCAGGTGTGTCGCATGGTGACCTCCTGTGCTGCGGGTGTAGGGCCGGCCTCGGCTCCCAGCGGGAGGGGGCGGCAAGAGGGGGCTGCGGTGTCCGCTCCAACCCCAAGCGGGCGCTGCCACCGCGTTCGGAGCCCCTTCGCGCGTGCTGGTTAAGTGGCGACCGGCCCGTTACGTTGGCGTTACGTATGCCCTTCCCCGGAGGCATCCATGCTGCAACTGCGGCTCCTGGGGGAGCCCGCCCTCACCGACCCCGCCGGCCGTCCCCTCCCCTTGTGGCGGCCCGAGCTGGCACTCCTCACCGTGGTGGCCTGCTCCGGGGAGGGCGTCCGCCGGGATGCCCTGGCCGCTCTCCTCTGGCCCGAGAGCGACCGGAAACGCGCCCGGGGCGCCCTGCGCCAGAGCCTCTTCCGGCTCCGAAAGCGGCTGGGTAACGTGGTCCGGGCGAAGGGAGAGCACCTCGTCCTGGAGCCGGGTCGAATCCAAGTGGACGTCCTCGAGCTGAACCGAGCGTTGGAGGACGGGGATCTGGAACGGGTCGCGGGGCTCTGGGGCGGATCTTTCCTGGAGGGGTTCTTTCTCGAGGGAAACACCGAGTTCGACCGCTGGGCCGACGGGTGGCGGGCCAGTCTCGAGACCAGGGTGGAGGAGACGGTCCGCTCAGCGGTGGTCGCCGCCGAGGCGGCGGGAGACTGGCCCCGGGCCCTGAAATGGGCCGAGGGCCTTGGCGCCTTGTCTCCCTTCTCGCTGGAAGGAGGCCTCCGTCTGGCCCGTCTCCGAACGCTGGCCGGCGACGCCGAGGGGGCTCTCGCCGGACTGGAGGCGCTCGCCGCTCGGTTCCGGCGGGAGCTGGACGCCGAGCCGCCACCGGAACTCGACGAGCTGGCAGACCGCATTCGCTTAGGACGATCACCCGGGGAGAGGCGGACCAGATCGCCGTCGCCCCAGGGGCGCACCTCCGAGCACTGGCCCCTGGTGGGACGGGAAGGGGAGTTCCGAGAAATCGGAACCGCCTGGGCCCGGGCTCGAAAGGGGCGGCGGCAACTGGTTCTCCTCACCGGCGAGCCGGGGATAGGGAAGACCCGCTTGGCCCGGGAGTTCGCCCACCACGCGGGCCTGGGGGGAGCAACGGTCCTGGAAGGTCGGGCGTACGCGGTGGAGCGGGGAGTCCCGTATGCGGCTCTGGCGGGGATCCTGGTCGGCGCTCTCCACGCCCCCGGTCTGGCTGCCCTGGACGGGGCCGCGCTGGGCGAACTGAGCCGCATGGTCCCCTCCCTGGCCCGTCGCTTCCCGAGCGGGGTGGAGCGTCCGCCGAGGGACCTGGCGGGGGGTCGGCTCCGGCTCACGCAGGCCTTTCGAGCCCTTCTGGAGAACCTGGCGTACGAGGCACCTCTCCTCCTGGTCCTGGATGACCTTCCCTGGGCCGACGAGGCCACCACGGCCGTCCTCCACTACGCCTGGCGCACGCTCCCCGACCACCCTGTCCTCTTCCTGGTCACCGCCCGGTCCCAGGAGCTCGATCCCGGCGAGCCAGCCCACCGCTTCTGGACTGGAGCGCTCCGAGAGGATCCCGGGACGGCGGAGGAGATCCGACTGGGGCCTCTTCCCCTTGAGGCGGTGGAGCAGTTGGCCGGACCGCATCGGGACGCTCGGGTCCTCCGACGCCGAACCGGGGGGAACCCCTTCTTCCTGGGGGAGCTCCTGCGGGAGCCAGGTGGGAAGCCCGGCAAGGGGGACACCCGTGATCCGGAAAGTCCAAGATCCCTCCAGGTCCTGGTAGAGGAGCGTCTCAGGCATCTGACCGAGGCGGAGGGTCGACTGCTCCGTGCGGCGGCTGTCCTCGGCCGCCGCTTCCCCCTCCCCACCGCCGCGGCCGTGGCCGGATTGGACCCCCGAGCCGGAGCTCGGGCCGCAGGCAAGCTGGTGGAGCGGGACCTGGTGAGAGAGATGGGGGTGGGGTACGACTTCGTCCACGACCTGGTCCGGGAGATCGTCCGGGAAGGAATCCCCGCCTCGGAGCGGAGGCTCCTCCACCGGGCCGCCTTCCACCGCCTGGTCACGGCGCTGTCGCTCCCCTCGGAGTCCGGAGATCCCGGAACCAAGGGGCCAGGACCTGGCCGAGCGGGAGCCCTGGCTCGCCACGCGGCAGAGGGCGGTCTCCGGGGAGAGGCCTTCCGCTGGAACCTGGAGGCGGCGCGACAGGCCGAAGAGATCTACGCTCCCGGAGCGGCGGCGGGCTACCTGGCCCGGGCCCGGGGGATAGCCCGCTCCCGAGGGGAGCTCCTTCTGGTCTGGACCCGGACCGGCGAGTTGGAGTGGACCCGTAGCCGGTTTCCCGAAGCGGCCCTGGCCTTCCTCCAGGCGGTCCGTCGGGCCCGGCCAGGGAGCGACGAACGGCTCCGACTCCGACTCAGAGTGACCGAGTCGTCCTTGCGGAGCGGGCTGGTGGAACCCTCCAGACTCGCGGCGGAGTTGGCGTCCTTGCTGGAGGAGGCGGACGGGGCCGGGGACCCCGGCTTGCTCCGAGACGCCCACATGGTGGCAGCGGTGGTCCGACTGGCGGCGGACCACGCTCCGATGGCCCTCGACGAGACCCGGCGGGCAGTGACCGCGGCTCGGGCGGCCGGTGGCGGGACGCTCCTGGTCCGGGCCCTCCTCCTCCTGGCCCGGACGGCCCACCAAGCCGGATCCCGGGCCCAGGTGCTCCCGGCGCTGGACGAGGCGGTGGAGATAGCTCGGGGGGCCGGAACTTCCCGGGAACTCTGCGACGCCTTGTCGGACCGGGGGACGGAGCTCTCCCGGCTAGGGCGGTGGGACGAGGCCGTGCAGGCGTGGGAGCACGGACTCCGGACGGCGACGGAGGCTGTTGAGCCGGGAGCCGAGACCGTCCTCCGCTTGAACCTCTCGGATCTCCTGGCCCGCCGCGGCGAGACCGAGGCGGCCCACGCTCACCTGGACCGGGTCGAGGAGCTCTGTCGGCGATTCCACTTCCCACACGTGGAGGCCGCGGTCCCGGTGAACCGGGGGCTGGCGGCTTGGCTCGCCGGGAATCTCGCCGGCGCGGTGAGCCACGGCACCCGGGCGGCGACATGGAGCCCGAAGGCAGGAGACGGCGATGCCTCAAAGGTCCCCGAAGACCACCGCAATGAGTTTTTCCCGGCGGCGGCCCGGGCGGGCCGAAGCCTGGTCCTCCTGGGCCTCGTGGCGGAGGGCGCTGAGCCGGAGGTGGTCCGGGAGGCCCTGGACGAGCTGGAGGGCACGCTTCCGGCCGGGCACGCCACCTGGGCCGACGACCGGGAGATCACCGCTCTGGCCCGGGCCCGGGCTGCGGAAGCCCTGGGGGACGCCCAGAGGGCATCCCTGATCCTGGCCGAGGCGGTGACGACGGCCCAGGACCCTTTCGGCCGCGGGCTCCTCCTCCTGGAGCAGGCCCGCCTCCGCACCCGGGACAGTCCGGAGGAGGCCGGCGCGATCCGGTCCCGAGCCCGGGAGCTTCTGGACCCCCTGGGGCTTCTCACCCCTCCGGGAGCGCCGGCGGGTGCAGAGCCAGCTGCGGATCGTAGTTCCGGTACCCGAGCGCCCTCGCCGCCGGAGCCAGGAGCAGGTTCAACGCGGTGACGACCGGTCGCGGGGCCTCGGCCAGGTGCGTATCGCACATCGGGTCGATCACCGACATCTGCAGGAGGAGCGGGAGCGACACGCCTCCGCCCGCGTCGAGCCTCGGGTAGATCTGGACCAGGCAGGCCGCGAACGACTGCGGGATGAGCGGTCCGTCGGAGGCGACGACGACCGATTCAGAGCCGGGGTTGAAGGGACGATGCGGGGTGAGCGCCTCCACCCGGTACGACTCGCCGGGTCCCACCGTGACCACGCCGTCGGGGAGCTCGATGTGCAGCACTCCCTCGCGCACCGTGAACTCCTCGTCGAATCCCCGGTGGTAGTGAAGCGGCGGCCCGGCCGCGTCCGGCTCGAGGTGCAGCTCCACCACGACCCAGTCATCCACGACGTCCATGATCCGCTGGTGGAACCCCTCCACGGAGCTTCCGAACTCGTCCCCGGCCCGCGGGAAGGTGGCGGGATCCGGGGGCGGTGGGCGGAACACCCACTGGTGGAGCGCGTTCCCCACTACCAGGTAGACGAAGAGGCCGCCCGCGATCCAGCGGGCGATGGTCCAGATTCGGCCGGAGCGGCGCTCGGTTTTGAGAGTGGCCATCGGTACCTCCTGCGGTTGGAGTGGTGCGGGGTCGCAGGGGACCCCGGCTTCAGCTAAGTTCACATAGTGTGAAATAACCTTCGAGGAGGCAAGAGGTGGAACGGATTGAGCAGCCCCGCACAGCCCGGAGCCGCAGGACGCGCAGCGCCATCCTGGACGCGGCCTGGTCGCTCATCGAGGAGCGCGGCGCGGAGGAACTCTCCATGGAGGAGATCGCCGAGCGAGCCGAGGTTTCGAGGCGGGCGATCTACCTCC
>SLNQ01000165.1 GCA_007132965.1 Gemmatimonadota bacterium | reverse complement strand
CAGCCCTCCGGGAGGGACTCGAGGAGCTGGCAGGACAGGACGATCTGCGGGTGGCGGTGCTGGAGGCCCGGGGCCCCCACTTCTCCGTGGGCGCTTCCGTTCCGGAACACCTCCCCCCGGAGCACGAGGAGATGATCCCGGAGTTCGGTCGGACGATCCTGGACCTCCTCACCTTCCCCCTTCCCCTGGTGGCGGCGGTTCGGGGCCGGTGCCTGGGGGGCGGGTGCGAGGTGGTCCTGGCCACCGACCTGGTGGTGGCCGGCGAAAGGGCCGAGTTCGCCCTCCCGGAGATCAGCCTGGGGGTCATCCCTCCCGCAGCCTGCGCCCTCCTGGACGACCAGGGCCATCGGGGGGCCGTCACCGAGCTTCTCTACTCGGGCGATGGCCTGGACGCGGCCGCCGCCCGTGAGGCAGGCCTGGTCCACCGGATGGTGCCCGACGGTGATCTGGAAGACACGGTGGACGAACTGGCCGGCCGGATTGCCAGGAACAGCGGTGCCGCCCTCCGGGCCGCCAAGAAGGCCCGGATCCGGGCTCGCCGCCCGCTCTGGGAAGAACGCCTCCGGGCCGCCGAGGAGGTCTACCTGGACGAGCTAATGCACACCGCAGACGCCCTGGAGGGACTCACCTCCTTCACCGAGAAACGCCGTCCACAGTGGAGCCACCGATGAACGACCCTGCGACGCGCGACGGCCCCCTCGACCCCGCAACTCTCGAACTTTTCCCCCGCTGGCGTGGAAGGGATCTGGACGAGCTTCTGTGGGAATGCCGGGAGCTCCTTGAGGACATGGACTTCCCCACCGTGGCCCGTTGGCGGGAGGGAGGCGGGAAGGTGGTGGGCCACTTCCAGGTCTACTTCCCCGAGGAGATCGTCCACGCCGCGGGCCTCCTTCCCTTCCGGGTCCGGGGGGCCCCCATCGAGCCCTTCCAGGCCGATTCCCGCTTCGGCTCCTACCTCTGCTCGATCCTGAAGACGTCCCTGGAGCTGGCCCTCAGCGGCCGTGTGGAGCTGGACCTCTTCGTGAGCCACCCCATCTGCGACGCGGCCCGGAACCTGGCTGGGGTGTGGGGCCGGAATGCCGACCACCGGTGCGAGATCCTCTACCTGCCCCAGAACGCCACCGCCTCCCACGCCCCGGCATACCTGAGGGGTGAGTACGACCGACTTCGTCGTGAGGTGGAAACGGTGGCCGGGCAGGCGGTGACCGACGACAAACTCCGGGCCTCCATCCGGATCTACAACGAAAACCGGCGGCTCCTCCGGGAGCTCTACGCCCTGAGACGGGAAAGCCCCTGGCTCCTTTCCGCCGACGAGTCCTACGTCCTCATGGCCCTCGGGGGCCTCATGCGCCGGGAGGAGCACAACGGGATCCTGGAAGCGACCCTTCCCCTGCTCCGGCAACGTGAGATCCGGCGCCAGGACCGGATCCGGGTGGTATTCGAGGGGGGCTTCTGCGAGCAGCCGCCTATGGACCTGATCCGGGCCGTGGCCCGGTCCTGCTACGTGGTGGACGACGACCTTCTCATCGGGATGCGCTGGATCCTGGAGGACATCTCCACCGAGGGGGACCCCCTTCTGGCCCTGGCCGACGCCTACCTGAACCGGTCCAGCTACAGCCCGGTCCAGCACGACGACCGGAAGCCCAAGGAACGCATGCTCATGGAGCGGATCCGGGATGCAGGGGCCGAAGCGGCCATTGTCACCGCCGCCAAGATGTGCGAGCCGGGATTGGAAGAGCAGGTCACCTACATCCACGCCCTGGACGAGGCGAAGGTGCCGTATTTCGTGAGCGAGTTCGAGGAGAACATGTCCAGCTTCGACCACCTGGAGATCCAGCTCGAGACCTTCGTTGAGAACCTGATGTTCGACTGAGTCCTTCGCATCACCCAATGGGGAAGACCATGACCGAGACAGCCACAAGCGGGGCCGACACGGACGCCGCCACCAGACCCCCTGCCGACACTGCCATGGAGGCCGTCTCGACCGCGGAGATCGTGGGCCGGGGCAACACCGACGGCAACCGCCTCTTCAAGGAGTGGTTCGCCGGCCTGGACCGGGCCGCGGAGGAGGGCCGGGGCGCCGCCTACGTCTTCGTCATGGGGAGCCTCACCGAGCTCCTCCGGTGCTTCGACTTCCCCGTGGTCTTTCCGGAGATCAACTCCCTTCAGACCGCGGTCCGCCACCTGGCCCCGGAGCTCCTGAACGAAGCCGAGGACTACGGCTATTCGCCGGACATCTGCGGCTACGTGAAGGCCGACGTGGCCACCCAGCTCCGGGGCGGCACTCATCCCATGGGGACGATCCCGAAACCTGCGGTCACGGTGTGCACCAACGCCTGCAACACCTACATCAAGTGGGCCGAGATCTGGGAGCGGATGTACGAGACGCCCACCTTCGTGGTGGACGTGCCCGGGAGCCGGAGCGCCGGGGAAGCCTTCTCCACCTCGGACCGGGCCTTCGCCAACGACCGGGCCTACGTGGAGACCCAGCTTCGGGACCTCATCCCCCGCCTGGAGGAGATCTCCGGGGTGCCCTTCGACATCGGCCGGCTCCGGGAGCGCCTGGGGTGGACCAACGAGATGCGCCGGGCGTGGACCCGGGTCCTGGAACTCAACCGGAGCCGCCCGGCCCTCTTCAACGCCCTCACCGACGGGACCGTTTACCTGGGGGTGGCCAACGGCCTCCGGGCCACTCCTGAGGCGGCGGCCTACTTTCGGGACCTGGTGGAGGAGCTGGAGCACCGACGCGAACAGGGGATCGGCACCCTCCCCGAGGAGCTCCACCGCCTCATCTTCGTCGGCGTTCCGTGCTACCCGATCTTCCGCCGCTTCGGAGAGCTCTTCACTGAGTGGGGCGGGGTCTTTGTGAGCTCCACCTACATGCACTTCGCCTCCGGGGGAGCCAACGCCGGCCCGGAGTACGACCTTGATCGTCCCCTCGAGAGCCTGGCTGAGGGACTCCTGGCCCAGACCCGGGCCGCCATGGACTCCATGTTCTTCCAGACCGACGCCCTCCTGGAGATGGTGGACCACTACCAGGCCGACGGGATCGTCTACCACCCCATCAAGAGTTGCCGAACGGTGTCCACGGGGCTGGCGGACAACCGGCGGGCAGTGATGGAGCGGAGGGACGTCCCCAGCCTCTTCATCGAGTCGGACATGATGGATCAAAGGGTCGTGTCCGAGGCCCAGCTCAAGAATCGGATCGACGCCTTTTTCGAGGGACTCGAGTCCCGGAGGCTCAAGTCCGGGACCACAACGTAGACGGGAGAAAGACCCATGGAGTACGCGGCAGGGGTGGACGTGGGATCCACCCAGACGAAATCGGTGATTGTGGACGAAGAGGGCAGGATCGTGGCCCGGGCCCTGGTGGACACCGGGGCCAACGTGATCCAGGCGGCGGAGAACGCCTTTCGCAGGTCCCTCGATTCGGGAGGGATTGCGGGGGGGGAGGTGCGCTGCGTGGTGGGCACCGGCTACGGCCGCTACAAGGTCACCTTCGGCCACACGCAGGTCACCGAGATCTCGTGCCACGGCCGGGGGGCGGCCCACATGTTTCCGGAGACCCGCACGGTGCTCGACATGGGGGGCCAGGACACCAAGGCGATCCGGGTCTCGGAGAACGGCGAGATCGTGGACTTCTGCATGAATGACAAGTGCGCTGCCGGGACCGGGAGGTTCCTGGGAGCCGCATCCTCGGCCCTGGAGATCCCCCTGGACCAGCTGGGCCCGACTGCTTTGCGAGGCGAGCGCCCGGTGAAGATCTCCACTACCTGCACGGTTTTCGCCGAGTCCGAGATCCTCTCCTGGCTGGGCAAGGGCAAGAAGATCGAGGACATTCTCCTGGGGGTGCACAAGTCCATCGCCGCCCGGGCCTCGGGGCTGGTTCGCCGGGTGGGGATCGAGGACCAGGTCACCTTCACCGGGGGCGTGGCCCGGAACACTGCCATGATCGCGACCCTTGAAGAGCGGCTGGGCACCCGGCTGAACGTGAGCGAGGAGTCCCACTACATGGGCGCCCTGGGGGCCGCCCTCTTCGCCCTGGATCGGGTGGAGAGCGAAGGCACACCGGTGGGCACCCGGGAGGAACAGGCATGAGCGGGCTCACGGCGGGCGTGGACGTGGGATCCACCTACACCAAGGCGCTGATCCTGGACGCTGACGGAACGGTTCGAGCCCGGGTCATGAAGTCCACGGGCTTCCGCCTGGCCGAAGTGGCCCGGGAGGCCCTGGAGGCGGCTCTGGCCGAAGCGGGACTGGCTCGCGACGACCTGGACTACGTGGTCACCACCGGCTTCGGCCGCCACCAGACCGACGTGGCCGACACAGCGGTGACGGACCTCACCGCCGGGGCCCGGGGGGCCAAGGCACTGTTCCCGGACACCCGGACCGTCCTGGACGTGGGTGGACAGACCATGAAGGCCACTCGCCTGGACGAGAGGGCCAAGGTCAAGTCTTTCCGCCTGAACGACAAGTGCGCTGCCGGCACCGGGGCGTTTCTGGAGAAGACCGCCCGGTACATGGGCTTCGGTACCGAGGACATCGGTCCCCTGGTGGCCGAATCCCAGGGCGCGGTGCCCATTTCGGGGGTCTGCGCCGTCTTCGCCGAGTCCGAGGTGATCAACCACCTTTCCCAGGGAGCGCCACCGGCCGACATCATGCGCGGCGCCATCAACTCCCTGGTGGGGCGATCAGTGCAGCTCATGAAGCGGGTCCGGATGGAGCCCGAATTCACCCTGATCGGAGGGATCCTCCGCTTTCAGACCATGGCCGAGGTGATCCGGCAGGAGCTGGGCGAGGGGGTAAACGTGCCGCCCCCCGAGGAGGTCCAGTTCACCTCGGCCCTCGGCGCGGCCCTTCTCGGCGGTCAGCGGCTCCGAAAGCTGCGCGAAACGGGCGCGGCTGCGGCGGGATAGGGGGTTGGCCGTGTCCCGCGAGGAGCGCCTGAAGGCCCTGGCCGAGATCGAGGCCTGGAAGGCACGGGTCGCGGGGTCGGTGGAGGCCGATCCCGCCCGGCTCGCCCAGGGGTGGGAGCGCCGCTTCGTGGTGGAGGGAACCCGGGCCGAGGAGATGATGGCCCTCTACCGGGAGCTGGGGTACGAGGTCTGCGCCGACCCGGTGGAGCCGAAACAACTCGACCATGGGTGCCGGGAGTGTGCGCTGGTGGCAGCCCTTCGCTTCCGGACTCTCTATACCCGCCGCCCTCCGGTAGACCCGCCGCCCTCAGGATGACCCGTAGCCCTCCGGATGAGGAGTGAGAACCGAGCTCGGAAGGTGGTGCCCCTGCACTTCGTCCACGGTCTTCTGATTCGTGTCTTGCTGCAGTCCGAGGACGGCGCATACCTTGGCTCCTCGGCCTCCAACCCTGGTGTAGAGGACCAAGATGCTGAGAGCGGTGCTGGTGTGTGTCGGGCTCCTGCCGGCGGGATTCCTCGCGGCGCAGGCGCCTGCCGGGTTCATGCCGGCGGGCATCTCCTACGACGCGGATGTCACGACGCCTGCGGAGGCGTTCGGTCACGAGCTGGGCGAGCGGGCCACGCGCTACGACCAGCTCATCTCCTACTTCCAGGAGATGGCCCGGGTCTCCAATCGGGTGGCCCTGGACACGCTGGGGCGGTCGGTGGAGGGGCGTCCCATCGTGCGCCTCACCGTCACCGCCGCCGCAAACCACGCCCGCTTGGACGAGATCCGGGACCGCCACCTGGCCCTGGCCGGCTCGGGTGGGGAGGAAGGAGACCACCAGGATCTGCCCGTAGTGGTCTGGTTGGGCTTCGGGGTGCATGGCGCCGAGGCGGCGGGGCTCGAGGCCTCCGCGCCCCTCGTCCACCACCTGGCGGCGGGGCAGGGTCCGGAGATCGAGCGCGTTCTCGAGAACAGCGTGGTGCTCATCGTGGCCGCCCTGAACCCGGACGGCCATGCCCGCCGGATCGACCACTCCCTCAGCTTCTGGTCCCGGACCATCGTGCGGAACGGGGACCACGCCGGCCACGACCTCTGGGCGAGCCAGAGGGCCAGCCACTACGGCTTCGACCTGAACCGCCAGTGGCTGCTCCTCGCCCAGCACGAGGCCCAGGTGTGGGTCCCGGCATGGCACGAGTGGCAGCCTCACTTCACCGGGGACTTCCACGAGATGGGCACCACCTCGGTGCGGCCCTCCACCTACTACTTCTCACCGGGCGACCATGTCCGGACGAACGACCTGGTGCCGGAGGAGGCCCGCTCGCTGCTCCGGCGGATGGCCGACTACCACAAGGGCCACCTGGACGAACGGGGCACCCTGTACTTCACCGAGGAGGTGTACAACAACTTCTATCCCGGCTCGGGTTCGGGCTATCCCAACGTGCAGGGGTCGGTGGGCGCGCTCTTCGAAGTGGGGACGGCCCACCTGGTGGAGCTGGACACGCCCCTGGGCCGCTGGTCGCTGGCCGAGAATATCGACGTGCACTTCCACTCGGCGCTGACGAGCATCGCCTCGGCTGTGGATCTGAGGGAGGACTTCCACGACTACCGCCGGGCCTTCTACGCCTCGGCCCGGGCCGAGGCCGCAGCGGACGACCGCGGCGGATTCGTCTTCACTTCGCCGGACCGGGGCCGGCTGGTCCGCTTCGTCGAGCTCCTGGAGACGCATCGGATCCAGGTGCACGAGCTGGCCCAGGACGTGGAGCTGGACGGAGTGGAGTACAGGGCGGGCGAGGCCTACGTCGTGGAGCTGGACCAGGACGCCTACCGCATGGTCCGGACCGTCTTCGACCGGGTGACCGAATTCGAGGCCCCCAGCTTCTCCGACGCCACGAGCTGGACCCTGTCGCTGACCTACGGCCTGGACCACGCCGCGGTCCCCCGGGGACAGATGCGCCCGCAGCTCCTGGGCGAGCGAACGGGCCCCATCCGGCCCGCCGCCGAGCTTCCGGACCGGGCCGCCTACGGCTACGCCTTCTCCTGGACGGACCACTACGCTCCCCGTGCCCTCTACCGGCTGCTTGACGAGGGGGTGATCGCCCGGGCGGCCCTCCTGCCCGTGCAAGCCCGGACCACCCGCGGGCCCGTGGAGCTGGTCCGGGGGAGCGTCTTCATTCCCCTGAAGGGACAGTCGCTGTCCCCAGAGGCCCTCCACGACCTCCTGGCCCGGGTCGGCGAGGAGGCGGGGATCCAGATCCACGCCATCGACATCGGGGCCACCCTGGACGAGGGCTCGGACTTCGGCAGCGGCCGCGCCTTCGGAACGCTGGAGCAGCCCGAGGTGCTTCTCCTTTTCGAGGGGGGCGTCCAGCGCTTCGACATGGGGCACGTGTGGCACCTATTGGACGCCCAGATGGAGATGCCGGTGGTCCTGAAGCAGAAGGACCGCATCCAGGAGATCGAGTGGAGCCGCTACACCCACATCATCCTCCCGGGCGGTCGGGACGTGGGACTGACCCCGGCGGCCACAGAGCGGGTCGCCCGGTGGATCCGGGAGGAAGGCGGCACCTTCGTAGCCCTCCGGCAGGGCGCGGAATGGGCCCAGGAAGCCCTTCTGGGGCGAGCCCCCATCACGGACCGGACGATGGCGCTGGAGCCCGGCGAGCGCTTCAACCTGGACGACCTCCGGCTCCGCCAGTCCGAGGACGTGGTGTCGGGAGCCATCTTCGCCGCCGACCTGGACCTGAGCCATCCCCTGGCCTTCGGCTACCATCGCAGGACGCTGCCCACCCACCGGGACACCTCGATCCTCCTGGTCACGCCGGACAATCCGGTGGCCACGGTGGCCCGGTACCATGAGTCTCCCCTGTTGGCGGGGTATGCATCGGAGCGCCGACAGGAAGAGATCGGGGGCACCCCCATGCTCATCGCGGAGCGTATGGGCCAGGGCACGGTCGTGCTCATGACGGACAACCCCAACTTCCGCGGCGCCTACCCGGGCACGAACAAGCTGCTCATGAACAGCCTCTTCTTCTCGACGCTGTTCAGCGCCCCCTCGGCCCCGGGTGGGGCCGGGTTCCGGCGCTGAGGCGATCGTAACCCACACGAATTCAACCGCAGGAAAGGTTCGATGATCCCGAAGCGATGGATGACGCCCGTTGCCCT
>SLNQ01000233.1 GCA_007132965.1 Gemmatimonadota bacterium | reverse complement strand
GTACGGCCCCGGGGTTCAGCATCATGGGACTCCCCGGCCAGCTCACCGGCGTCTCCGTCGATGGGATCCGCTTCGAGCCCCTCTCCCATCCTCGCATGGGACCGGGCTTCCTCCACTTCACCGCCCTCTCCCCCCTCTTCCTGCAGGAGCTGGAGTTCTCGTCCCAGGACCTGGATGGGGAACGGGGCGGCATCTCCGGCGCCCGTCTGGCGGCCACCACCCTGCAGGGAGGCAATCGCCTGGAGGTGCAGGCGTTCGGAGGTGCCCTGGGGCAGCCCCTGGGGCTGGATGGACCGCTGGGCGGCTCGGTGGACACCGGGATCGCGCCGGAGGGCGGCATCCTGGTCCGAGGACCCATCGTCAGCGACACCCTCCACTTCGCCCTGGGCGTGCAGGCTCGCCAGGCCTCCCGGACCGTCTCGCCCTTCGGGACCTCCTCGGCGGAGCAGGGCGCCCTCTTCCTGGATGCCATCGACGACCAGGACCGTCCCCTGGACGCACGCCTCGGCCCCACCCGCGTGGACCGATGGGACGCCGTCTCGACCTTCGGCCGCGTCGACTGGAACCTGAGCGACCGTAGCACCCTCACCGCGACCTCCCACGTGGGGTTGGCCCGCGCCGCCGACCCTGACGACATCCCCAGACCGGCCCTGGCGCCGCCTGAGGGGATCGATGCGTCGGACGCCCTCGTCCGGGTGAGCTACCTCCGGGTCATGGGAGATCGGGGTGCCCTGGAGATCCGCTCGGGCTTCGAATCCAGCTCCCGGGAATACGGCGGCGCCTCCCTGGCCGGGGGCACCCTGGACGGCCGCACCTGGATCCAGACCGGAGGGATTGTGGCCGGCACCGACCCCACGGTGCCGGGACGCTTCCAGCAGAGCACCCTCCGACTGGCTCCCACCGTACACTTCGGTGCCAGGGACCATCAGATCAAGGCGGGCATGGACGTGGCTCGAAAGCGCTTCGAGGAAGAGTCCATGGGCATCCTCGCGCCCTCTGCCGGGCATCCGGACGTGCAGGCCTTCCAGGAGGGCCGCGGCTTCGGCGTGCGCCGGGACGGACCCCGGCGCGACGTGGCCTTCGACCGTTCTACCCTCGCGTTTTTCGTCCAGGACCGCTGGAATCCCGCGCCTGGCCTCACCATGACGGGCAGCCTCCGGTTCTCTGGCGAGTCCCTCCCCCTGGAGGACATCCTTCCCAGCGAGGGATGGGCCGGCCAGACCGGCCTTCCCCGCATCCGGACCGACGATGACACCCGGCACCGCATCTCACCACGGCTGCAGGTGGAATGGACGCCGGACGCCGGAGGGACGTGGCGCCTGTCAGGGAGCGCCGGGATCCAGCACGGGGAGGTGCACCCCGGGCTCCTGGCCGAGGTCCTGGCCGACTCGGGCGCCGTGCGGCACCGGCAGAGCCTGGGGGCCCTCTCGGGAAGCGCCGACGACCAGGTGGTCTTCGAGGGACGAACCCTGTCGCTCCTGGGGCCCCGGTTCGACGCGCCTCGGACCCAGTCGCTGGACCTGGAGCTGGCCCGGGCCCTCCGGCCCGGCACCTCGTTGGAGCTGGACTTCGGCGTGCGCCAGACCGACTTCCTCCCCCGGCGCCGGGACCTGAACCGCGTGCCGGCCCGGTACGCCCGGGACCAGTTCGACCGGGAGCTCTTCGGAGAGGTGGTGCAGCGGAGCGGCGTCATCGCCGTCCGTCCGGGCTCGGACCGACGCTTCAGCGACTTCGGCACGGTCTCGGCGCTGGAGTCCACCGGCTGGGCCACCTGGTGGGGGCTGACCCTGGGCGTGGTCCACCAGGGCACGGGTCCCCTGGAGTTGAACGCCGCCTATACCTACTCCCGAACCCGGGACAACCTGCCCCAGGGCGGCACCGGCTGGCCCACCCTCACCGCCGGGCAGACCGCTGGCTCCGGCGCCGGCGAGGCCGAATGGGTGGAAGGCCGCTCGGACCTGGACGTCCCCCACCGGTTCGTGGCCTCGGGCACCTTCGAGCTCCTGGAGAGCCCCGGCCTTCGAGTCGGCGCCCTCTACGGGTTCCGCTCCGGCACTCCCTTCACCCCTGGCATCCGGGACCTCCTCCACGGCTCCGATCCGCTGGGTCCCGGCGCCGTCCTCCACGGCTCCGGCACCCCCATCAGCATTCCGGCAGACATGGGGGCCCCCGACCAGCTCACCCGCGAGTGGCCCTGCGTGGCCGATCTCGTGGGCGCAGGCCGGGAGCGCAACACCTGCCGCACCTCCGGCATCCACGACCTGAACCTCCGGCTGGGTATGGACCTGGGCACACGAGCCGGATGGCGCATCACCCTCGACGTGGACGCCCTGAACCTGCTTGACGACGGCCCCTACCTGCCGGATCCGGCGGTCTTCGTGGTCGACGGCAGCGGCGACCTCCCGGCGGTCTCCAACGGCCGGCTGTCCCTGCCGGTGACGGCGAATCCCAACTTCGGCGCTCCCCTGGTCCGGCTTTCGCCTGGTCGTTCCCTGCGGATCGGTCTTGGATTGAGGTACTGACCATGCACGCCCCCTCCCCCGACTTGGAATCCATGCCTTCTGCCTGCGTCCCCCACCCGACTGCCCGGTCCGCCGGCGGTTGCGGCCTGCTCCGCCGCGATCCAGCGCGCCGTGATCCAATGCGCTCTGATCCAGCCCGCCGTGGCCCGGTCCGCCGTGGCTTCCTTCCCGCGCTCGTCCTGTTCACGCTCCTGGCCCTCACGGCCTGCGACGGCGCCGACGACCGGCACCTCTTCTCCATCGACGGGACGGGGACGGTGGCCGGAGAGGCCTTCCTGGACCTGAACCGGGACGGTGTCCGGTCAGGGGGAGAAGGGCCCCTGGCCGACGTCCGGATCGGGATCGTCATGGCCGGAAGTGGAAACACCGTGGCCGTGACCACCACCGACAGCGAAGGGCGGTTCGAGGTCCGGGATCTGGCCGCCGGATCCTACGAGTTGGCGGCGGGAGGGGCGATCCTGGGCGACAGCCTCGAGCTCACCGGCGTCCAGCCCGAACGGATTCAGCTCGCCGCCAACGGCTCCTCGTCGGCGTCGGTGGGAATCAGCTTTCCGGTGTGGAACATCCCCCAGGCCAGGGGCCAGCCCGACGGCTCCCGCATCTACGTAGAAGGCATCCTCCTGAACGCCCGGGGCAATCTGCCCGACAACACGGTGCACGTCTGGGACGGGCAGCGGGCCATCGCCGCCCCCGAGATCGCCGGCTTCACCCACTCCGTGGGCGACAGCGCCCGCGTCCTGGGACGGGTCCAGGAGGTGGACGGCCGCGCAGTGCTCACCCAGGGCCAGGGCTTCCGGATTGCCCAGGGCGATCCTCCCGAGCCCATCGGCATCACCACCCAGCGCATCCGCAACGCTTCGGACGGCAGCTCGGCCGGCGCCCTGGACGGCGCCCTGGTCCAGGTCGACGACGCCGTGGTCTCCGACGTACGTGCGGTGCCGGGAGGCGTGGTGGCCACCGCCTCCGACGGCTCGGGCTCCGGGGCCATCCAGATCCCCAACGCCCACCTGAGCGGCGCCGGGATCTCCCAGTTGCAGCCCGGTGCCGTGCTCACGGTAGCCGGCATCCTCCTTCGGAGCGAAGCCGCGTCCGAGTGGGAGCTTCGCACCCGCAGCGCCGATGACCTTACCGCCGAGGCCCAGGGGGCGGTGACGGGCCGGACCTTCTTCGACCGGAACGGAAGCGGGAGCTTCGACACCGGGGACACCCCCCTGGCCGACGTCCGCCTGCGGCTCTTCCGAACGACCAACCTGCAAAGCCCGGTGGCCGAGGTGACCTCGGACGCCGACGGTCAGTTCCAGATCGGGCCTCTGGACGTGAACAGCTATGTGCTGGAGGTGGACGAGACCACCGTCCCCGATTCCCTGGTGGTCCGAAGCGTCGCCCCGGGCACCATCAACGTCCCCACCGGGGGCTCGGTGGACGTCTCGGTGGTCATCAGCCACCCGCAGGTGACCTCTGCCGAGGCCCGGCAGCTCCCTGAGGGGGAGACGGTCTTCCTGCAGGGGACCGCGCTGAACGCCCGCTCAGCCTTCGGCGACAACTCGGTGCACGTCCGCGACGACGGGGGCGCCCTGCGGACCCTGGAGGTGGACGCCACCGTCCTGGCCGGCGACCGGGTCCGCCTCCGGGGCCGCACCGCCCGGGTGGCCGGACAGATGGTCCTGACCGGGGTCACGCCTTTCGTGCAGAGCGAGGGTGGGGTGCCGGGCCCCGCCATCCTCACCACCGCACAGGCCCGGACCGCCGCCGGCGGATCGCGGGATGCTGATGCGGTGCGCGTTCGTGAGGTCACCGTCACCGCCGCGGAGGGCACCTCAGGGCGCTGGCTCGTCACGGTGGATGACGGTACCGGAACGGTGGTGGTGCACGTCCGGCTGGCCACGGTGGGGATGACGCAGGAGGAGGCCCAGGAGCGGTTCCAGCAGGGAGCGCGGCTGAACATCAACGGGCTCCTGATCCCCGAAGAGGACACCGGGCACTGGCGGATCCACCCCCGCACCGGCGGCGATCTGACCACGATCAGTCCCTGAGGTGCAGCGCTCGTGACGTGCCCCTGGACGCAGGCCGACCGCAGCCCGGGCACCCTCCGCCCGGGCCTCCTGATGCTCTGCATCGTGACCCTCCTGGCCGTGGGAGCAGCTCCCGCCCCTGCCGCCGCCCAGGAGCTCCCCCTCAAGCGGGAGCTTCCGGCTCCTCCCGAGCCCACGCCCTGCCCCGCCTTCGGCCCTCCGGATGAGGCTCCGTCGGAGGAGGACCGTCAGGAGGCCGAGCGACGCCTGGCCCAGGCCGGGCAAGCCGCCATCCTGGGCGAGCATCAGCGCGCCCGGGAGCTCCTGGAAGCAGCCATCGAGCTGGACCCCGCCTCCCGGGAGGCGGCCTTCCAGCTCGGCCGTTCGCTGGAGCAGCTGGACCGGCCCGAAGACGCGGCCGACGCCTTCTGCCGCTACCTGGCCCTGGCCCCGGACGGGCCCGACCGGGACGACGCCCAGGCCCGACTCGACGCGCTCCGTCCCCCGCCGGAGGACCCGATCCCGGCCTCGGCCCGGGCCGCCTTCGAGGCCGGAGTGGAGTTCTACGACGCCGCAAACTACTCGGAGGCGATCCGGGAGTTCTCCCGGGCCCTGGTCGAGCTCCCCGACTGGCCGCCGGCCCACTACAACCGGGGGCTCGCCTACCTGGGGGCCGACCGGCAGCGGGCCGGCCTCTCGGACCTGGAGGAGTACCTGGAACTTGCCCCGGACGCCTCGGACCGCGCCCGGGTGGAGGGCCATGTGGAAGAGCTCGCGTCCGTGGTGCCCCAATACAGCGCCTCCACCGCACTTCTCTCCGGGATGGTGGTGCCGGGGATGGGACACTTCTATACCGACCGGCCGGGCCTGGGCACCCTCGTGCTGGCTGCGGCAGGTGGATCGGCGGCGGCGGGGATCTTCTACAAGGAGACCGAGGTGGACTGCCTGGGCATCCCCCAGAACGGCACCTGCCCTCCGGAGCTCATCGCCGACCAGCGGAGCGAACGCCCCTTCCTGGTTCCGGGGCTCGCCGCCGCCGGCGTCGTCACCGTGCTGGGGGCCCTTCACGCCGCTCGGGCCGTCCGGGACGGGGAGGACGGCTCATCGGACCAGGCGGCCCGCGGCGGAGCAGCGGGTGTCGGCGGTGTCGGCGGCCGACCCGGAACCGGGCTCGAGGTCGAGCTTCCCGGGCTGGAGCGTCCGCGCTCGGGAGCACTCGGCTCCATCCGCGCGTTCCTCCGGGTGGACCCGCCGTTTCGGCCCGGCGAATCGGGGATCCGCTCGTACCTCCACCTGCGATTCTGACCTATGATGCGGGGCGTCACCACGGCCCTCCTGGCTTCCGTCCTCCTGGGCGCCACCCTCCTGGGTGCATGTGAAGAGCGTTCGGTCAATGTCCTGGAGGTGGCGGAGGTGGCGGTCTCCCCGGGAGAGCTTTCCGTCGTCCAGGGCGCATCCGAGACCCTCTCGGCCCGCCCCCGGGATGCCGCCGGCCGTGTGCTTTCCGGTCGGACCATCCACTGGTCGTCCGATGATCCTTCGGTCGCCCGGGTCGATCCAGAGGGCCGGGTGGAGGGCCTGAGCCCCGGCACGACCCGCATCCGTGCCGCCGCCGACCAGGTGGAGGGCGCCGCCGACGTGAACGTGCTCCCGGGGCCCAGCATCCAGCTCTCCGCCCCGACGGTGACGTGGGAGGCGACGGCCGGCGCTCCCGATCCCCTGGCGCGCGAGATCCAGGTCACCAATAGTGGAAACGGCACGCTGGCGGACCTCCAGTTGGAGGTCACAGACCCGGATGGCACGCCTCCCGACTGGCTCCAGGCGACCCTCCAGTCGACCACCGCTCCCGCCACCATCCAGCTCCAGGCCTCGGCAGCCGATCTGGGGCCGGGCGACTACAGCGCCACCCTGGAAGTCAGCTCGCCGGTGGCGGTGGACGGAGACGCCCAGGTGGACCTTCTCCTCCAGGTACGAGAACCACCGCCGGTGATCGCCCTCGACCCCACGTCGTGGTCGTCCAGCGCTCCCGAGGGAAGCCTCACTCCGTCCAGCCAGACGGTGGCAGTGGCCAACGAGGGTGGAGGCGTGCTGGACGAGCTCTCCCTCCGGATCGAGTACACCGGGGGCGGCGCCACCGGGTGGCTGAACGCCGAGCTGGAGTCCGGGACCGCCCCCACCCGGATCGAGATGGAGGCCTCCTCCCGAGAACTGGACCCCGGCCAGTACACGGCCCGGGTGATCG
Organism: Gemmatimonadota bacterium; assembly: GCA_007132965.1. Taxonomy (GTDB): domain Bacteria; phylum Gemmatimonadota; class Gemmatimonadetes; order Longimicrobiales; family Gaopeijiaceae; genus PWLA01. The sequence continues at coordinate 1,312 of SLNQ01000233.1, read as the reverse complement.
TGAGCTCTCCGGCTGCAGGTGAAGACGCGGAAGTGCATGTGACCTTCAGCGTCCAGGCGCGCAGCCAGGTGGAACGGCCATGAGGACGTCCTTGCTCGTGACCGTCGCGGCCGCGCTGGCCGTCCTCCACGGCTGCGAGAACGTGACCGTCACCCCGGTGGATGTGGCCACGGTGTCGGTGGCTCCGTCCCAGACCACCCTTCTTCCCGGCGAGACCGTCCAGCTCAGCGCCACGCTTCGCGACGCTTCGGGAAATGCGCTCCCGGACCGCCCCATCTCGTGGCACAGCGAGGACGTCGGCCTGGCCACCGTCAACAGCTCAGGGCTGGTGGAAGCGCAGGCCGTGGGCGAGACGGTCATCCGAGCCAGCGCCGAAGGGGCCGAGGGCACGGCCACCATCGCGATCCAGGGTCCGCCGGGGATCGCCCTTTCTCGCACCCAGGTAGTAATGACAGGGGTGGCCGGAGGCCAGGTCTCACAACCCGAGGACGTGCAGATCACCAACAGTGGCGCCGGCACCCTCTCCGGACTCACCGCCCAGGTGACCTACCCGTCAGGGCAGCCCCAGGGGTGGCTGGACGCCTCACTGGACAGATCCCAGGCCCCCACAACCCTCACCCTCCAGGCCTCGCCCGCCCAACTCGCCGAGGGGACGTACCAGGCCCAGGTCGAGGTCGCCTCCACGGTGGCTGACAACTCCCCTCAGGTCTTGGAGGTGGAGCTGGAGGTGGCGGCGGCCCCGGCCCAGATCGCCCTCTCCACCTCGTCGGTGGGCTTCGTGTGGGAAGAGGGGCAGCCGGCACCCTCACCCCAGCAGGTGGACGTGACCAACGAGGGAGGCGGCAACCTCGGCGGGCTGGCGCTGTCGGTGGGCTACGCCGAGGAAGGGCCCACCGGGTGGCTCAGCGCCGAGCTGGACGACACCACGGCGCCCACCCGGATCTCCCTCGAGGTGCAGCCCGAGTCGCTGGAGACGGGGACCTACGACGCGACGGTGGAGGTGAGCTCCCCGGCGGCCACCAACTCGCCCCAGGAGCTGCAGGTTCGTCTCACCGTGGGCGAGCCGCCACCGGAGATCGAGCTGGTTCCCGACGCCGTGGCATGGTCCGTCACCGAGGGGGACACCACTGAAGCTCGCAGGGTCGAGGTGCGGAATCAGGGAAGCGGGGAGCTGGGCGGGCTCACCGCCTCGGTCTCCCACGAAGGCGGCGACCACGCGGGCTGGCTCAGCGCCGAGCTGGAAGGCACGACGGCACCCACCAGCCTCAACCTGGTCGTCCAATCGGACGACCTGCTCCCCGACACCTACTCG
>SLNQ01000145.1 GCA_007132965.1 Gemmatimonadota bacterium | reverse complement strand
TCACGGTCTCGGGCGTCGGTCGATCGGCTCGACGCGTGCATCGACAGATGGATGTTGATCGTCAGAGGTACTTGCTTGCGATGCGCTGTACGGTGTTCAAGGTGCGCACCGTCGTGCCTCCGGTGAGTTGATCGAGGCGGCGGAAGTCCAGCGTGCTGTCGCCCACGCCCGTCGCCGGGAGCCAATGCAACTCCCGTGTCGCCGGTACGAGGACGTCGCCATCGGGTGCCAGATCCATCACTTCCTTCAGGGCCGGTGCTGATAGCCGCCTAGCCAGGAGGATGACTTGGGGCTTGGAGCGGCTCTCAGCGACCTGGGGTTGCGTGAAGGGCGTAGCTTCCGCGATGTCCCGTACGTCGGCGGCGTCGCGGAGGAAGACCGGGACCGGGTAGCCGAGCGACGCTGCGAGACCGGTCGTCAGCACGGCCGTGATCTCGTCCTCGAGGCGGTCGTCCTTGAACACGACGTTGCCGCTGGCCTGGTAGGCGTTGACGTCCTCGCAGCCACAACCACGCACGACATGAACCAGCTCATCGTTCGTCAAGCGTCTGCTGCCGAGGTTCATCCCGCGGAGGAACCCCACCCACGGGCGTTCGGGCATGGCTGCTCCTCATGGCCACCTGCGAGTTTGACCGTACCCGCATGGGGTGGCTTAGCGAGGCCTCACCACCAACAGGCTCCCCGACCAGACGGGCAGGCAGGCAGGACCGTCAGCGAGCCTGGCGCGAGGATTCGTGGCCGATCCAGCGACGAACCCATCAGCCGTCGCGGTGATGGAACGTGGCATCTCGCGTCAACCGCCGGTCCGGAGCTCATGCCTGGAGGTTGCCTGAGGTCCGACGGCCTGCCCGGGACCAGGGCGACGGCGGGGAAGGGAGCGGTAGGGGCCCGCCGTTGAGCGGCATCGCCGTCCAGGGGCCACGGACTTGACGCGTCGCCGGCACGTGCGAGCATGGGGTCCATGTCCGAGTGGAGTATCCGTGTCAAGCGAGGTGTTGCGGCGTCGCCGGAGGTGGTCTGGCGCTGTGTCAGCACCCCGGAGCTGATCAGCCGGTGGTGGTGTCCGCCCCCGACGGTGCGTATCGACCTCGACCCAGCCACAGGTGTGTTCCGGGAGCGCTACGACGACGGGGAGACCCGTTACGAGGTCGTCGGCAGCGTCATCGACTACGAACCACCGTCGCAGCTGACGGTGCGCCGCGAGACCCCGGGCAGCGCCACGTCCGCAGACCGGATCGCGATCACGGTGACTCCGATGGCGGACGCCTCTCACGTCCTCCTCGAGCACTCCTTCGAGGATCTGCCCGTCGACCGTCGGGACGAGATGGTCGCGTTCTACGCCGACGGGTGGCACCAGGCCCTCGCCGGGCTCGCCGCGCTCGCTGCGGCGAGGATCGTGGCAGCTAGAGGCCGATGTCCGTAGGAGGGTGTGGGCCTACCCGCTGGCGGTGCTCGCCTCCGGTGTCCCGGCCGCTCACCTGGCGACCTACGCGGGTCGGCGGTACCAGCACAGGCAGAAGGGGTGGCCGCCGGGGTCGGCGTGGACCTGGAAGAGCTCATCGGCGTCCGGATCCGGGGCGGCCTGCAGCAGCGTGGCCCCCAACGCCATCACCTCGTCGTGAGCGGCCTCGAGGTCGGTGACCCCCAGGTCGAGGTGCACCTGCTGCTGTTGTTCGCCGACCGGCCACTGCGAGGCACGTGGTTGGGGGCCAGCTGCACCCCGATCCGGGCCTTGCCGTCGCGGTCGAGGACCATGTGCCAGTCGTCCTCGCGGTCCACCGACCCGCCGAGCACCCCCGCCCAGAAGGTGCTGACCTCCGTCAGATCGGCGGCATCGACGACCACGACCTGAGCATGGATGTCCACCGTCTCGCCACTCCTCGACATGCCTGCCGTCGACCCACGCGCCCCCGGACGGGACGGATCGTTCGGCGTGGTGGCCACGTACGGTACGCCTGCAGCCCACGGGATGCGACGGTCACATTGCGGACAGCCCCGCTGCGAAGGAGCCGTGCCGACGCTGCTGCGCCGTGTCGTTGTGGGCGGCGTCGTCCACCATCCCTGGCGCGCAGGATCACGGCTCCCTGCGCATCGCGCTGAACGGTTGACGTCCTTTGAAGATGCTCGTCATGGTCGCGCTAGCGACGGTATGGTTCCGGTCAAGTTCACGATCATGATGGTCCGTCACCGTGGCCGCCCGTCGACGGCGGTCACCAAGCGACCGCAGACGGCGTAGCCACGGGCAGAACCTCCTCGTTGACCGGGAGGTCGTCGAGGGGTTGCTGCGGCGACTTGGCCTGCGCCAGGACGAGTGTGTGGTCGACGTCGGCGCAGGACGTGGGGCGCTGACGATCCCACTGGCGCGGGCCGGTGCGCGTGTGCTGGCGATCGAGCGTGACCGCAGCATGGTGTCGGCTCTCCAGCAGCGGGTCGAGCAGTGCGGGGTCGCCGACCGGGCACGCATCCGGCGGGGCGATCTGCGCGATGTGCCGTGGCCGGCCGAGCCGTACCGCGTCGTGGCTAGTCCGCCCTATGCATTGACGATCCGGCTGCTGGCCCGACTGTTGGATGATCCACGCACCGGACCGGTCCGTGCTGACCTGCTCCTGCAATGGGAGGTCGCTTGCAAGCGGGCCGCGTCGCCGCCGTCGACTCTGCGGTCGGCGGCTTGGGCTCCGTGGTGGCGGTTCGAGCTGGGCGAGTGTGTGTCCCGGCAGGCCTTCCGGCCCGTGCCCGCCACCGACTCTGGCTGGCTCACTGTCGTCCGCCGCGTTCCGCCGGTGCTGCCCGTCGACCTTGCTCCGCGCTTTCGCGACGTGCTGGCACCCCACTGGGAGGCCACGTCCCATCGGCACGGAAGACCATCGTGAGCACCAACCGCAACTGGGCCGCCGAGGGCGACCCAGAGCCCGTTGCATAGCCGCGACCGTCAGACACGCCAACAATATATTCCTTGACGAGAATATGTCTTGTGCGTAGTGTTCGGTGCATGCACTCGACCACTCTTGCCGCCCTTGGCGAGCCCAGCCGCCTCAAGATCGTCGATCTGTTGCGTGGCAGCCCGTTTCCGGTGGGAGAGATCGCCGAGAGGCTCGGGATCCGTCAGCCGCAGGTCTCCAAGCACCTCGGGGTGTTGCGCGAGGCCGGGGTGGTGGACGTTGAGCCCGTGGCGCGTCGGCGCATCTACCACCTCCGGGCCGAGCCCTTCGAGGAGATCCGCGACTGGCTCGACTCGTTCGAGGAGCTGTGGCAAACGCGGCTGGACTCGCTCGAGACCGTGCTCGCCTCGATGGAGAACCCGACGCAGGACGACACGCGGTGATGGGGGTCAGCCCGAGCCCGGACGCCTGCGTCGATCGTTGCCGGTGATGGACCCGATTCGAGTCAGGAAGGACGCGCGATGATCCCGCAGCGGCTCATGAAGAAGACGCTCACCTTCGAGCGGACCTACCCGGCCCCGATCGAGGCCGTCTGGAAGGCTTGGACCCGACCCGAGCTGCTCCGTGAATGGTGGGGACCCGAGAAGACCACGGTCCCCGACTGCGAGGTCGACCTGCGCGTGGGCGGCCGGATCTACATCGTGATGGAGGCGGGCGAAGCCATGGGCAAGTACCAGGGCACGCGCTGGCCACTTGAGGGCACGTTCACGCACATCGAGCGGCCACACCGCCTGACCTACAGCGCACGTTCCTGGACCGAGGGCGAGGAGGCGAGCTACATCGACCACGAAACCCGGGTTGAGCTCTCCGAAGACGGTGACCAGACCGCGCTCGACCTTCGTATCTTCATCAAGGAGATCGGTCCCGGGGTGAAGGCGAAGCTGGCAGCATTCGGGATGAAGTGGGGCTACAAGGCGCAGCTCGACAAGCTCGCCGCCCTTCTCGCGCGATGATCGAGCGTTGGACCGTGCGTACGTGAGCCAGAGCACTTCGAAGACGGACCTCGCCGCCCCCGCGGCAGACAACACGAGTCGACGACACCACACTCCAAAGGCTGCATCCGTGCCCGACAAAGACGGAAGCACCGCCGCAGGTGACGGGCCGAAGTTGCTGGCCGGCGGAAACCCACAGATCCCCAAGGGCGACGGCGACGGACCCGTGCAGGCCTACATCGCCGCCATGCCCGCCTGGAAGTCCGACGTCGGCCGCCACCTGGACAGCCTGATAGAGCAGGCCGTCCCTCACGTCGTCAAGGCTGTCCGATGGAACCAGCCCATGTACGGCGTCGAGGATCAGGGTTACATCGCCAGCTTCCGCTGCTTCACCAACTACATCAAGGTCACGTTCTTCGCCGGCTCCCAACTCGACCCGGTGCCACCCATCGACTTCAAGGACCCGAACGAGAAGGCGTTCCACATCCACCAAGACGACGAGCTCGACGAGCACCAGCTCACAAGCTGGTTCGAGCAGGCAGCCATCCTCCCCGGCTGGATCCCATAGCAGGTCGGCCACGCCAGAACCTCAGCAACTATGTGCGGATCACTCCTACGCGCCAACCGCCCACATTCACGGTGTCGCGCGCACGCGACTCCCTCCGGGTTGCCGAGGTGACGGCCCGGCATGGTTAGCCTTCGTTGCCTGTCGTGGCCGACGTCTGACGGCGGACCTGTCGCCAGGCTTCGGCCGTGGGTTCCTCGATGATGTAGCTGAGGACGCCAGCCCGCCAGTTGACGGTGACGGGCCAGTTCTCGCGTCCGAAGTCGGCCTTGGCGATCATCGTCAGATGTGCGAGGTCTGAACGGACCTGAGCGGGAGACCGGCCAGACCGGGCGACCAGGTCTTCCCACCCGACGCGTCGGTCCTCGGCGTCAGCGGCGAGGTCGAGCATGGCCAACACGGTCGGTTCCTGCTTGGCGCCCTCGAGTCGCACCAGCAGGGCGCGAAGGTCTTCGCTGCTCCATGGCAGCGACGGGAAGGTGCGTTCTTCCCTGACCGCGTCTGCGTCCTGTCGGCGTGGCCTGACGGTGAACTCCTCGACGTCGCGCACGGGCCAGGTCTGCGACACGGTCAGCAGCAGCCCGGCGGCGGACCGGTACAGCCGGAACTCGCGCAGGGTGATGTCCACGCCCTGCTCGGAGAGCCACACCACGCTTGAGGTCATGGCTGGGGCGAACGACTCGGCGACGATCACGATCGCCGGGGAACGCAGCAGGTGGTCCGAGAGCTTCTTGCCGCCCGCGTGGCCAGACAGGATCGCCCGGACCTCATCGGGCTCGGTCGGTTCTCCCCGTCGTGACAGGAAGGCCGTATGGGCCTCGACGAGGTCCTCGACGGTGAACCGTGAAACCATGGCCGCGTAGCCGACCGCCTGCAGGTCGGTGAGCCGCGGAGCCGGTCCACGTTTCAGCTCGACCACGACCGGTCGGCCTTCTGGGTCCAAGGAGAGCACGTCAAGGCGGTCTGCGACGGCCTGTCCCGAAGCGTCCTCCCAGCGGTCGAACTCGTCGGTGACGACATACAGGTCCTCGCCCAGCAGCTCCGGATGCTCGAGCGCCCACCGCTGCAGATGGTGGCGTTCCCATAGCCCCTCATCCTGCAGCGAGGTGCGAGCCAACGGCTGCGCCGTGTCGTCTGTCACGAAGAACACACTCTCGCCGTCCACGCGGCCCTCCCGGATGCGGTCGCCGCTCAACCTATGCGGTGGACAGTCGCGGGGAGTGCTGCGCTTCGACGCGGACATCGCGGCAGCAACCGCTTTCCACAGGCCGAGCACGCTGCCAGTGAGGAAGAGACCGTCGCGGGGCAGAATGCCATTGGGAGGCCCGTGGATGACTCAACCGTGCGACCCCGACACCACGATTTGGCTGCTACGCCATGCCCTTGAGGGCCCGGCCGAAGAGGTAGACCTCGATCTTGTCTTCGAACTGGTGGCTCAACTTGTCACCGACCTGCAGGCCTGGCCGCACGAACCAGGACAGCGTCCGAGGCTCCTGGCTTCCGAGAAGCTGCGCTTCTCGGACCCAAGCGGATCGGTTCTGAGGTCGTGCCTCTGGCCGACGCAACCTGGGTGGTGGACTACCGAAGGCCGCTGAGAGAGCCTCGAGCATCGATGTCGATACTCGCCTGAGGTTGGGGCTGGCATCTGGTCAATCCGGTGTGAGCGACGCGTACAGGCTGTTGGTGCTGCTTGGTCTCGGGGGAGGGGGCGTCCGGTTTTGCCTTCCAGGCCATACTCTGGTAAGGATGACCCAAATACCCTCATCGAATTGGGATGCCAATGGCGAAGGCGAAGAAGGCAACTTCCGGTAGGAAGATGACGGCCGAACACAAGGCCGCCCTAGCCAAGGGGCGGGAGCAGGGACGTGTCGTGCGGGAGTACCTTGCTGCGCTCAATGAGGACAAGAAGCCCGGCCGCAAGATTGACGCGGACACCCTCAATCAGCGGATCACCCAGACACAGGCTCAGATCGATGCCGAGCCCGATCCTGCCAAGCGAGTCGACCTGATCCAGAAGCGCTTGGACTACGAAGAGAAGCTCGCCAACATCGGGGAGGCGGTCGATCTCGAGGCGCTTGAGAAGGACTTCGTCAGGGCGGCCAAAGAGTACTCCGAGCGCAAAGGCATCACCTACAGTGCGTGGCGTGAGGCCGGAGTTCCCGCAGCTACGCTCAAGGAAGCCGGAATCCCCCGGACCCGACGCACGAACGCAGCCTGACAGCAACAGGCTAGCGGCAGACTCTTCATCAGCGCGGGCCACCCCCTGCATCTAGCGATGGCGTCCGCGCAGTCGCGCGATAGCCGTGGCGATGTGCGTCGCAGGTCGTGCTCTTGCCCACACGTAGCGTGCTGAAGCCACCGTGGCCTCGAGGAGATTCATGGGCTCGTCCCGCAGGCGAGACCACCTACGCCACCGCACGTGAGCAATGTCTGCGGCGCTTCGGCTATGCGCCGACGACTGGTTGGATGGATTTGCGCTCGACCTCTGGGATGCTGAGGCACGCGAACGGATCGAACGGCTGCAATCGAGTATCCCCATCGCTGACGCTTCCTGCAGGCCACCCACTACCGAGCTATCCCAGATCCAGCGCACCCGCTGCACGAGGTCACGGCGTCATTCACCGACACCCTGGCTCAGCTATCACGTCCCGACGCCGCACAGCTCGTTACCGACCAGGGTGGCACCCTCGCCAGATCCGCCACAAGGCGACCGACCTGCTCGTCTTGGGCTAGCAGGATCTCGCCCACCTCATGGGCCACGCCGATCGAGCCAGAATGCGCATGGAACAGGGGTGGCCGCTGACGGTCACCCAACAGAGCTCATCGGCGAGGACGACTCGGCGAGCTGCCCGGCAACTGACCTTCATCGCCTACGATCGGAAAGCCGCCTCACGCCGAGCCCATCGGCCAGGCTTTGCTGGTCAGCATCCGCCCTTCTGCGCCGGGTGCGGAAGGGGAACAATGAGCGGACAACTACCCGCAGGTTGGTACGACGATCCTGAGACTGAGGGCCAAGAGCGCTTCTGGGATGGTCAACGTTGGTTGGAGGATCACAGAACTCCCATTGAAGCGGTTCCCCAGTGGACATCGGGCTTGACTTCGGAGAGCGTCCGACCGAGAGATGGAGGCCTCGGCCCGCAGCACCGTCCGACGGGATTCCAGCCGCATGTGCTCCTTCTAGCTGTCGGTCTCGTTGTCATGATTGTTGCCTTGTTGATTCTCCTCCTCGCGGCGGACGATATTTCTCGAGTAGGCGACGGGCCGTTGAAGCTGGCTTTGTTCGGCGCGGTTATCACCGTAGCCGGCCTATTCGCCAGGCAGACCGGAATCACCTGGGACAGCACTCTCGGTCGTCGTCGCGGCAACCGTGAGCCGTCAGGGTCACATCATCCAGCTGCGAATCACTCGGATACTCAAACACCGATGACTCCCGAGCAGCGCTTGAACCGTCTGCTGCTCATGCATCAGGCCGGCCGGCTATCTGACGCTGAGTATCAGGCTGCGAGGGAGCGGATCATCGGGGACTTGTGACTGCCTCCGGCTGACTGGCGCCGTCAAGTCTCTGACCGTGCTCGTTCGGTGGACTGGATCCACGCGAAGGCAGGGCCGCGGTCGCTGAGCACCGCTCCCCCTTGCAATGCCGAGGTCTCGGT
>SLNQ01000220.1 GCA_007132965.1 Gemmatimonadota bacterium | reverse complement strand
GAAGCGCTCGTCATCGGGAATGGGGTCGGTGCCCGGCGGGGCCGGATACACGTACTCGGGCGCGGCAGCGATGCCGGTGATCCGGACCTGCCGGAGGTTCCCCTCCATGACTACCGGCACGGTGTCGCCCGGCGCGATTCCCGCCCGCTCGGCGAAGGTCTCGATGAGGAGGGCCTCGTCGGATCGGCCCGGTTCCACCATGCGACCGCCGCTGAGGAAGACGCCGTTCAGGGGAGGATCGCCCCCCGGCGGCAATCCCACCACCTGGCCGATGGGCGGCTGCCGGCGGTCCCCAGCGCTGGCCGTTCGTGCCTCCAGCGGGATCCGCACCGCAGAGACGAGCCGCGGGTAGACCAGCGTCACCCCGGGAATCTCGGCCAGACGGTCGGCCACCCGATCCGGCGCCCGCTCGAGTCCCGCGAAGACATCGCCGAACCGGTATTCCTCGTAGTAGGCGTCCCGGGACTGCTCCAGCGATTGCCAGGTGGCCTGGAGCGCCACGAATGCGGCGATCCCCGCCGCCACCACCAGGCCGATGGTGGCCAACTGGGCCCATCGCTCCCGGAGGTCCCGGAGGAGCTTCCGGTTTAGCGTGGAGAGGGGCATCACCAGGGGATCCATCACCAGCGGATGTCGGAGGCCGGCGTGCGGGTCTCGTTGGTCCGCTCCTCCTCCACCTGGCCGTCGTGGAGGACCACCACCCGGTTGGCCATCTCCGAGATGGGGGCGTTGTGGGTGATGACGGCGGTGGAGGTGCCCAGCTCCTGGTTCACCCGCTCGATGACCTCCAGGACCACCACCCCCGACCGGTAGTCCAGCGCACCCGTGGGCTCGTCGCAGAGGAGGAGCTCAGGGCGCTTGGCGATGGCCCGGGCCACCGCCACCCGCTGCTGCTCTCCGCCTGAGAGCTGCGAAGGGAAGTGATCGAGGCGATGCTCCAGCCCCACCATGGCCAGCGCCTCGGCCGGCGAGAGGGGATCCCTGGAGATCTCCGTCACCAGGGCCACGTTCTCCCGGGCGGTGAGCGACGGCATGAGGTTGTAGAACTGAAAAACGAACCCCACGTGCCTGCGCCGGAACTCGGTGAGCTGCCGGTCGTTGGCCCGGGAAAGGTCCTGGTCCCGGAAGTGCACGGTCCCCGTGGTGGGACGATCCAACCCACCCAGGATGTTCATGAGGGTCGATTTGCCACTTCCGGAGGCCCCCACCAGGACCAGGAACTCGCTCTCGTGGAGGGAGAAGTCCACGCCGCGGAGGGCGTGCACGTCCACCTCGCCCATCCGGTAGGTGCGGGTCACGTCGCGGGCTTCCAGGACTACCTCGCTCATGGCTTCGCGTCCGGGTCGGGGGGTGAGGGTGGGTCTGTGCGAGCGGGATCCGGGAGGCCGTCACCTTCGTCTGCGGCCGGCTCCAGGGGGACAGGAGATGCAGAAGGCGCGCCAACCCCAGAGGGCGACGGATGGGCCTCACCCGCTGCGACCCGGGCCCATCCCATCCCCTCCGCGCCCATTCCCCGCAGGGCGAATTCCACCATGTGGCGGAGGTACGTCTCCCGTCCCTCCTCGGTGTGGGGGTCGATGGGCAGGAGTCCCGGAGGCGCCCGGCGGGTCAGGAGCATGAAGTACACGGGCTGGGCCATGAGGCTCATGACGAAGAGGACGGGCGGACCGGGTCGAACCGTGCCCCCTTCCTGACCCTCGGCCACGGTCCGGAGGAGCTCCTGGGAGATCGGGGCAAGGATCTCGGTCAGATCCGGGAGCCACTCGCTGTGGTACAGACGGACCTCCACCATGAGGCGGGCCTGGTCCGGGTTCTCCCACAGGTGCTGGAAGACGGCGCGTACCAGCCGCTCCAGCCGCTCCGAGACGGATCCGTCCTCCCCGGCCATCTGCTCCAGCCGGGCCTGGAGGGGAGCCAGAACCGCCCGGATCACCTCCTTGTACAGCGCCTCCTTCGACCCGAAGTGGTAGGTGACCGCCCCGAGGTTCGTCCCAGCTGCGTTGGTGATGGCCCGGATGGACGTCCCCTCATAGCCCTTGCGGGCAAAGAGACGTCGCGCTGTGTTCACGAGGCGAGTGCGGGTATCATTCATACGTTCGTATTATACAATATCAGACGTTCCACTGTAAAGCAACCCCCATGGGGAACGATACGAACGGCGGAGTCCGACGATCCGCCCCTGCGTGCCCCCTTTGGGGCCGCCCTCTACTCGTTCAACAGCCTTCCAGTCGGGGAGGTCCACACCACGTCATCGGTTCGACCAGTGGACATGACGGATTCGCCAGCCGTCGGTCGTATGCTCCAGGACTACCGTCTCAAGGCCCTGGGAGTCGATCTCCCTGTCCCCGATCCGCCCGGCGGAGTGGGTTTCGGCCAGGTACACCACGAGGCCGTCTCCGCCGTCCAGGATCTCCTCCCGTAGTACGTGCCGGCTCACGGCCTCGGCGAAGCGGATGTCGGCGGCGAGGTGTCCGGCCCGATACTCTTCCAGTGATTCGGCGTGCCCCTGTTCGTAGATCCGGACGTCCGGATGAAGGAGCTGGAGAGCAGCGACCGAGTCCCCCTGGGCCAGCGCTTCGTGGAAGGCCGCCACCGTCGCCTCTGGGCCGTCATCTGCCGGGGTCTGGGGCCCGTGATGGGCATGCTCCTCATCAGCGTGTGGCTCCTGGTCGACCGGCTCGGCGTGCTCGTGGTGCTCGTGCATCGGAGCCGCACCCCGGCTGGGCGCCACCGGAAGCCATCCCACCGCCGGCCCCCCCTGGGCGTCGACGCCGTGTGCCAGGGCCATGGCGATCCAGTCGTCTTCGGTGATCGCCATGGCTCCCGGGTCCCGGAACAGGTCGGCCTGGCGATAGATCTCGGCCCGCGTCTCGTCCCGGGGGGCACCTCCGCCGAGACCAGGATGTCCGAGATCACGTCGTGCATCATGTGGAGGTTGTCGAAGACGGCCGCAAAGCGGGGATACCGTTCGGTGAACAGCGGAGCGATGGCCGGTGTCATGGGCATCTCCGACGGCAGGGCCCCCGGTGGGTCCTCGAGCATCTGCCAGAACCGGGCGAGGAGACCGTTCATGGCCGCCTGCCGCTCATCGGGATCCTCGTACGCCAGCAGCGGCTCGTACGCCGCCATCTGGAGCCAGTGGTAGGCCCAGATGAGGCCGTTGAACTTCGGGTAGCGCTCCCGGAAGGCCTTGGAGAAGTATCGAGACGGCCTCACCATCCTCCCGTGGCGCCGCCTCCACCCGACGAGCCACCACCTCCGAACCCGCCTCCGCTGCTGAAGCCCCCGGAGCTTCCGAACCCCCGTCCGCCATCTCCCCGGTTGCTCATCCTCGACCCGAAAAAAAGAACCACCAACACCAGGAGAACCCAGAAGATGAAGGCGGCGATCACCAGGCCCACCCCCACGGTCAGGAGGAGCTCCCGGTGCTCCGGCACATAGTACGCGGCCACGAGGAAGCCCAGCCCCAGAAGGGCCAGAAACCCGATGACCACCAGAGGGAATGGCGTGGTGGGCAACGGCCGGTCCCGGAGCGAGTCAAGGGTTTCACCCGGCAGGCGGGACGGCGTGGCAGCGGGACCCTCCTCGGCCATCCCCAGCAGACCCCAGGCGCCGGCCAGCACTCCGGCCCCGAAGTCCCCCTCCCGGAACTCGGGGATGATGGAATGCTCCATGATCCGCTCGGCGCGGGCGTCCCACCTTCGACCCCAGTCCGCACCCAGCTCGATCCGGGCCACCCGGTCCCCCACGCTCACCAGGAGGAGGATCCCCTGGTTCAGGAGCTCGCCGTCGTCGGTAACCTTGCCGATCTCCCAGTGGTCGAACCAGCGGGCGGCGAACTCCTCGATGGCCATGCCGCCCCCTCCGTACTCTCCCATGGACCGGATGGTGACCACCACGATAGGGGTCTCGTAGTTCCGGAAGGCCTCCTCCTGCACCAGGCCCACCTCGCGGCGCACTTCGGCGCTCAGGACTCCGGCGTAGTCCTGGATGAAGTGGCCGTCGGCCGGGATGCCGGGAAGCTGCAGCGACGCCTGGGCATGAAGGGGCCCCGAAACCGAGAGGAGAAGGAGCACCGCCACGGCCACCGTCACCGCGAGCCGCCCCAGCCGCCTGGACGTCCCCAGCATGGATTTTCTCCTGTTCGTCAGCATCCTCCCCCCCCACCAACAGTTCCCTATGACAGCACCGATCGACCCGCAGAGAGCGAGTCGCGGCCGCCACTCCACCCCCTCACGGCACCAGCACGAGGGCGCCTTCCACCTCACCGGAACGGAGCAGCTCCAACCCCCGATTGGCCTCGGCCAGGGGAAGGGTCCGGGTCCGGGCCGTCACCGGCACCTGGGGAGCCACCTCCAGGAACTCGGTGGCGTCGCGTCGGGTGAGGTTGGCTACCGATCGCAGGGTTCGCTCCTCCCACAGAATCCGGTAGGGGAAGGAGGGGATGTCGCTCATGTGGATCCCGGCGCAGACCACCGTTCCGCCGGGTCGTACCACCTCCAGCGCCGCCGGCACCAGCTCTCCCACCGGCGCGAAGATGATGGCGGCGTCCAGCGGCTCGGGGGGTGATTCGTCCGAGCCGCCGGCCCACACCGCTCCCAGCGATCGGGCGAAGGCCTGGCCGGCCTCGTCGCCGGGCCGGGTGAAGGCGAACACCTCCCTTCCCTGGTGCACCGCCACCTGGGCCAGGAGGTGGGCCGCCGCCCCGAACCCGTAGAGGCCCAACCGGTCCGCTTCCCCGGCCATCCGGTAGGACCGGTACCCGATGAGTCCGGCGCAGAGGAGCGGCGCGGCCTCCACGTCGTCATAACGGTCCGGGAGGGGGAAGGCGTAGCGGGCGTCGGCCAGGGCGTACTCCGCGTATCCTCCGTCGCGGGTGTAGCCGGTGAAGGCGGCACGGGGGCACAGGTTCTCCTGGCCACGGCGGCACATGGCGCACTCCCCGCAGCTCCATCCCAGCCAGGGAATGCCCACCCGTCGGTCCACCTCGAGGCGCACTCCCGGACCGTCCGCCGCCTCCGACCCCCGGGCCTCCACCACCCCCACGATCTCGTGGCCGGGAATGAGGGGAAGGCGCGGGTCGGGCAGCTCGCCGTCCACCACGTGGAGGTCGGTGCGACAGATGGCGCACGCCCTCACCTTCACCAGGACCTCGCCGGGACCGGGCTCGGGAACGGGAAGCTCTCGGAGCTCCAGCGGAGTGCCGGGCCGGGCCAGGACCATGGCCCGCATGGTGGCCGGAGAGCTCACGTCGGATCCGCGCCTAGCGGGAGGCCTGGTCCATCATTGCCTCTCGTGCCGCCCGGAACTCCGAGTCCTCGTACCAGCGGGGCCATTCCTCGGCGCGCGCCACCCGATAGCCCACCCGGAAGAGTAGCCGGGTGTCCTCGGTCATGCCCGAGAGGTCCCAGTCGTCACCAATGGTGTCGGAGGGGGTGTGATAGTCCTCGGCGGTCCATCGGGCCCAGCGCTCCTCGCCCCAGCTCTCCGGCTGCCCCAGGTAGTCCACACCGCCCTTGGTATAGAGGGCCGGCACCCCCACCCGGGCAAATTCGAAGTGGTCGGATCGGTAGTAGTAGCCCAGTTCAGGCGCGGCGTCGGGGCGCACCATCCGGCCCTGGGCGGCGGCCTCAGTCTCCACCAGCTCTTCCAGGGTGTTGCTCCCGTATCCGATGACTTCGATGTCGTTGGTGCGGCCCCACGGGTTCATGGTGTCCATGTTGATGGCCGCCAGCGTGCGCTCCAGGGGGTACAGGGGATTCTCCACATACCAGTGGGCCCCCAGGAGCCCGTTCTCCTCGGCGGTGACCGCCAAGAAGAGCACGCTCCGGGGCGGCGGCTCGCTCAGCGTGGCAAAGGCCCGGCCCACCTCCACGAGCCCGCTGGTGCCGGTGGCGTTGTCCACGGCGCCGTTGTAGACGTTGCCCTCGTCGTCCACGCCGAAGTGATCCCAGTGGGCCGTGTAGATCACGTGCTCGTCCCGGAGCTCGGGGTCGGAGCCCGGAAGCCGGGCCACCACGTTCCGGGACTCGATCTCCCGGAGCTCCGTTTCGATCCGGAACTCGGCGGTGCCGTCCAGCACCACCGGCTCGAAGTCCCGACCGGCGGCCCGGGCCTTCAGCTCGTCAAAGTCGTGGCCGGCGGCGTCGAAGATGCGCCGGGCGGTGCCCTCGTCGACCCAGGCCTCGGTGATCAGCCGGTCAGAGACGTCGGCGGCGGGCACGTCGAAGTTCTCTCCGCCGAAGGCCCCGCTGATGACGTCGAAGGGATAACCGGCCGGGCCGGTCTCGTGGATCACGATGACGGCGTCGGCCCCCAACTCGGCGCCGATCTCGTACTTGTAGGTCCACCGACCGTAGTACGTCATGGCCTCACCCCGGAACACGTCCGGATCCAGGCGTTCCGGGTCGTCGGGGTGGGGCACCGGCGGGTCGTTCACCAGCACCAGCGCGGTGCGTCCCTCCAGCTCCAGGCCCTTGTAGTCGTCCCAGTCGTACTCCGGCGCCACCACCCCATAGCCCACGAAGACCAGCTCCGAGTCCTCCAGGACCGTCTCGGGCTCGAAGTGGCGAGACCGGGCCACGTACTGGTCGGGGAAGGAGGGCTCCAGCGTTTCGCCGGCCACCTGGAAGCGAGCCGAGGGACGGGGCGTGTAGCTGATGAGGGGGACCGTCTGTACGTAGCTGCCGTCGGGGTTGCCCGGCTCCAGGCCGATCTCCCGGAACTGCTCCTCCAGGTAGTCGACGGTCAGGTCCTCGCCCCGGGTCCCGGGCTGCCGGCCCTCGAACGCGTCGGAGGCCAGCGCCTGGACGTGGGCCATGAGCCGCTCCGGGGTGATGGCCCGGGCAGCGGTGTCGGCCTCACCCCGCCACAGCTCACCGTCGGGCCCGCATCCCGCGGCCAGGAGCACGAGCGGGACCAGGAGCCCCGGAAGGAGTCGGCACAGGCCGCCCGGGCCGCGCGGCGGGGAGACGGACCGGCTCGACGGCGAGAGGATCGACGGGCAGCGGGTCTGGGCAGCTTGATCCACGGGGGCCTCCACAGGCTCGATGAACGGGAGCCGCCATCCTCGACGGACTCCACATTCTTCCCAATCTGGGGTCCCTCCCTCCCGTTCGTCCATCCCCGAGGCGGAATCGGTGTCCCGGGGGCGCGGGGGACGCGGGTCGGAACATTCCCCCGGACCGGGAGAATATTCGCACCGCCCAAGCAGTCAGCTCTTCCCCTTCACCCATGGAGCCACCACCTGTGAGCGAAGCCTGGATCGTCAGCGCCGTCCGGACCCCCATCGGCCGCCACGGCGGCGTCCTGGCCCCGGTACGTCCCGATGACCTTGCGGCCCACGTCATCGGCCAGGCGCTGGAGCGCGTTGGGGTGGAGGCCGCCCAGGTGGACGACGTGATCATGGGGTGCACCAATCAGGCCGGTGAGGACAACCGGAACGTGGCCCGCATGGGGCTCCTCCGGGCCGGGCTCCCGGTGACGGTTCCGGGCCAGACGGTGAACCGCCTCTGCGGCTCGGGGCTCCAGGCCGTCTTCTCGGCGTACCACGCCATCCGGGCCGGCGAAGGCCAGGTCTTCGTGGCCGGCGGCGTAGAGAGCATGAGCCGGGCCCCGTGGGTCCTGCTGAAACCGGCCTTCGCCTATCCCCGGGGCACCCCCGAGATGGCCGACACGGTGCTGGGGTGGCGCTTCGCCAACCCGTCCCTCCCCGAGGAGTGGACCATGGGACTGGGGGAGACCGCCGAGGTGGTGGCAGCCGAGTACGGCATC
The DNA here is from genome assembly GCA_007132965.1 of Gemmatimonadota bacterium. Taxonomy (GTDB): domain Bacteria; phylum Gemmatimonadota; class Gemmatimonadetes; order Longimicrobiales; family Gaopeijiaceae; genus PWLA01. The sequence continues at coordinate 331 of SLNQ01000220.1, read as the reverse complement.
AGCCGCCAGGAGCAGGACGCGCTTGCCATGGAAAGCCAGCGCCGCGCCGCCCGGGCCATGGAGGAGGGGCGCTTCGACGCCGAGATCGCACCGGTGGAAGTGCCGCAGCGCCGAGGCGACCCCGTCACGGTGAGCACCGACGAACACCCCCGACCGGACACCACCCTGGAGAAGCTCTCCCGCCTCCGACCCGTCTTCCGGACCGACGGCACGGTGACCGCCGGCAACGCCTCCGGAATCAACGACGGCGCAGCCGCCCTGGTGGTGGTGGAGGCCGACAGGGCTCGGGCGCTGGGCCTCGAGCCCATGGCCCGGATCCGGGGAGGCGCCG
>SLNQ01000138.1 GCA_007132965.1 Gemmatimonadota bacterium | reverse complement strand
GAGGGGGGAGGAGACGGACCGGGCGAGCTGGCCCGGGAGATCAGCGCCATGCTGGCCCTCTACCTGGCTGATCGGAAGGGACGCCCGGAAGCGGACACCCCGGATGGGCCCGATGAAGCGGCGTCGGCTGGACCGGAGGAAGCGGCGCCGGACGAGCCGGATGAAGCGACTCCGGGCAGGCCCGATGAAGAAGCGGGCGGGGATCCCGTCGATCCCTTTGACGTCTGGGGCTGACCGGTATGTCGCACCTTCCGGGTGGTCGGCTGAAGGGCGTACTCTTCGATCTGGACGGCACCCTCATCGCCACGCGCCGGCTCTACATCGAGTCTTTCGCCGATGCCCTGGAGCCGGTACTGGGAGAGCGCCTTTCCGAGGAAGAGATCATGGCGCACAAGCCGCGCGCCGAGCGGCGATTCCTCCGGGACCTGGCCGGAGAGGCGCACATCCGAGGCACGTTGCAACGCTTCTACGACGCCTACGAGGCCCGACACGACCAATCATTCGAGGGGATCTACCCCGGGGTACGGGAGCTGCTACGGGAGCTGCGCAGAAGGGACGTTCCCATCGGCCTCGTGACGGGGAAGAGCCGTCGATCCTGGCGGGTCACGGGACCCCGGGTCGAACTGGGCGCCTTCGACGTCCGGGTCTTCGACGAGGATGTGCCGCACCCCAAACCGAATCCCGCAGGCCTGCGCCTGGCTGTGGATGCGCTGGGGGTCGACCCGAGCCTCCTCATGTACGTGGGTGACTCGGTGACCGACCTCCAGGCTGCACAAGCATTGGGCATGCCCTCCGGTGCCGTCCTGTGGTCCAAGAAGCAGCACGAGCGCGAGCCGTTCAGCCACGAAGGTCGCCGCCTGGGGGCATGGGTCTTTGAGGACCCGTCCGGGATGCTTCGGCTTCTGGATGGCCCCCCGCGCTGAAGCGCCGGAGGGGCCTCGTCAGGGGAGCTCGCAGCGCAGCGTCGTCATCTGGCCCTGGCTGCCCCACGGTCCCGCTTCACTGGTGAGGACCAACCGTCGTACTCCGTCGCCGTCCGCGGGAACGAAGGCAACGGCCTCCCCCTGGGGCTCCCGAAGGCTTCGCAGATTGACGGTTCCCGGAGAGACCGGGAGCAGGGGACCGTCCCGAGAGTCCAACTCGAGCCGGTAGAAGTGGAGGGTCTCGTACGTTCGCACCGCCACCAGCGAGCCGCGGGCATCCACCCCGGCGCCCGTGACCATGCGGGGCAGCCCGGGGGGAGAAGTGGTGAGGCGCTGTACCCGCTCCAGGGGAATGGCTCCGTCCGCGGTCCGGGCCAGCGCGTCAGAGAGCGGGCCCGGGGACCGATACACCTCCACCGGATGGTTTCGTCCCTTGGTAATGAGAAGGAGCTCCTCGCCGGGAAGGATCACCATTGCCTCGATGTCCCTTGGGCCGTGGGGCAGACGCAGGGGGAAGCGTTGGGCCGGCAGGGAAACCGAGTCGTTGGGGTGAGGCTCGGCAATCCGGTAGATCGCCGGATCGTCACGGCGTTCCAGGTTGTCACCGGTGTCGGCGATGTAGAGACACCGCTGGCTGCCGCAGGGCGCCGCGGAGAAGTCTTCCCGGTCCACCGCGGCCATGCCTTTCCAGCTCACGGCCGGCATGCCTTCCCAGTCCATCGCCGCCAGGTCTTCCCAGTCCACGTTGGCGGCTCCCTGCACACGGACCTCACCCAGGAGCTCTCCGTCCAGGCTCACCGCAAAGAGGACCGGGTCCCAGCCGGAGTCGTTGTGGGTCCAGAAGAAGCTGGACCCGGGGACGTCGTCGGGACCCAGGACCCCGGGGGCCACGCCGCTGCTTTCCGGCACCTCGGGCGGAAGGGCGACAATGGGACCGTCTGAACGGCACGGACCGCCTCCTGGCAGGAAGGTGGTGGCGCACGCGGTAAGAACCATGAGCGCCGCCGCCGCCAATGGGAGGGATGGGATCACATGGGGGCGAGGACCCACGAATCGGACTCCCGGTCAGCGCCCCGGGTCTCGAGCTTCGGCCACCAACTCCCTCAGGACCTCCTGAAATGCCTCCAGGGGTGGGGCGCCCTGGACCGGATGCCCCTGGACCACGAACGTGGGGGTTCCGGTCACGCCCACGGCACGGGCAACCCGGCTGCCCTCGTCCACCCGTTCGCGGGCAGACTCGCTCTCGCTCAGGCAGGCCTGGAAGGCCTCCACCTCCAGTCCGGCCTCCCGGGCTTCAGCCACAAAGAGAGCCTCGGGGTCGTCACTCTCCATCCACCTTTCCCGGAGTTCGAAGAGGCGGGACCTCATGGCCGGAAACTCCTCCTGCTGAGCGGCGCACTCCCCGGCGATGGCCGCCTCCCGAGAGTTTGGGAAGCCCGCCAGGTTGATGGGAATGTACTTCCACGCCACGTCACCGGCGGCGACGAACTCCTCGTAGAGCTCCGGATACGCATTCATGTGGAAGTTGGCGCAGTGAACGCAGCCGAAGTCGCTGAATTCGATGACGTGCACTACGGCCTCCTCCGGATCTCCGTCATCAAACCCCAACCGGGTGAGATCGAAGCGCTCCTGGGCCTCGCCGGTGTCGGCCGGCATCGCCTCTGGCGCCGCCTGAACCTCAGGGGATGGGTCCTGGGCTGCGGAGTCGTTCGCCCCTGGCGCAGCGTTCTCCCCACATCCTGCCAGGCTCAGCAGGACGATGGAGGCGCAGAGGCTCAATACAGAGTGCATGGGAAACATTGACGGTCGGGTCAGAGGGTGAACTGGCGAAAGAGGCGTTTTTCCGAATCCTGGCCCAGAAAGGCACTCAGCTCCAGGTGCGGTTCCAGGCCACTGCCCCGGAGCTTCTCCCTGAAGAGCTGGTCGAGCTGGAAGACGCCGGCCGAGTTGTTGATCTCGATGGAGATGCGAACCGGCTTCTCGTCCCCGGCGTCCAAGTGCACCTGCTCCACCGCGGCGGCGGAGATGGAGTGAATGCTCATGGATCCGGTTTCGAAGGGAATGCGCGAGCGGCCCTTGGCCATGTCCAGGGCATCGGCCACCCGCACGACGCCGGCCTCCAGGGTGAGGGGCGTTCCTCCGGTCCGATGCCCGATGATTGCGTGAAGGACCTCGCTCTCCAGGATCGCCATCACACGGGGCGGATACAGGTCCTCCGGCAGGCTCTTCAGGAAGTCCCGAGCCATGAAAAGGGAATACTCCTCGTGGTTCGTCCGGTGAATGGCCATGCCCACGTCGTGGAGAAGTGAGGCCAGGGCCACCACGACCTCCGCATCTTCCGGGTCCAGCCCGTAGTGGGTGCAGACCGAGGGCTGTACGCCTCCCTCCATGAGGAGCCGGATGAGTCGCACGGCGATGTTCATCACGATCTTCACATGCACCGGACCATGGTCCGTCATGCCGAGGCGCTCAATGGCGTTCACGTTCGAGCTGACCCAGGCCGCGTAGAGCTCGTCGTTTCCGTTTGCCCACTCCATGACCGTTCGAAGGCGGGGGTTGTGACGGTTCGGGACGTGCATTTCGACCCGGCGGGCAAAGCGCTCCTCAACGCTCCGGGGCTGCTGATCCGGGATTCCTTCCTCTTCCGGAGTGACGGTCTCCTGGGACTTCACGTGAACTTCCTTGGGTCTCTATGGAATGGTTGAAGGGCGGGAGGGCGGTCCTTCGGATTGGGAGCAGGGCCGATCACCGGCCGATCATTCCCGGGGCGACTCCGGACCCGAAGCCTCCCGGGTCGGGGGCCCTCCGGGGCAGGCGTCCGGGAGAGGCGAACCGACGTCAGCGATCCAGCATGCGACTCAGGACGATGCCCAGGGCCAGCCCCACCAGTACCCCTCCCAGGCCCACCAGCGACGGGACTTCCCTCGCCGAGCCTCGGTGAAGGGGAACTGGCGGGCGGAGCGACTCCTGTTCCTCGAGGGGCGGGGCCTCTCCCAGTGCTTCAAACTCTCCCTCCCACCCGCACAGAAGGCAGCTCACCTGGCCGCGGTCTCTGGCCGTCCGATTCAGAAAGGCCGGGGGGGTGCCGCCACATTTCGGGCACGACCCCTCCACGGGGAAGGGTCTCAGCAGATCGTAAAGTCGGCCCTTCGAGATCCCGAACCGCTCCGCGATCCCATTCACGCTCTCATCGGACTCCCAGTACCGTTCACTGGCCTTCCGAGCCAGCTTTGCTTCGGAGTCGCTCACGTGGCCCCCCTTGCGGACGCTTACAAAGACAAGATGTGGGTAGGTCCGGTGTTCTGCGGGCCGTTCCCGGGATATGGGCTACCCACCAGGGACCTGGGCGATCCACGTTGATGTGGGAGGCGACAACGCCGCCATCCGCTCGGCCTTGACCCCTTCCCGAACCCAAATGAAGATAGCAGGCGGAAGATGGATCGGGCAGACGGTACCGGCGGGGTCGTCCACCTCCGCCGTTTCGGTCCGTCCCCGTGCTCCGACCCCAACGCGACGAACACCGGACTCCAGCCCGACGAGCGCCGGACCGAAGACCGACGAGCATCGGATCCCAGACCGACGAGCACTGGACCGAAGACCAACGAGCACCGGACTCCAGATCGACGAGCACCGGACCCCAGATCGACGAGCACCGGACCCCAGATCGACGAACCAACGGAGCTTTCCCATGCACATTCCGGTCTCCCACGGCCAACTGGAGGCCAATCTCCGCGATGCCGAAGGCGAGGCCCGCGGGACGGCGGTGATCTGCCATCCGCATCCCCTCCACGGAGGGACCATGCACAGCAAGGCCGTATTTCGAAGCGCTCAGGCGCTGAGTGACGTGGGGTTTCACACCCTGCGCTTCAATTTTCGCGGTGTAGGGACCAGTACCGGGTCCTACGGCGAGGGGGTGGACGAGCAGGAGGACGTGAGGGCGGCCCTGGACTGGCTGGAGGACGCCTATCCGGAGCTCCCACTCCTGGTGGGCGGATTTTCGTTCGGCTCGCGGGTTGCTCTCCGGGTCGGGGTGGAGGAAGAACGAGTGCGAGCGCTCCTGGGGCTCGGATTGGCCGTGAGCCTCTTCGACTACGACTTCCTGGGTGGCATCACGAAGCCCACGCTCATCGTGCAGGGAGAAGAGGACGAGTTCGGCGGAGGCCCAGAGGTGGCTGCCGCTCTTTCCGAGCTGAAGGGGGACATCACCTTGCACCGTATCGCCGGCTCCGGCCATTTCTTCGACGGTCACTTCGAGGAACTTCAGGATCTCATCAGGGACTATTTCAGCACTGGACCGGGGGCGGTTCCCTTTGTGCCCTGATCGCCCCTCGCCCTGAGGGCCCCGTGGACGGGCCGCTCCTGAGCGGATGGCCTCGTGCCGTGGCTCCGCCACACCCGGACCCTCTGCGGCCCAGACCGTGCGACACCCGGACGGCACCGTACCTGGACAGCGCCGTACCCGGGTGGACTCATACACGGCCAGCGTCATACCCGGACGGCGCCGTACCGGACCGAGTCAGACCCGGACGGTGTCAGACCCAGACCCGGATCGGCTCACACCCGGACCGAGTCAGGCCCGGCCCGGCTCATACTCCGGCCCTTGGGCCCGGAATCCGTGCCCCGAGTTCCTGCGGCCCCAGGTCTCTCTGACCTCGGACCGCCACCCAAGTCCCGGTGTTCGGGCGCCGGACGCCCGCTCTTACATCGACTGAGGACCCATGAAGATCTACACACGAACCGGCGACACCGGCGACACAGCACTCTTCGGCGGCGGGCGAGTTCCGAAGGACCACCCCAGGGTGCGGGCCTACGGCAGCGTCGACGAGTTGAACTCCTTCCTGGGCCGGGCACTCACCCTGATACAGGTCCCGGAGAGCCACCGACGCCTTGCCCTTGTACAGCACGACCTCTTCACGCTGGGCTCGCACCTGGCAACCCCCCCGGCCCGAGAGGGTCGAACCCGGCCGGACCTCCCGCCCCTGCCCGAGGGCCGCCCTTCCGAGATGGAGGCGTGGATGGACGAGGCGGAGCAGGAACTGCCTCCGCTGAAGGTCTTCATCTTGCCCGGCGGAGTTCCGTCTGCCAGCGAGCTGCACGTCTGTCGGACCGTATGCCGACGTTGTGAACGCAGCGTGGTGGCACTGGGTGAAGAGACCAGTGACATCCAGTCTGCGATCCGGTACCTCAACCGATTGTCAGACTTGCTCTTCGTGCTTGCACGGCTGGAGAATCACCGGGCTGGAGCGAAAGACGTGAACTGGCAAAAGGAGCCGTGATGGAGGAGTATCCCTTTACCCTCACGCGACCCGATGGCGAGCAGATCCACGGCGAGATGCGCATAGCCCACTCGGAAGAGGGCCAGGATCCCAGCACCGACCGGCAGCATTCCAGCACCGACCGGCAGCATCCCGCCATCCACCAGCAGGGTCCCTCCACACACCGCCACAAGGGGTCGGCCCGAGAAGGGCCGCCGCGTACCGCCGTGGTCATTATTCACGGGTTCAAGGGCTTCCGGCGATGGGGGTTTTTCCCCCATCTGGCCCGACGCCTGGCGGAGGCGGGTCACGCGGCCATCACCTTCGACTTCTCCCGAAACGGAGTGGGACCCGGGGGTGAGGATTTCGACGAGCTGGAGGCTTTCGCGAAGAACACCTTTACCAGGGAGCTGGAAGAAGTGGCGCAGGTGGTGGAGGCACTGGAGGGTGGACAGTTGCCGGCCCCGGCCCCGGAACGGATCGCGCTCCTGGGCCACTCTCGGGGCGGGGGCACGGCCATCCTGGCCGCCTCCGAGTTGAGTGATACCATCGACGCCCTCATCACCTGGGCGGCTGTGGCCAGCTTCGATCGGTGGGGTGACGAGGTAAAGGAGGAATGGCGACGAGAAGGTCGCATCCATATACCGAACGCCCGAACCGGCCAGGACATGCCGTTGGACATCGGTCTACTCGAAGACCTTGAGCGCCACCGCTCTCGCCTGGACATCCAGGCCGCTGCCCAACGGATCAGGGTGCCCTGGTGCATCATCCACGGCACCCGCGACGAATCGGTCCCGGTGGAAGAGGCCAGGAAGCTTCACGCCGTCGCAGCCTCCGCTGAGCTCGAACTCATCCCCGGAGCCGGCCACACCTTTGGCGCCGGCCATCCCTTCGGGGCCGAATCTTCCGACCTGACCAAGGCCATCGAACGGACTCGGTCGCACCTGCGCAGGACGTGGTCGGATGACCTGTCCGGCCATGCGAAGTGACGAACAGCGGAGGAGCCGTCATGACCCGAAAGCCCAGGTCCGACAAGTAGTATAGCCCCATGCTGAAATGGTCCCCGAGGCAGCACCCGACAGCCGGGTCGGGAATCCGTTGAGCGGCCCGCCACGCTCGGGAGACCCGAGGGAGCGGGCTAGACAAATGCTCGGTCGCCTCCAACGGGAGGTGCAGGGAATTCCCGCCGGAGCGGCGCTGGGCTCGGCGGTCCGCAAGCATGTGATGGAGATGGCGGAGCTGGCGCTCATGTTCAGGGCTTCGAAGCTGGACGACGCCCATGACCACCGGCTTCTCCACCCAGCCCGTACCCTGATCCTTTTCCTGGAAGCGGGAGGGGCGGAGCCGGAGCCCTTGACGGTAGCGCCGTTGCTTGAGTCGCGCTTTCCTGAGCTGACTCCTTCGCGCCCACACTGGCCCGGTGGTCGAGGCCCCCGGAAGGCGACGCTCACCGAGCTCCTCCAGGAGATCCCGCGGCCAAGCTGGTGGTGTGAACCGCGCCAAGGCGAGCAGCACGAGGAGGCCGGGCCTCCTTCGGGTGAACAGGAATTGGCTTCCGGGTCTGGTGTGAGGGGTCGAGGACAGGGGCGGGACGCGGCGGAGGATGCGATCCTGCTGGAAGACCTGGTGGCTCTCCCGCCCGAGCACCTGCGCCTGGCTCTGTGTGAAGTGCTGGATCAGCTCCGACACCTGCATGTGGAGCCCGGCCGTCCCGCACTTGCGCGGGGAGTCGAACTGGCTCGTAAGGTCTACACCCCCCTTGCTGTGCGGTTGGCGAAAGGTGGACGGGATGACCCTGGTGCCGCGCTTCTGGCCCGCCGGTTCCATCGTTGGCAGGAGCGGCTGGCTCGCGTGACCGGCACCTGAACCAGACCGCCGCGGCCGGCACTCACCCCCGCATGCCCTCTCGCACCCCCTCCGCTCTGTCTGCAGGAAGTGTGGGT
>SLNQ01000397.1 GCA_007132965.1 Gemmatimonadota bacterium | reverse complement strand
TTCCCCGACAAGCCCATTACCCGGAAGCCGGCCGAGACCCGGATGGGGAAGGGGAAGGGGAACCCGGAGAGCTGGGTGGCCGTGGTGAAGCCCGGCCGGGTGATGTTCGAGATGGAGGGCGTTCCGCGGGAGATCGCCGAGCGGGCCATGCGCCTGGCCTCGGCGAAGCTTCCGGTAAAGACCCGTTTCGTGGTCCGCGACGAGCAGCTCGGAGGCTGATGAGATGTTGACGGCACAAGATATCCGTGAAATGAACCGGGACCACATCGAGGAGCGGATGGACGAGCTTCGCGAGGAGCTCTTCAGGCTCCGGTTCCGGAGCGCCATGATGCAGCTCGAGAACCCGCAGCTGCCCAAGCAGATCCGCCGGGAGATTGCCCGGATGAAGACCATTCTCCGGGAGCGTGAGCTCGCGGAGACCGAAGGTTGAGCGAGACTGAGATGACCAAGACCGATACGACGGAACCCGAGAAGACCCCGGACGCCGAGGCCGGCGAAGGGGCCGCCGAGGCGGAGCAGAAGGCAGACACCGAGGGTGCCGGCCAGGCCGAGACGGCTGCCGATACCGAAACGGCTGCCGACGCCGAGGCCGCTGCTGATACCGAGGCAGCCGCCGACACCGAGGCCGCTGCCGGCCCACCAGCCCGGCCCGGCGGCCGGCGAGGCCGGAAGACGCGCCGTGGCGTGGTGGTGAGCGACAAGTCCGACAAGACCGTGGTGGTGGAGGTGGAGCGTCGCTTCGCCCATCCGCTGTACGGCAAGTCGGTGACCCGCTCCAACCGGCATCACGCCCACGACGAGAACAACGAGTACCGAGTGGGAGACGTGGTTCGGATCCAGGAGACCCGCCCCCTCTCCAAGCTGAAGCGGTGGCGTGTGGCTGAGCTTGTGGAGCGCCCCGAGCAGGTCTGACCTACAACGGATCCCTTCACCGGGGACTCACGAGGAGATAGATCGATGATCCAGCAGGAATCGGTCCTGAAAATTGCGGACAACACGGGCGCCAAGCGGGCGCAGTGTATTCGCGTGCTGGGCGGCTCGCGCCGCCGGTACGCCCGCGTAGGGGACGTGATCGTGGTGAGTGTCAAGCAGGCGATCCCCAACGCCGGCGTGAAGAAGGGCGAGGTGGCTCGGGCCGTCATCGTGCGCACCAACAAGGAGATGCGCCGTAACGACGGCTCCTACATCCGCTTTGACGAAAACGCGGCCGTGCTCATTGATCCCAACGGGGAGCCCCGGGGGACGCGGATCTTCGGCCCCGTGGGCCGAGAGCTCCGGGAGAAGCGGTACATGAAGATCGTATCTCTGGCACCCGAGGTGCTGTAATGGCCACCCTGAAGCAGGTGAAGCAGGCCCGCAGGGCCAAGCGCAAGAGTCATATCGTGAAGGGCGACCGGGTCCGTGTGATCCGGGGCAACTACCGCGAGATGGAGGGCACCGTGCTGCGGGTCCACCCGGCGCGGGGTCAGGTGGTGGTGGAGGGCGTGAACATGCGCAAGCGCCACCAGAAGCCCACGCAAGAGGAGCCCGAGGGAGGCATCATCTCCTTCGAGGCGCCCATCGACATCTCCAACGTGATGCTCGTGGATCCCGCCTCCGACGAGCCCACCAGGGTTCGGATCAAGGAGCTGAAGGACGGGACCAAGGAGCGGATCGCCGTGAAGACCGGAAACCCCATTCCCCGGCCGTGAGCAACCAGCCGGGAAACGACGGACATAGACCGATGGCACCGAGACTGCAGACATACTACCGGGAGCGGGTCCGCCCCACACTCATGGCGGACCTGGGCCTCGAGAACATCCACGAGATCCCCTACGTAGAGAAGGTGGTGATCAACGTGGGGCTGGGCGAGGCCAGCCGAAATCAGAAGCTCCTGGATTCGGTCCTGGAGGAAGTGACCACCATCACTGGCCAGAAGCCGGTGATCACCCGCGCCCGCAAGTCGGTTGCCGGGTTCTCCCTCCGGGAGGGGATGCCGGTGGGGGTCTCGGTGACGCTGCGCCGGGCTCGGATGTACGACTTCCTGGATCGGCTGGTGAGCGCCGCCATCCCCAGGATCCGGGACTTCAGGGGGATTCCCACCCGCTCCTTCGACGGGCGGGGGAACTACACCCTGGGCATCAAAGAACAGATCATCTTTCCCGAGATCGAGTACGACAAGGTGAACAAGGTCCACGGGATGGATGTCACCATCGTGACCTCCACGGACAAGGACGACGAGGCCTACGCGCTCCTGAGGGAGCTGGGCTTCCCCTTCCGCGGAGAGACCCCGGTGCAGATCGCATCGAACTGACGAACAACAGGTTTGGGGAGAGGCAATGGCCAGGAAGGCTCTGATCGAGAAGGCAAAGCGCAAGTCGAAATACGGCGTGCGCGACTACAACCGCTGCAACCGGTGCGGCCGCGCCCGCGCCTACATGCGCAAGTTCGGACTGTGCCGGATCTGCTTCCGGCAGAAGGCGCTGCGGGGCGAGATCCCCGGCGTCCGGAAAGCCAGCTGGTAAAGGAAAAGACACTGCCATGATGACGGATCCCATAGCGGACATGCTGACCCGCATCCGCAACGCCGGACAGGCGGGACATCGCTGGGCTGACATGCCCGTCTCCAAGCTCAAGGTCGAGGTCGCACGGATTCTCAAGGAGAATCACTTCGCCTACGACTACAAGGTTCTGGACGACGGTCGCCACGGCGTGCTTCGGGTCTACCTGAAGTACCACGACGGCGACCCGATCATCCGCAACCTGGAGCGGGTCTCCAAGCCCGGCCGACGCGAGTACGTGGGGGCCGGCGACATTCCCCGGGTCCGCAACGGGCTCGGAATGGCCATCCTCTCCACCTCCAGCGGGGTCCTCTCGGATCGCACCGCCCGGCAAAAGGGCGTGGGCGGCGAAGTCCTGGCTCTTGTCTGGTAACGGCGACGAACGAGAATACCATGTCTAGAATCGGCAACAACCCGGTGGAGCTCCCCAAGGGCGTGGAGGCCCGCCTGGAAAACGGCACCCTCCACGTGAAGGGGCCCAAGGGCTCGCTCACCTTCAACCCCCACGCTGAGATGCAGGTGAGCGTGGACGACGGCGCGGTTACTGTGGCCCGACCCTCGGACCTCCAGCGCCACAGGGCGCTGCACGGGCTCACCCGCTCCCTCATCGCCAACATGGTGGAGGGGGTTACGGAAGGGTACACGCGGGCGCTGGAGATCGTGGGTGTGGGCTACCGGGCTGAGAAGCAGAGCCAGGGCCTGCGGCTCCACCTGGGCTTCTCCCACACCATCGACTACCCGGCCCCCGACGGCATCGAGCTGGAGACTCCCAGCCAGACGCAGATCGTGGTGAAGGGCATCGACAAGCAACTGGTGGGACAGGTGGCGGCCGAGCTGCGCGCCCTCCGGCCCCCCGAGCCCTACAAGGGCAAGGGCGTCCGGTACGCAGGCGAGCAGGTCCGCCGCAAGGCTGGTAAGACCGCTGGCGCCTGACGCCCCGGCACATCGCAGACGGCAAGGAGAGATCGGTGAGAAAGCTCAAATATTCCAAGATCCGCAACAGCCGGAAGCTCCAGCGGGAGCGGCGGCACCGGCGAGTCCGCAACAAAGTCACGGGCACGGCCCAGCGCCCCCGCCTGGTGGTCTTCCGTTCGCTCAAGAACATGGAAGGTCAGTTGGTGGACGACGTGAACGGCCTGACCCTCCTGGGCGCCTCTACCCGGTCCCCTTCGGTCCGGGAGCAGGAGGTGACCGGCGACGAGCAGGCCGGGGTGGCCCGGGCCCGGGCGGCCGGCAAGCTGCTGGCCGAGCGTGCCCGTAAAGAAGGCATCGAGGTCGTGGTCTTCGACCGCGGCGGATACAAGTATCACGGTCGGGTGCAGGCATTTGCCGAAGGCGCCCGCGAGGGAGGACTGGAGTTCTGATGGCGAGAGACAAGAAGCGGGGTCGGGGCCGGGGCCAGAGCGACATGGTCGAGACGGTCATCCACATCAATCGCGTGGCCAAGGTGGTCAAGGGCGGACGGCGCTTCTCCTTCACGGCCCTGGTGGCGGTGGGAGACCAGAAAGGTCAGGTGGGGGTGGCCCACGCCAAGGCGAACGAGGTGGCCGAGGCCATCCGCAAAGGCATGGAGCACGCCCGCCGCAACCTCATGGACGTCCCCCTGACCAACGGCACCATTCCCCACGAGATCGTGGGCAGGTGGGGGGCCGGCCGGGTGCTTCTGCGCCCCGCCGCACCGGGAACCGGTGTCATTGCCGGCGGACCGGTCCGGGCCATCCTGGAGGCCGCCGGGGTCACCGACATCCTCACCAAGAGCTTGGGGACCAACAACCCCATCAACGTGGTGCGGGCCACCCTCGACGGGCTGGAGAACCTGGTGACGCCGGAGCAGGCGGCCCGGGAGCGGGGTATTCCCGTGAATGCCCTGGAGGTGTGGGGTGGCTGAGCAGACGAAGCAGATCGCCATCAAACAGGTCCGCAGCGCCAGCGGCCGCCCGGAGCGGCACCGGCGGACCCTTCGGGCGCTGGGCTTCACCAAGCACCAGCAGACCCGGATCCACAACGACACACCGGCGATTCGCGGCATGATCGAGCAGGTATCGCACCTGGTCGACGTCCGCGACGTCGAGGAGCAATAGAGCCATGACCGAGCTACACGATCTCCGACCCCCCGAGGGCTCCCGCCGAAAGCGCAAGCGGGTGGGCCGCGGGCCCGGGTCCGGCAAGGGCAAGACCAGCGGCCGGGGCCACAAGGGCCAGAAGGCCCGCTCCGGCGTCCGCATTCCCGCGGGCTTCGAGGGCGGCCAGATGCCCCTGCAGCGCCGGATCCCCAAGCGAGGCTTTCGGCCCCGCAACCGGGTGGAATACCAGGTGGTGAACGTGCGTACCCTGGACGAGTTCCAGGGCGACGCCGTCACGCCGGAAGGTCTCTACGAGCAGGGCTACATCGGTTCGCCGAAGCGGCTGCTCAAGATCCTCGGCGACGGCGAGATCAGCAGGGCCGTGAGCGTGAGCGCCCACGCCTTCAGCGGTACCGCCCGCGAGAAGATCGAGGCGGCCGGCGGCTCCGTCACCGTCATCGAACGTGGTGCCGGCACCGAAAGCTCCCCAGAAGACGTCTGACCTGACGGGACTCCAGGATGGCCAACCCCATTCCCAATCTGTTCCGGTTCCCTGAGCTCAAGGACCGGATCCTCTTCACCCTCTTCATCCTCCTGATCTATCGGATCGGTGCGCACATCACCGCTCCGGGGATCAACCTGGCGGCGCTGCAGGAGCAGTTCGGCCAGCTCGAGGGCACCCTCTTCGGGGTGTACGACATGTTCGTGGGGGGCGGGCTCTCCAGGGCCACCATCTTTGCCCTGGGGATCATGCCCTATATCTCCGCGGCCATCATGTTCCAGCTCCTGGCCGCCGTCTTCCCCACCATCGAGAAGATGCAGAAGGAAGGGGAGGAGGGGCGCAAGAAGATCACGCAGTGGACCCGCTACACCACGGTGGTGCTCTGTGCCGCCCAGGCGTACGGCTACTCGGTCTTCGTGGGCTCCATCGAGGGTGCGGTGGTGAACCCCGGGTTCATCTTCACCTTCACCACGGTGCTGGCGCTGACGGTGGGCGGGACCTTCATCATGTGGCTGGGTGAGCAGATCACCGAGCACGGGGTGGGCAACGGGATGAGCCTGCTCATCTTCTTCAGCATCATCGAGGGCTTCCCCGGCGCCACCGTGCGCACCTGGGAGGCCTTCATGGTGGGAGAGATCGGCACCATGGCGGCCGTTGCACTGCTGGCCGTCATCATCGGTGTCACGGCCGCGGTGGTCTCCATGACCATGGGGGCCCGGCAGATCCCGGTGCAGATTCCCAGGAAGGTGGTGGGTCGAGGGCGCATCCAGGAGGGGCAGAAGAGCTTCGTGCCCATCCGGGTGAACGCGGCGGGGGTGATGCCCATCATCTTCGCCCAGTCGTTCATCATCGTGCCCGGTACGTTGGCGGCCTTCACGGCGGCCGGCTTCATTGCCGAGCTGGCTGAGATGTTCCAGCCCGGCAACTGGCTCTACTACGGCACGTACGGTGTGCTCACCATCTTCTTCACGTACTTCTACACGGCCATCATCTTCAACCCCGTGGACCTGGCCGAGAACCTGAAGAAACAGGGCGCCTTCGTGCCCGGGGTGAAGCCCGGGGCGCGGACCGCCGAGTACATCGACCGGATCCTGACCCGGGTCACGTTGCCGGGCTCCATCTACCTGGCCCTCATCGCCCTGTTGCCCTTCTGGATCTTCGACATCTTCGACATCCAGACCTTCTTCTTTGGCGGAACGGGGCTGCTCATCTGCGTGGGCGTGGGGCTGGACACCGTGCAGCGGGCCCAGCAGCACCTCCTGCTGCGCCACTATGACGGCTTCATGAAGAAGGGCCGGGTCAAGGTCCGCGGCCGACAAAGGTACATGTAATGGTGGTCATCCTGCTGGGGCCTCCAGGTGTAGGGAAGGGAACCCAGGGCGCCATGCTGGCCGAGGCCCTGGAGTGGGACCGACTGGCCACGGGCGACCTCCTTCGGGAGGCCAAGCGTCGGGGCACCGAGTTGGGCCGGCAGGCCGCCACCTACATGGACGCCGGCGAGCTGGTCCCGGACTCGCTCATCGTGGCCATGGTCCAGGAGCGTCTCGAGGCCATGCCCGCCCGCCGCGGCGTACTCTTCGACGGCTTCCCCCGTACCGAGCCCCAGGCGCAGGCCCTGGACCGGGTGCTCCCCGAGGTGGGGCGGCAGGTGGACGCCGTGGTCCTCCTGGAGGCGCCCGACGAGGTCCTCCACAAGCGGATCAGCGGACGCCGCCACTCTCCGGAGAGCGGCCGGGTCTACAACGTCTATTTCGACCCGCCCGAGCAGGAAGGCATCTGTGACGAGGCCGGCACGCCCCTGGTGCACCGGGAGGATGACCACCCCGAGACGGTGGCCCGGCGGCTGGAGGTCTACCGGGAGCTCACCGAGCCCCTGGTGGATTACTACGAGGCCTCCGACGCCCCGGTGCTCCGCATCGACGGCGATCAGACCATGGAGGCGGTGCAGGCCTCGGTGCGTCAGGCGCTGGACGAGGCGCTGGACCTGGGAGAGACGTAGGCGTGATCGAGCTGAAGACCGCCCGGGAGATGGACCTGATGGCCCGGGGCGGGGCAATCATCGGGGCGCTGTACCGGGAGATGGACCAGCGCATCGAGCCGGGGGTCTCCACCGGCGAGCTGGACCGCTTCGCCGAGGAGTTCATTCGCTCGCACGACGGGGCCGTCCCCGCCTTCAAGGGCCTGTACGGCTTTCCCGGCTCCATCTGCGCCTCGGTGAACGAGGAGGTGGTTCACGGGATTCCCCGGGACGACCGGACCCTGAGCGAGGGCGACATTCTCTCTCTGGACACCGGGGTGGTGCTGGACGGTTGGTGCTCCGACTCGGCGTGGACCTTCCCGGTGGGGGAGGTGAGCGAGCGGGTGGAGGCCCTCCTGGAGACCACCCGGAAGGCGCTGGACGCCGCCATCGCGGCCGCCGTGCCCGGAAAGCACGTGGGCGACATCGGTCACGCGGTGGAGGAGACGGTGCGGGGGACCGGGTTCAACATCATTCGTGATCTGGTGGGCCACGGCATCGGCCGCAAGGTGCACGAAGAACCGCAGGTCCCGAACCGGGGGCGGCCGGGGAGCGGCACCCGCCTGAAGGAGGGCATGGTCCTGGCCATCGAGCCCATGATCGCCATGGGCACCTGGCGCATCAGGACCCTGTCGGACCGCTGGACCATGGCGACCACCGACGGCAAGCCGTCGGCCCACTACGAGCACACGGTGGGGGTTACCGCCGACAGTCCGCGGATCCTCACCGCGGCCGCCGACGCCACGGCGCCCGCCTCTTGAGTCATGGCCAAATCAGGGTTATACTTTCAAGCTCTGCAACGAACGGACGGTGAGGAATCAGATGAAGGTCAGAACGAGTATCAAGCCGATCTGTGAGCACTGCAAGGTGGTTCGCCGCCGCGGTGTGGTCCGGATCATCTGCAAGCGGAACCCCCGCCACAAGCAGCGGCAGGGGTGAGTCCGATCATTGCATTCTCTCGGTTGAGCTGAGGCACACGGTATGGCACGCATCGCGGGAGT